>CAYUBJ010000026.1:0-14051 GCA_964443065.1 uncultured Rhodoluna sp.
CGCACCGTAATCAATGCTCTTGCCGATGGCAAGAAGGTGCGCGTAGACGTAGTAGACGGCGATTTCTAATCAAACTAGTCTTCGGGTCGGTCGGTTACTAAAGGCCCACGGCCTTAAAGGCGCTATCAAACTAGAGCTCTACACCGATTCACCCAACGAACGTTTCGTCCCAGGCGCGGTTTTCAGCCTTCAGGTCCCTGAGGAATCACCTTGGTTTGGTAAGACCGTAAGTGTAAAAGAATTGCGCTGGTATAACAATCAGCCAGTAATTTTTCTTGACGGCATTGAAGACAGAACTCAGGCAGAGACCCTAGTCAAGGCAATCCTGATTGTTCAGCAGGATCTTGATCAGACACCCACCGAGCCAGATGCTTGGTATGACCAGCAGCTAGTTGGCCTAAAGGTGTTTCGGGATGGAAAACAAATCGGTACGGTAGCCCGAGTCGAGCACCTTCCAGCCCAGGACCTGTTAGTCGTTGACTATAACCAAACCGAGGTTATGGTTCCGTTCGTGAAGCAACTGGTTCCAGAGGTAGATATCAGTCAAGGCAAGGTGACCATCACTCCACCGCTTGGTTTGTTTGAGGAAATTGGGGAGGACTAATGCGCATTGATGCAATCACCATTTTTCCTGAGTTTTTTAATGTCCTCGACATTTCACTGATTGGTAAGGCTCAAGAAAATAAAGTCATTGAATTCAAAGCGATTGATCTTCGTGACTTTACCCATGATAAACACCGCACCGTTGACGATTCCCCCTACGGTGGTGGAGCAGGAATGCTGATGAAGCCAGAACCTTGGGGTGAGGCTTTAGATCAGGTGCTAAACCCCGATGGTTCAACAGTCCTGATAATTCCTTCTCCGGCTGGAGAACTATTTAATCAAGCTATGGCCAAAGAATTAGCCGAAGAAGATCACCTGGTTTTTGCCTGCGGCAGATACGAGGGAATCGATCACCGAGTTTTTGATTGGGCTAGTCAGCATTCGAAACTTCGAGTAGTTAGCCTCGGCGACTATGTCTTAAACGGTGGCGAAGTTGCCGCCTTGGCCATGGTTGAGGCAATAGCGAGACTAATCCCAGGTGTGGTGGGCAATGCAGAGAGCCTAGTTGAGGAATCACACAGCGATGGTTTATTGGAGTATCCAAGCTATACCAAACCGGCTACCTGGCGGGGGTTTGAAGTCCCAGAGGTACTTAGATCCGGTAATCATGCCGAAATAGCCAAATGGCGCAGAGAACAAGCGCTAGAGCGAACTAAGCAGGTCCGTCCAGACCTTTTGGATTAACTTTGCTTTTGCCACCTGTTCTATGGCAAAATGAACAGGTTGCCTAAAAAACAAGCTCTGCCGCAGGGGAGCAAAGGCAAAATAAGAAAAACCCAAATACCCGTTATTGACCTGCGTGCAAGACAGAAAGAAACAAAATGCAGACTCTAGATTCAGTCGATAAAGCAAGTCTAAAAACCGATGTCCCAGAATTTCGTGTTGGTGACACAGTAAAGGTTCACGTAAACATCATCGAAGGTAACCGTAGCCGTATCCAGGTTTTCCAGGGTGTCGTAATCCGCAGATCAGGTGCCGGTGTTCGTGAGACCTTCACCGTTCGTAAGGTTTCCTTCCAGGTCGGTGTCGAGAGAACTTTCCCAATCCACTCTCCAGTTATCGACAAGATCGAATTGGTATCTAAGGGTGCCGTTCGTCGCGCCAAGCTTTACTACCTTCGTGATCTACGCGGTAAGAAGGCGAAGATTCGCGAGAAGCGCGACAACCAGGCTCAAGACTAACTAGCTAGCTAGTTTTCTAGCTTTACGGTTTAGCCTTAGATTATGGCAAAAAAAGAAAAGGTCGAGCGCGAGCCTAAAGGACCTTTCAAAGAAACAAGGCTGAAAATCCGCGCTCTAAAAAAGAAGAACTCTCTTTTAGCGCTATTAATCGACACCTTGACCATAATCTTTTGGGCCTTGATAATTTCTTCGGCAGTGAAGGCCTTCTTATTTAGATCTTTCTATATCCCTTCCGGTTCGATGTTTGACACCTTGCAGATCAACGATCGAATTATCGTGAACCAGTTGGTACCAAATGTGATGCCGATTCAGCGCGGGGATGTTGTTGTATTCAAAGATCCAGGCGACTGGCTAGGTTACATCGAACCTGAAGAACCAAAACACCCGCTAGCCCAAATCGGTGACTGGCTTTTATCGGTGGCCGGTCTAATGACTCCGGATAATGACCAGCACCTGGTCAAGCGAGTTATCGGAGTTGGTGGCGATCACGTTGTTTGCTGTGATGCCAACAATCGAATCACCATTAACGGTGAGCCAATTATTGAACCATATGTTGCCCAAGGTTCTAACCCTTCTGACACCGAATTCGATGTTGTCGTGCCGAAGGATTCAATATGGGTGTTAGGAGATAACCGAGGTAACTCTGAAGACTCGCGTTATCACCCGAATACACCGGGTAAGGGATTTGTTGCCAAACAGTATATTGTTGGTCGAGCTTTCGTAATCTCCTGGCCGTTCAACCACATCAAATGGTTAGATAACTACTCCGATGTCTTCAAAAACGTCCCAGCTGCCAAGCCTTGACTTTGAAGCGACGTTTGCTAAGCGCGGCGTTCGCTACATCATCGGTATGGATGAGGTTGGCCGAGGCTGCATCGCCGGTGAAGTTGCAGTAGGCGCGGCACTGATTGATCTTGAGCAGAGTGTGAGTTGGCCAGAAGGTTTACGCGATAGCAAATTGCTCTCCGAAAAAGCCCGAAACGAGCTGTTTCCCAAACTGATTGACTTTGTTGCAGGGTATTCGGTTGGTTTAGCCAGTGTTGCTGAAATAGAGGAACAGGGCATCATCAGGGCACTTGGATTAGCAGGTAGTCGTGCCATTCAGGGATTACTGGACCAGCCAGAGTTGGTGCGAGCTGTGACTGCCGCTCCAGTTCAACTAATTCTCGATGGCAACATCGATTACCTGGGAACAAAATCCTTTGGTTTTCCAGTGGTTACCAAAGTTCAGGCTGACCGTGATTGTGTGTCGGTGTCAGCGGCCTCCGTGCTAGCTAAAGTTACCCGCGATGACCTGATGCTCAAGCTAGCCAAGTCATACCCTGGCTATGGATTAGACAAAAACAAGGGATATGCCTCAGCGCAGCACCGCAGAGCGCTTATTGAACTTGGCCCGACTCAGATCCATCGCCTCAGTTGGCTTGGCAAGATTCTTCAGGGGTAGAATTACCTTCACATGGACGAGAACGAATTTGAAGACTACGACAGAGAAGCTGAGCTTGCTCTGTTTCGCGAGTATCGCAGTGTTGTTGATACCTTCCGCTTTGTAATTGAAACTGAGCGCCGACTTTATTTGGCAAACGAAGTTGAGTTCAAAAGAATTGACACTGAAACCGATTTCTACTTTGAACTTGAGATGACCGATGTTTGGGTTTGGGACATATACCGAACCGACCGATTTGTTAAGAATGTTAGAGTGCTGACTTTCAAGGATGTAAACATCGAAGAACTTACCGGTAAGGCCTTTGACTTACCAAAAGAACTTACCGTTGGGGACAACCAGTAAGTTTTGAACAGCGACTAACTAGTCGCTAATCCTGCATTTATTTGCACCATACTTTCTAGATGTTGGAAAGTTACGCTATTTGGTCGCAAATCACCGAACCTGGGGATTCAGTTGGTGGACTGCTCAGGCGAACCTTTGGTATTAGCCAATCGTTGGAATATGTCAATTCGAGTATTCAGCCAAGAGAACTGCTAGCAAAAATCCCAGAAGATTCTTTCTGTTCCGATGAATTTATCCAGCATCTAGACGATTCGCTGGAGTGTTGGCGAAGGCGAATCAAAACAGTTGAGCCGGCTAGAGCTCTAGAGGCCATTTATAAACTTCATGGTCAATTAGTTACCCCAGAAGATCCTCGCTGGCCAATTTACTTGGATGATTTAGGTGATCATGCGCCAGCTGCTATTTGGGTGATTGGAAAACCAGAATCGATTTCGATGACTGCACTTTCTGTAATTGGGGCTCGTTTGGCAAGCGAGTATGGCTTGGAGCTAACCAGAGAGCTAGTCAGATTCTCTGTTTCGCAAGGCTGGTCGATAGTATCTGGCGGTGCGCTTGGCATAGATGCTGCCGCAAGTAGTAGTGCGATAGATAACTCTGGAACTACGGTTGCCGTTATGGCTGGGGGATTGGACAGGCTTTATCCAAGAGAGAACATCGGCTTGTTTCAGAAGATAAAGGAATCTGGTGCACTTATTTCTGAGTGTGCACCGGGGGTAAGTCCATCAAGGTGGAGATTCCTGCAACGCAATAGATTGATTGCCGCACTCGGCCATGCGACGCTAGTGGTTGAAGCTGGGTTTCGCTCTGGCTCAATCAACACAGCTTTCCATGCAAATGATTTGGGAAGACCGGTTGGTGCAATGCCTGGTCCGGTTGACTCCGTGCGGTCGGCTGGTTGTCATCGCCTAATTAGGGAAGGCAGGGCAGAACTTATAGCCACTCCAGCGCACCTAAGTGAACTGATGGGACAGAGAGTTGATCTAGATGATGTCGGACCAATTCGAGACAACAAGCAGATCAGGGTGCTTGATGCTCTCTATGGTCATGTGCTTTCAGAGGAGAAAGTGGCAGCAGCAACAGGTCTTACCCTTCGGGAGACAACTCAAACCCTTCATCTATTGGCTAAGGCAAACCTGGTCAGCAAAATATCCCTTGGCTGGCGCAAACACTGATTACGCTTTGAGATATGCATGCAGAAGTGGTTAGTTTGGCAAATCGGTTTGCCGATCAGCTAGCCACGTTGCGCGGTTATTCCCCGAATACAGTCAAGAGCTATCTCAGTGATGTGTTAGATCTAGCTGGGTTCCTAGATGGCAAGTTATCAGAGTTCAAGGATCTTGACCTCGGTCTACTTCGGGAATGGCTCTGGCAGGTAAGCCAGCGAGAAGCAGCAAATAGCACTTTAGCTAGAAAGAGTGCTTCGATAAGATCTTTTACCGCCTGGTGCCATAGTGAAGGGCTACTAGAGGCAGATCCCGGTCAACGCTTGAAATCCCCAAAAGCAAAGCGGCACTTACCTAAAGTAGTTGCTAAAGATTCACTGAATGAAATTTTTGATCACCTAAAAACTCTTGCTGAAACTGGTGAACCGGTCATGGTAAGAAACCGATTCATTTTCGAGCTGCTATATGCAACTGGGATTAGAGTTAGTGAAATTTGCGGTTTAGATGTCTTATCGATTGATCTTGGTAGGAATGTTATTCGAGTCATCGGTAAGGGTTCCAAGGAGAGAGTCGTTCCATTTGGTTTACCAGCCAGAGACGCTCTGCAGGAGTATTTAGCCGTGCGCGAGAAATTCCTACCTGAACCAGGCCAAAGCGCATTGCTGTTGAATTCCAAAGGCAAGCGTTTGGGGGTTAGGGCGGTTTATCAATTAGTTGCTGAACTTTTGGCGGACACACCAACTGGAGCTGCCGGCCCACATACGCTTCGTCACACGGCTGCTACGCATCTTTTAGACGGCGGAGCAGATCTTCGTGCCGTGCAGGAACTACTCGGTCATGCAAGTTTGGGCACCACACAGATTTACACTCATGTCTCGGTTGAACGCCTGCGTGAAGGTTATAAAAACGCTCACCCCAGGGCCTAGGGCAATAGCCGAGATGGACTAAGACCATCGAGGAACAACTCGGGACTTAGGTAACCGTTCTCGGTTTTGAATCCGAGGTGCAAACAGGTGCTAGCGCAATGCCAGCTGTAGTTTTCTTCGGGTTGGCAGAGTGTGCCAATGGTAGCACCTTTGTCTATCGGGCTTCCTGAAACTTGGTCCGAACAAACCGGCTCTAGGGTGATGGTTCCTGTGGGGATAGCGATCGTAACCACATTCCGAAAACCAACCTGACCGACGAAACTAATCTGCCCACTTTTTGGTGCGGTGATTGTCTGATTCAAAGCGGCATAAATATCGATGCCCCGATGACCGGAAGCGTATTTTCCTGCTGGAGCGTAATACTGATTGATCACAAAGCCGTCTGGGACTGGATAAAGCCAGTTATGGCCGGGAGCGGGGATTTGGCTTGAAACCAAGGCTAGGGTGGCAAAAAGGACCTTCATGCATAGATTCTTCTGGGTTTTTAAGGTTTCGCTTGCCTTGTTTTCTGGGGGTGGAAAGCCGGTTAGCTCGCTGGTATAGTTGTGGAAGCGGTAAGTCCGCAAGAAATCCTTTGATTTGAACCCTAGGTTTTCGCGTGCTTATCGACTTCGCGTGTCGAACAACAATCGATAGTCGGTCCCAATTCGTTGGGTTTATTGGTTGCGACACCAGGGGCTTTGAACAACCGTTCCTAGCCATTAACTGACCGACGCATTAGCTTGCGTCAAAAAGGAGATACTGCCATGGCAGTAGTAACAGTGCGCCAGCTGCTCGACAGCGGTGTTCACTTCGGGCACCAGACACGTCGCTGGAACCCAAAGATGAAGAGATACATCCTGACCGATCGTTCAGGTATTTACATCATTGACTTACAGAAGTCACTAACCCACATCGACAAGGCTTACGAATTCGTAAGAGACATCGTTGCAAACGGTGGATCAATCTTGTTTGTTGGAACCAAGAAGCAGGCGCAGGAAGCTATCGCTACTGAAGCACAGCGTGTTGGTATGCCGTACATCAACGAGCGTTGGTTGGGTGGACTACTAACCAACTTCTCAACCGTTTCTAAGCGTCTAGCTCGACTAAAGGAACTTGAGACCATGGACTTCCAGGACACCAAGAAGTCTGGCTACACAAAGAAGGAACTACTTATTCTTTCTCGTGAGAAGAGCAAGCTAGAAAAGACCCTAGGTGGTGTTCGTAACGTAACCAAGACTCCATCAGCGATCTGGGTTGTCGACACAATCAAGGAGCACCTAGCCATCACTGAGGCAAAGAAGCTTGGTATTCCTGTTATTGGAATTCTTGACACCAACTGTGATCCAGATGAGGTCACTATCGGTATTCCAGGTAACGACGATGCTATTCGTTCAGTTCACCTACTAACCCGAGTAATTGCTGACGCAGTTGCTGAAGGTCTAAAGAAGAAGCACTCCAAGCCTGAAGAAGTTCAGCCGCTTGCTGACTGGGAGCAGGAGCTTCTAGATTCAGCTAAGGCTCAGGCCGAGGCACAACCAGCTGTTGAGGCTGTTGCTGAAGAAGTTAAAGAAGAGACCGCAAAGGAAGCAGAGTAATGGCTAACTACACCGCAGCAGATGTGAAGACTCTTCGCGAGCGTTCCGGCGCTGGCATGATGGACTGCAAGGCAGCCCTAGATGAAGCCAATGGTGATCTAGACAAGGCTATGGAAGTTCTAAGACTCAAGGGTCTAAAGGGCGTTACCAAGCGTGAAGGTCGCACCACTTCAAACGGAATCGTTATCGCACGTGTCAACGCTGGCAAGGGTTACCTTGTCGAGTTGGCTTGTGAGACCGACTTCGTTGCCAAGGCTGACAAGTTCGTAGCTCTAGGCGATCAGATTGCCGATGCAATTGCCGCCGCCGGAGCAGAGAGCTTGGATGCCGCACTAGCAGCTCCAGTAGCTGGCAAGACCGTTGCCGAGGCAATCACTGACGAAGCCGCAATCATGGGTGAGAAAGTTGAACTTCGTCGCATTGCCGTTGTTGCTGATGAGAACATCGATGCTTACCTGCACCGCACCTCTAAGGACCTGCCTCCTCAGGTTGGCGTCTTGGTTGCTTTCAAGGGTAGCGATGTTGAGACCGCGCACGATGTTGCAGTTCACATCGCCGCATTCAGCCCAACTTATCTAACCTCTGCAGATGTCCCCGCTGACATTGTTGAAACAGAGCGCAGAATCGCCGCCGAAACTGCCCGCAACGAGGGTAAGCCTGAAGCTGCTTTGGAAAAGATCGTCGAAGGCCGTGTGAAGGGGTTCTTCAAGGAGAACTGCCTACTTGAGCAGGACTTCGCTAAGGACAACAAGGTCAGCGTAGGTAAGGTTCTAGAACAGCACGGAATTACAATTTCGGCTTTCGCTAGATTCCGCGTCGGCGCTTAAATAGTTCCAAAATTGCTAAAGGCTCGGTCTGATGACCGGGCCTTTTGCCTAGGCCAGAGCCTAAACTAGATGAGAAAAGGTTTTTGAGAGGGATAGCCATGCCATCAACTCAACGTCGTGTCTTACTGAAATTATCTGGTGAAGCTTTTGGTGGGGGAACACTTGGGGTAAACCCGGATATCGTTTCTGGAATCGCTAGGGAAATAGCGGAGGCTGCAAAAAAGGTTCAAATCGCCATCGTGGTAGGTGGTGGAAACTTCTTCCGCGGAGCTGAGTTATCGCAGCGCGGCATGGATCGGGCTCGTGCCGACTACATGGGTATGTTGGGTACCGTAATGAACGCACTAGCACTGCAGGATTTTCTAGAGCAGGCAGGTTGCGATACCAGAGTTCAGTCAGCGATTTCAATGGCTCAGGTCACTGAACCTTATATCCCACTAAGAGCAATAAGACACATGGAAAAAGGTCGAGTGGTTATTTTCGGTGCCGGTGCTGGTCTACCGTATTTCTCAACCGACACGGTGGCTGCTCAACGTGCCCTAGAGATTCATGCCAAGGAAATCTTGGTTGCTAAAAATGGAGTCGATGGTGTCTACTCGGCAGATCCGAAAAAAGATCCAAAGGCCAAAAAGCTTGACGAACTGACCTACCAGGAAGCTTTGGTGAAAAAGCTAAAGGTTGTTGATTCAACAGCTTTCAGTCTTTGCATGGACAATAACATTCCAATGGTGGTCTTTGGAATGCAACCGGAAGGCAACATCACCAAGGCACTACTGGGTAAGAAGATCGGTACCACGGTTAGGGCCTAACCTAAGTTTCAAAAGGAGAACCATGATTCAGGAAATACTTGCTACCGCAACCGACAAGATGAACAAGGCGGTTGAATCTGCGAAAGAGGACTTTGCAACTATTAGAAGCGGCAGAGCTAACCCCGCGCTGTTCCAGAAACTCATGGTGGATTACTACGGCACCCCAACTGCGCTATCTTCCCTAGGTTCAATTGCAAATCCAGAAGCTAGAACAATAGTGGTTACCCCTTACGACAAGGGTGCTCTTGCTGCTATCGAGAAAGCAATCAGGGACATGCCAAATCTAGGTGCAAACCCAACCAACGACGGCAACCTAATCAGGGTTTCCCTTCCAGAGCTAACCGAGGAGCGTCGCAAGGATTACGTCAAGATTGTTAGAAACAAGGCTGAAGATCACCGAGTCTCGGTCAGAAACATTAGACGCAAGGCCAAGGACGAGCTAGATGCACTTAAAAAGGATGGCTTGGCTGGCGATGATGATTTAGCAAGAGCTGAGAAGGAGCTCGAGGCTGTTACCAAGACACATGTCGATCACATCGATGAGGCACTAAAGCGCAAAGAAACCGAACTGCTTGAGGTTTAGCCTTGTCTGAGACAGAAAGCAAAGGTAGATCGGTATCCCAGGCAGTTATCTATGGGTTACTGCTTGCCGGAGCCTTCCTGTTTTCGGTTCTTATCGTCAAAGAGTTATTTATTTTATTAATCGCGGTAGTTTCCGCGGCCGGAGCATGGGAATTGTGTTCGGCGCTGAGGCAGAAAAACTGGCAGGTTCCTCGCCTTCCGGTCGCAGTCGGCTCGGCACTGGTGATGCCTATCACCTACTTCGGTGGTGAACGGGCACAATGGCTTTCGGTTTTAGCCTTGGTTGGTTTACTGATGCTTTGGCGTGGAGTCGAGTTGCTGGTTCAACGAGCATCACTTGAACGAAGCTTTGCCGAAATCATTCGAGACTTCTCAGCTTCGGCTTTTGTTGTGATTTACATTCCACTGACCATGAGCTTTGCAGCTCTGTTGTTGGCTGAGCCAGCACACGATGGCTTTGTCGAGGGCAAGTACTGGGTAATCACCGTGGTAACCACAGTAATCCTGATCGATAGCAGCGCTTATCTATTTGGTCGAAAAATAGGTAAGACGCCGATGCTACCTAAAGTTAGTCCAAAGAAAACCTGGGAGGGTTTCTTCGTCTCGGTGCTGTTTGCCATAGCCAGCACCTTGGTGCAAACCAGCTGGCTTTTGCAATTACCCTGGTGGTTTGCTTTCGTGATTGCAGCAGTGGTTTTACTATCCGCGGTTCTTGGTGATTTTGCTGAATCGCTAATCAAGCGTGATCTTGGAGTTAAGGACATGTCAAGTTTGATTCCTGGACATGGTGGGATGATGGACCGCTTGGACTCCATGTTGCCAGCGTGTTTAACCGGTTACCTGATGATGGTTTTTGTTACGAGGTTCTTCTAATGGCTAATGAGCTTTTTGCTAGAGCGGAGCGGGTGGGCTATAACGTCAATCAGGTGAACTCGTTCATGGAGCAGGCTAGAAGACAGTATCTTGACGCAACTGTTGAAATATTCACGGTAAAAGCTGTTCGGGAGACTCGATTCGATCTTGAAAAACACGGTTATTCAATTTCGGCAGTTGATTCAGCCATGGAAAAGCTAGAAGACATATTTGCCCAGCGAGAACTCGAGCGTCAGTTGGCACGTTTTGGTTACGGCCAGTTTGTTGCGGATTCGACAGAGCTTCGAGAACTGCTTAGCTCTAGGGTCAATCGAAAAGCAAAAAAGAAGTTTTCCAGACGTCGTTGGCCAAATCAGGGTTATAACTGTAAACAGGTAGATAGGCTTTGTTCTCAACTTGCAACACACTTAGCTGGCACTAGTCAACTGACAGCAAAGGATGTAAGGCTTAGTGTGTTCAAGACGAAACGAGGTGGGTATGCCGAACACCAGGTGGACGCTTTCATTGACAAAATTGTCGAGCTCATCCAACGTGAAGGTATCATCGGCCAAACTTCTCGCTAGTTTCATCGCAGTTGGACTACTGTTTGGTCTAGCTGCAAGCGATGTTCAGGCAGCTCAACCAAAAGCAACAACTATTCTGGCAAAACTAGCCATCAAGGGCAGGGCCCCGAAGACCGGCTATGACCGAGACCTATTCAGCGATGGCTGGGGTTCCATCGGAAGTTGTGACACCAGAAACTACATTTTGGCCAGAGACTTGAAGAACATAACCTGGCGATCATCGCCTGATTGCACAGTGGCAACTGGAACACTAACCGACCCTTACACCGGGAAGGTGATCAATTTTGTGCGCGGCGTTGGAACATCAAATGCTGTTCAAATTGATCACGTGGTTGCCGTTAGCGATGCCTGGCAAAAAGGTGCACAGAAACTAACCTCCACCCAGCGCTATAACTTCTATAACGACCCGTTGAACCTAATTGCAGTGGATGGGCCAACCAATGGCCAGAAAAGCGACAGTGATGCGGCGAGTTGGCTGCCACCCAGAAGAGCCTTCTGGTGCCCTTATGTGGCTAGGCAAATTGCCGTCAAGTATAAATACAAACTCTGGGTAACTAGGGCTGAGCATGATGCCATGGCCAATGTTCTCAAGACCTGCCCTGACCGCCGTATTCCAGCGGGGTAAAATAACCGCTATCGGCTAAACTTGTCTTTTGAGACGGAGGCGGTGAAGCATGGGCAGATATGAAATGGTTCGCCCTACTTTGCGCCAGCGTATATTTAATCGACTTTTTGGAACACAATTTTCGGAAAAGTTGAAATCCCTCGAGCTTGGGAAGCGAATCCGTAATCTAGCCTTTAGCGCAATAGCCTTCGTCTTTGCCGGATCCTATGTCTTGGTCACCGCAGTTGATCCTTACGGTGGAGCCTTATCTAGCGCCTATGCCTTTGAATTTGATAATTCTGCTGAATCACAAACCTATGGTTTTGCATCTCAGCAGAAGATTAGTTTTTCTCGAGGTGGCTGGGAAGTTGTTACTGGGGACGAGGCAGCTGCTATTTATGTGGCTACCGCAGCCACCCCAGCAACCGGGACAATTAAGGGCTTTGCCTACAAACTGGTTGTCGATAACGGCTGGGGTAGAGATCAGTATTCATGTCTGGTGGCACTCTGGGAGAGAGAGTCCAACTGGAGGTGGAACGCCTACAACAAGTCTTCTGGCGCATACGGTATTCCACAGTCGCTACCCGGTGCCAAGATGGCGGAGATGGGTTCGGACTGGCAAACCAACCCAGAAACCCAAGTTCGCTGGGGTATCAGCTATATCAAGAACCGCTACGGGGCACCGTGTGGAGCCATGGCTCACTCGAATAAGTTCAACTGGTACTAAAAATGCCTAGAAATAATCGACCCAAGAAAGCAAAGCGCTCTAGTGAGGATGAACCGAGCGATCTAGAGCATGTTCGCTCAGGGATTGCCCGAACAGAAATCAAAAACGGTATTGAATTCACAGTGCAGACCACTTCCGGTCGAACCGCTGAACAAACTAAGCGCTGGATATGTCCCTTCTGTAATCAAAGCTTTGGGCCAGGGATCTCACACATCGTTGCTTGGGAGACTGACGGGGGAACAGATAAGCGCAGACACTTTCACACCAACTGTTGGGCAAAGTTCCAGGGCAGGCTATTTTGAGTCAAATCGAAATAAAGTCCTCGGTGGAATTACCGTCAAGGCGTGAACTTGTTAGCCTAACCACCGATGACAATCTAAAACTTGTTGCCGAGTTGGCCTTACCCGAAACTAATCAACCGGCGGCGACCCTAGTAATGCTGCACCCACTGCCGACCGCAGGTGGCTTTATGGATTCACATATCTATCGAAAGGCAGCCAATCGCCTTCCCGCCCTCGCCGATCTTGCAGTGCTTAGATTTAATACTCGGGGCACTGAGTCGCCACACGGCAAAAGCGAGGGAAGCTTTGATAATGGGGTTGCTGAACGCTTTGATGTGAAGGCGGCAGTGGAGTTCACACATTCAAGAAACCTGCCGAATGTCTATCTGGTTGGCTGGTCATTTGGGACTGAGCTGGCACTAAAGTATGGGCCAGAACTTAATGTTTTAGGCGCAATACTTTTGTCACCACCACTGCATCGAACATCCGAAGCTGAGTTGATGCGTTGGAATGAAACCACAAAGCGATTGGTGGCGCTAATTCCAGAACACGATGATTATTTGAAGCCGGTTGAGGCTGCTGAAAGATTCAGCGTTGTGAACCATATCGAACTTATCAATGTTGACTCTGCAAAACATCTTTGGGTTGGTGAAAACGCGACAAAGCGAGTTTTGGATGAGATCGTCAAAGTTGTGAACCCGGCAAAGTCACCTCTGCCTGATTTTTACTAACGCTTATTTTGGGCTGGAACCCAAACCTCTCTAAGAATCAATAACAAGGTGGCGGCCACAGGGATGGCTAGAAGCGCTCCTAAAATACCAAGCAGTGCACCACCGGCTAGAGCTGAGACCATAACCAGTGCCGCTGGAACATTGACAGCACGCTTCATGATTCTTGGCGCAACAAGGTAGGCCTCCAGCTGGGTGTAGAGGATCACCACTATTGCCACAGCGATAGTGGTTTCTGGCGGCATGGTTGCGGCGGTAATCAGGACAACTATTGCTGCTCCTGAGACCGAACCAACTACAGGAACTAGGACCAGCAGGAAGTCAATAAAAGCCAAAACAACCGCATATTCCACTCCGGCAATAAGCAGGGTAATGAAAACTATTGAGGCGTTTATCGAGGCAACGCTCACCTGACCCATCACGTATCTACCAACCGAAGACACCACTTGCTCAACGATGTGAGCTACCTGAGTTCGTTTTGACTTGGCAACTAGGTTGACCACAACGCTCTTGATTGAGTGCAGTGAGCTAATGAAATAGATGGTCAAGATGGTAACGGTTAGAAAAGCTAGTGCTCCGTTGAATATTGTTATTCCCACCTGGACTACGCCACCGAGCAGGTTCGGCCAGTTCTTGCTATCCGATAGGTATTCACCAGAACTACTCAGTGCATTACTAATTGCCCCGCCAAATCTGGTATCGAGATCGTTTATCCAAGGTGTTTGCACCAGGCCATTTAGTAACTCTGGTAGGTGGGTGACAAACTCACTGGTTTGGCTAATTAGCGGGGGAAGGATAACCACTATGACACCGGTAATTAA
>CAYUBJ010000027.1:0-13602 GCA_964443065.1 uncultured Rhodoluna sp.
GTTACCTTCGGTTGGGGCCCTCGTTTTCTCCACTCAACTGGTCAGTATCACAAGGGTGGTCCACGAACCGGTGTCTATCTGCAGCTCACCAGTCAGACTGAAAACGACATATCGGTGCCAGGAAGAGAATTCAGTTTCGGTGAACTGATTGCCTCTCAGGCGGCAGGCGATGCAAAAGTTTTAGCTGATTTAGGAAGACCTGTACTAACTCTTGTCCTCGGCGATGTTCAAAGAGATTTTGATCGAGTCATCTCAATCATTGAAGGAAGTAAGTAGTGGCTGGTGTGAAAATTGGGCCGGGTAAAAACCCACTTCGTGATCCGGAAGATAGGCGCCTGAACAGAATTGCAGGTCCATCAGGTCTAATCATTTTTGGAGTTACCGGTGACCTTAGTCGTAAAAAGCTGATGCCTGCAGTTTATGACCTGGCTAACCGTGGACTACTTCCGCCAGGTTTCTCTCTGGTGGGTTTTGCCAGAAGAGACTGGGAAGATCAAGATTTCGGTCAAGTTGTTCAAGATGCTGTTCGTCAACATGCAAGGACACCTTGGAGCGATGAGGTATGGGCACAACTTTCCCGCGGTATCCGATTCGTTAGCGGTGAATTCGATGACGACGCGGCCTTCGACAGACTCAGAGAGACAATCGAACAGTTAGACAAAGAGCGTGGCACAAACGGCAACCACGCCTTCTATTTGAGCATCCCACCAAAAGCTTTTCCGATAGTCACTCAGCAACTCTCCCGTTCTGGGCTAGCTGATCCAAAACCGGACCAGTTCCGCAGAGTGGTCATTGAGAAGCCTTTTGGTCATGATCTCAAGTCCGCTCGTGAACTAAACGAGGTTGTTGAATCGGTTTTCCCTGCCGACTCTATTTTCCGCATCGACCACTACCTGGGCAAAGAAACAGTGCAGAACATCCTCGCCCTCAGGTTTGCAAACCAGTTGTATGAGCCACTTTGGAATAACAACTACATTGACCACGTTCAGATCACCATGGCCGAAGATATCGGTGTTGGTGGCAGAGCTGGTTACTATGACGGAATCGGTGCGGCTCGAGATGTTATTCAGAATCACCTCTTGCAATTACTTGCCCTAACCGCCATGGAAGAGCCGGTGTCTTTTGATGCTGCTGATCTTCGTGCAGAAAAGGAGAAAATTCTCTCCGCAGTAAGCATCCCAAAAGACTTGGGAAAATACACTGCCCGCGGACAATACACCGGCGGATGGCAAGGTGGTGAAAAGGTAACCGGCTTCTTGCAGGAAGAGGGCATGAATCCTAAGTCGGTAACCGAAACTTACGCCGCGATGCGATTGGATATCAATACTCGCCGCTGGGCTGGGGTTCCCTTTTACCTCAGGGCGGGTAAGCGCTTAGGGCGTAGAGTGACTGAAATAGCAGTTGTCTTCAAAAGAGCGCCGCAACAAATCTTTGGAGCAAGTCAAACTTCAGCCTTAGGGCAGAATGCTTTAGTTATTCGCGTTCAACCCGACGAAGGTGTGACCATTCGCTTTGGCTCGAAGATACCTGGTGTCGGGATGCAGGTTCGCGACGTGACCATGGACTTTGGCTATGGCCACGCTTTTACCGAAGCGTCACCTGAAGCCTATGAACGATTAATCCTCGATGTGCTACTTGGCGATCCACCACTATTCCCAAGACACGAGGAAGTTGAACTTTCTTGGAAGATTCTTGATCCGATTGAAGAATATTGGGCGTCCAATGGCAAGCCAGAACCATATCGACCGGGAACCTGGGGGCCAGCTTCGGCCGATCGGATGATGGCACTTGATGGAAGGGCTTGGCGCAGACCATGATCAAGACTTTATCGAACACCACGGTCTCCAAGGTTTCAAAAGAACTTGTTGAAATCCGCGATGAAGGTGGAGCTGTAGCTCTGGGTCGTGTTTTGACCTTGATTATAGAAACCGACTTTGCCGGTCTTGAACAGGCAGTTCGTTCGGCAAATGAAGCATCTAAGGCTCACCCCTGCCGAATTATTGTTCTAGCTGAAGACAAAAAGAAGAAAAACGAAAAACCACGTTTGGATGCAGAAATACGTGTTGGTGGTGACGCTGGTGCTTCGGAAGTAATCGTCTTGAAGGCATACGGTGAGGCCGCCAGTGACCATGAAAGCTTAGTTACCGGATTACTGCTACCCGATGCTCCCGTGGTCGCCTGGTGGCCTGGCGCAGCACCGGAGAAGCCCGCCACTTCAGCAATCGGAAGAATCGCCCAACGCAGAATAACTGATGCTGCAGTTCAACCAGATCCGCACGCTTGGCTTTCGAGTTTGGCAAAGAACTACACTCCCGGCGATAGCGATTTCGCCTGGACAAGACTTACCCTGTGGCGAGCACAGCTTGCGGCAATTCTGGACCAGCCTCCATATGACCCGGTTCTAGAGGTTGTTGTGACCGGTGCAGTTGACTCACCGAGCACGGATCTGTTGGCTGCTTGGTTGGAAATGAAGCTAAAAGTTGAGGTAAAACTTATTAGAACAGTCCGTGGTAAGGCGGTAGCGGGCATCAAAGGCGTAAAACTGATCCGCAAATCCGGAGACGTTGAGATAGTTCGCAACATTCCCGATGTTGCAACCCTTATTCAGCCTAGCCAACCGACTAGAGACATTTCTTTACCGCGACGGTCAGTCCGCGACTGCCTAATTGAAGATCTTCGTCGGTTAGATAGCGATGATATCTTCGGAAAACTCATCACCAAAGGTTTTGGCACCAAGCGGACAAGTCCCGCTGTGTCCCGCAAGGTAAAGAAGTAATTCATGCAATCGGTGGAAATTCATCGCGCTAGTAATGCCCAAGACGTTGCAGAACAGGCAGCTACCGAAATACTGGACAGGCTTTCCAAAGCTCAAGGTCGGTTTAACCTCTGCCTTACCGGTGGAACGGTGGGAATACTCACTCTGAAACACCTTGCTGAAAAACCTGATTTGCAAAATCTGAATCTACAAAATGTTCACTTCTGGTTTGGTGATGAACGTTTTGTTGCTAAGGACAGCCCAGATAGAAACGCAAACCAAGCTCGAGATGCTCTATTGAGCAAACTTTCTATCTCCCCCAATCAAATTCATGAATTTCCTAGTCTGGATGAAACCGAAGACGTCGCTACTGCAGCAAAACTATTCGAAAACTACTTGGTGGATTTCTTTGAGGGCACTAAGCCGAGAATGGATTTGACTCTTTTGGGTATGGGTCCTGACGGCCACGTAGCATCGCTATTTCCAGGACATGATTATCCAGAACAACTAATTGTTTTCGAGGAGAACTCACCTAAGCCTCCCGCCCAGAGAATCTCAATGTCCTACGCGCTTATTAACTCTTCTAGAGAAATCATGTTTGTGGTTAGCGGGATTGATAAAGCTGAGGCAATTGAATCAGTTCACAAAAACCCAGATTGTGATTTACCGGCTGCGAAAGTAAGCGCAGCTGAACAAACTATTTGGATAGTTGATGAGGCTGCTGGTGCAGCTTTTTGGAGCTGCTAAGCCGAACGCTTGTTAGCTTTGGTGCTCTTTTTGATCTCAGCTTTAGCTTCAGCTAAAAGCCTCTCGCGTCTTTCCCGAACTGCAGCAACTGCTTCATCGAGAAGAGCTTTGGCCTCAGCCTCGGTGCGACGCTCTTTAACGTAGGCTAAGTGAGTTTTGTAAGGTTCGTGACGAGCAATCTCAGGCGGATTGTCTTTATCCATACCCGCCGGTAGTCCGCAGTGTGGGCAGTCTAATTCGTTAGGAAGTTCTTCCAACTCAACTGAGGCTGCAAACATCGGTGAAAAGCTGTGTTTATTGAAGCAATAGTAGGTGCGTTGAATTCTCTCGGCCTGGAAACCAGTGTCCTTTTCCCCTGACGGTCCCGCCCCAACTCTGGACCCACGGATTGCAGAACTATTTGAATTCATAAACTATGCCCAACCGTAGGTCGATGCCAGTCCCAGGATCACTACGGTGATGACCCAGACCAGTCCAAGAATGATGGTGATTCGGTTTAGGTTGCGTTCGGCAACTCCTGAAGAACCCATGGTGCTGGTGATGCCGCCACCGAACATGTCGCTTAGTCCGCCACCGCGTCCCTTGTGAAGAAGAATCAGCAAGGTAAGGAGCAAGCTGGTTACCCCAAGCAAAATCCGCAGGGCGATAAGAATTCCAGTCATTATGGGTACTTTCTGTGATTTCTAGTGAATTAAACTCACCAAGACAAATTATAAGGTCAGGTGCTTCAAGAAGCGGGCTATCCCAGAAAACTCTTCAACCTGAAGGCTGGCTCCGCCTACCAAAACCCCGTCAACTTCAGGGTTTTTGAGGAATCCGGCGACATTTGCGGCCTTGACTGACCCGCCGTAGAGAATTCGGGTTCGATCAGCAATTTCTTGGGTTAGCACCTCGGCGATGGTCTCCCTGAGCTTCGCGGCAACTTCTGCAGCCTGCTCTGGGGTTGCCACCTGGCCTGTTCCGATCGCCCAGACAGGTTCATAGGCCACGATGAATTCGCCAACTTGGGAATGTCCAGAGATGGCCTCTTTCATCTGAGCAACCGGAATAGCACTTTGTCCGAACTGTTCCAGTTCTTCGAGAGATTCGCCAACGCAGATTACTGGAACTAAATCGTGTTTGAATGCTGCTGCAACCTTCGCCTTGACCAGCGCATCATCCTCGGCATGATACATTCTTCGCTCGCTGTGTCCGATGATGACGTAACGAACATCAAGCTTTTTCAAAAAGGCACCAGAAATGTCTCCGGTGTATGCCCCAGAGTCATGTTGACTGAGATCTTGAGCGCCTAACTTGATTTCAAATTTCTCTGCGTCAATCAAAGTCTGCACAGTTCGAAGATCGGTAAAAGGTGGGAATACCGCTACTTCGGTCTTGCTGTAGTCGTGACTTGCATCATTTAGCGTCCAAGCTAGTTTTTGGACCAGCGCAATAGCCTGCTGGTGATCGAGATTCATTTTCCAGTTACCAGCTATGAACGGTACTCTTGCTTCACTCACTTAAGAACCTCCAAGCCCGGTAAAGTTTTGCCCTCTAAAAATTCTAGGCTAGCTCCGCCACCAGTTGAGATGTGGCCGAATTGATCATCGCTAAAGCCCAATTGCCTCACCGCCGCAGCCGAATCACCACCACCGACAACGGATAGACCCTTTACTTCAGTAAGCGCCTGCGCTACCCACTTTGTTCCATTAGCAAAATTCTCAAACTCAAAAACGCCCATCGGCCCATTCCAGAACACGGTTTTGGCGTTTCTGATCACATTGGCAAAGGAATCTGCGGTCTCCGGCCCAATGTCTAAACCAATCGCAGTGGAACCGAATTGACTCAATTCAATTCCATCACTTGGAACAACTGTAAACTCGGCATCTGCTGCAAAACGGTTTGCCACCAAAACATCGGTCGGCAGAATAATTTCGACTCCGAGTTCTTCAGCCTTGTTTAGATAGCCACGCACTGTCTCAATCTGGTCGGCTTCTAAAAGACTGGAGCCAACTTTATAGCCGAGCGCCGCCAAGAATGTGAATAGCATTCCCCCACCAATCAACAGAGCATCGACTTTAGGCAGCAGGTGGTCAATCACGCCAAGCTTGTCTGACACTTTCGAACCGCCCAAGACAACTACATATGGCCTAGCTGGATTTTCAGTCAGGGACTCAAGGACTTTGAGTTCTGCCTCGATTAGTAATCCTGCAGCGCTTGGTAAAGTGCTGGCTAACTCATAGACACTGGCTTGCTTACGATGGACCACTCCGAATCCGTCGCTAACCATGAGATCACCCATTTTTGCCAATTGGTCGGCGAATGACTGTCGCTCAGCTGAATCCTTAGCGGTTTCACCGGGGTTGAACCTAAGATTTTCCAGAACTAGCACTTCACCGTCATTTAGCTCCGCTACCGCAGCTTCGGCAGCCAGACCGACTGTTTCACTGGCAAAGGAAACTTTTTTACCGAGTAATTCGCCTAGTCTCTTAGCCACTGGTGCTAGCGAGTATTTCACATCAGGAGCCCCTTCTGGGCGGCCTAGGTGGCTGATAACTACAACTCTCGCACCTTGTTCGATAAGAGCTTTGATAGTTGGGATTGAGGCCTTTACTCGACCATCATCGGTAATCAGATCACCATCTAATGGAACATTGAGGTCGCACCGCAGAATGACTCGCTTGCCACCAAGTTCAGGTAGATCTTTCAGTGTTCGCATGAACTAGAGTCTGCTCGCAACCAATTCGGTTAGGTCAACAAGGCGGTTTGAATATCCCCACTCGTTGTCATACCAGGACGAGAGCTTCACGGTGGTTCCGCCAATAACCCTAACCAAACCAGCATCAAAGATTGATGAGTGCGGGTCAGTAACGATGTCGCTAGAGACGATTTCATCTTCGGTGTATTTCAGGATGCCCTTTAGTGGTCCAGATGCAGCGGCAGCCTTATAGACAGCCTTTATTTCATCAATGGTAACTTCGCGTGCTGAAACCAAAGTCAGGTCGGTAATCGATCCAGTTGGCACTGGAACTCGAAGAGCGAATCCATCTAGTTTGCCTCTTAGCTCAGGTAGAACTAAACCGATTGCTTTAGCTGCTCCAGTGGTTGATGGGACGATGTTAATTGCAGCCGCACGAGCTCTGCGCAGGTCGCTGTGTGGGCCGTCTTGCAGGTTCTGGTCAGCAGTGTATGCGTGCACAGTGGTCATCAAACCGTTGACAATACCGAAGTTGTCATTGAAAACCTTCGCCAGAGGGGCAAGACAGTTTGTGGTGCATGAAGCGTTTGAAATAATGTTGTGGTTTGCTGGGTCATAACCAGATTCGTTCACGCCGATCACGAAAGTTGCGTCTTCACCAGTTGCTGGAGCTGAGATAATCACTTTCTTAGCGCCTGCCTCGATGTGCTTTCTTGCATCATCAGCATTGGTAAATCGTCCGGTTGATTCAATGACGATGTCAACACCAAGATCTCCCCAACCGAGAGCTGCTGGGTCACGCTCAGCAAGAACTTTGATAACGACCCCATCGACGATGATGTTTTGTCCATCGACAGTAACTTCACGGTCTAAACGACCAGTCACTGAGTCATACTTCAGCAAATGCGCTAAACCCTTAGGGTCGCTAAGGTCATTGACTGCAACTATCTCAAGATCAGTTCCCTTGGCGATTTCAGCTCTTAGGAAGTTGCGTCCGATTCGTCCGAAACCATTGATTCCAACGCGTGTGGTCATGTTTGACTCCAGTTATTTCTAGGCGCTATTAGCGCAATTTGGGATTGTTTTTGGGGAAAATGCCACTCGACGTTGGGTGGTCTAACTCCTTCTAGGGTAGCAGAAGACCGGCCGTGTTTTGGCTAGCCTCGTTGAAGCGAGCCTGGACATCAGCCCAGTTGACTATGTTCCAGAAGGCCTTCACATACTCAGGCTTGACGTTCTGATAGTCAAGGTAGAAAGCGTGCTCCCACATATCCAGCATTAGAAGTGGAATTGAGCCGACAGCTAAGTTCCCCTGGTGATCGTAAAGCTGTTCAATGATTAGTTTCTGGCCAAGGATGTCCCAAACCAGGATTGCCCAGCCAGAGCCTTGAATACCAAGTGCGCTTGCGGTGAAGTGAGCACGGAAAGCATCAAATGAGCCAAAGAATTCATCGATGGCTGCAGCTAACTCACCAACTGGCTTGTCGCCACCTTCTGGTGACATGTTTTTCCAAAAGACAGTGTGGTTTACGTGTCCGGCCAGGTTGAATGCCAGATCTTTTTGAAACTTATTGACCATGCTTAGGTCGTTCTTGTCTCTTGCTTCTGCAAGAGCATCAAGGGCAGAGTTGGCACCGTTGACGTAAGCCAAGTGATGCTTATCGTGGTGCAGTTCCATGATTCGACCGGAAATGTTTGGCTCTAGAGCTCCGTAATCGTAGCTTAGGTCCGGCAGTGTGTATTTCGTCATGTTCTAGCTCCTTTGCTTTCTATTCTTGATCTCTTAAGTTTAGTTCAGTGCCTGGTATACCTTTTTCCGATGCCACCTTATCGGCAAGCGCTAACAGCCTTCTGATTCTTCCGGCAATAGCGTCCTTGGTTAGTGGTGGATTAGCCAACCTGCCCAAATCGTCAAGGCTTGCATCGCGATGTTGCAGGCGTAACTCCCCTGCTTGGCGTAGATGATCCGGGACATCATCGCCGAGTATCTCCATCGCTCTGCGCACTCTTTGCCCAGCGGCAACGGCTGCTTGAGCAGAGCGCATCAGATTGGCATTGTCAAAGTTTGCCAGCCGGTTCTGCTGGCCTCTAACTTCACGTCTGACCTGAAGCTCGATGTATTTCAAAACAATGGAGTGTGCGCCAACGTGCTTCAAGATATCTACGATGGCTTCACGCTCACGGACAACAACTCGATAAACTCCCCTCGCCTCGCGAACCTTGGCTGGAACCTCGAGTCTTCGAGCTATGCCAACTAATGCCATCGCTGCCTCGTTACCAGGAGCGGTGATCTCGAGAGTTGCGCTTCGGCCCGGATCGGTAAGCGATCCATGAGCAAGTATTGCTCCACGCCATACTGCCTCAGCATCTGCCTTGCTACCGGATACCAATATCGAAGGGAGCCCGCGAACAGGTCTGTTTCTAGAGTCAATTAGCCCAGTCTGTCTAGCAAGTATTTCGGCATTCTGAGTCACCTTGATTTGATACTTGCTCGATTTTCTAATTCCGCTGGCGGCAATCATGGCCAATTCAGAGTCAACCCCGAAAACATCGGCTAGGTCTTTTCTAACGCGTCTGGCTAGTTGGGCTGTGTCAACTTCGATTTCAACAACAATCTTTGAACCAACGAGGTGCAGCCCGCCGCAGAAGCGAAGTATTGTTGCCACTTCGGCCGCTCTGACCGAACTCTTTGAAACCTCAACTCTTGCTAGTTCGTCTTTCAGTTCTGCAGTTAGCGCCATGTCTTATTCTTTTCCTAAATCTCTATGTTTCACTCTTACTTCAACACCTTCAATTTGACCCAGGCGCTTTGCAATTTCATTTGCTGTTGCTACCGAACGGTGTTTACCTCCGGTGCAGCCGATAGCAATAGCGGCATGCTTTCTGCTTTCCCTTAAATAGCCGTTCAAAACCGGTTTTAGAGCCGCAACGTAGTTAGCTATAAACTCTTCAGCACCTTCTTGCTCCAACACAAATTTCGCAACCCGAGCATCTTCTCCAGTAAAGGGCCGCAGATCTTCATCCCAATAAGGATTGGGCAGGAATCTCATGTCAGCAATTAGATCTGCATCGCTTGGAGCTCCATACTTGAAGCCAAAACTTTGAATTAATAGGTTCAGTTTGTTGGACCCTTTTCCGGAAAAGGATTCTGAGATTTTTTGAGCCAGTTGGTGAACATTGAGATCGCTGCTGTCGATGATGTAGTCAGCTTTCTCGCGCAACGGCAATAACCTTTGTCGTTCAGCCTGGATTCCATCGGTGATAGTTCCATTGCCCTGAAGCGGATGTGGTCGGCGGACCTGCTCGTAGCGTTTTACCAATGTTGCATCGTTGGCCTCGAGGAATAGTACCTGGGCGTCGATATTGCTACTGCTAAGTAAATCTAGGGTTTCAGCCAAGTCTTGAAATAGCTCGCCGCCGCGAGCATCGATTACAACGGCCAATCTCGGCAGATTCTTATCGGCATGGCTAAAAAGCTCAGCCATCGGCTTGATTAGTTGTGGTGGAAGATTATCCACTACATACCAATCCATGTCTTCAAGGGCTTTACCAACCGTCGAACGGCCAGCCCCAGACATGCCGGTCACCACCAGCAGTTCATATGACTTGTCTTGGTTCACGGGGCCTCTAATCGTTTCTCAAGACAACTCTAGTCATTCGCGACACGCCCGAGATGCAAATTACTCAGATTGCTCCAACTGCAACTTGATTGCTTCGGCTAATTTGGGGCCGATTCCGGCAACCTCACTGATTTCGGCCACAGTTGCCAATCTGAGCCGTTTTGCCGATCCAAAGCGCCTCAGCAGAGCGTTTACTCGCTTATCCCCTAGGCCTTCAATCTGGCCAAGTTCTGTGGCTATTGATGATTTTCGCTGTTTGCGCTGGGCGGTAATGGCAAATCGGTGAGCTTCGTCGCGGATCCGCTGCAGTAGGAATAGGGCCTCGGTAGCTCTTGGCAGAATCACGGGGAAAGCTTCATTTGGTAGCCAAATTTCCTCAAGGCGCTTGGCAAGCCCAATAACCGCAATATCACTAATTCCAGAGGCCTCGAGAGCTCTTTTAGCTGCATTTACCTGAGGGGCTCCGCCATCAACTACCAGTAAGCCCGGCCGATAACTGAATTTATTGTCGTTGTCGCTTACCCCATCGGCCAGATACTTAAGCCGACGGGTAAGCACTTGGAACATGGAATCGGTGTCATCAGTAGATTGTTCGATGTTGAATTTCCGATACTGGCTCTTTTTGGGAAGCCCATCCTCAAAGACCACCATTGAGGCGACGATTCCGGTGCCAGAGAGGTGGGAAATATCAAAACATTCGATACGCAGTGGCGCATTCTCTAGTTGTAGAGCTTTTTGCAGTTGGGCAAGTGCATCACTTCGCGAAGTGAAATCGGAGGTTCGCTTTAGCTTATAAAGGTTTAGTGAGTGCTTCGCATTTGTTAGTGCAGTTTCAGCCAGAGCCCGCTTATCGCCACGTTGCGGCACTCTGAGATCAACTTTTGCACCGCGTTTGTCAGATAACCACTGCGCCAGGGCTAGGTGATCCGCTGGCAACTCTGGCACTAATACTTCTTTAGGAATGTCTATGTTTCCAGAGGCCTCTTCATAAACATTTTGAACTAGGTACTCAACCAGATCTTGAGTTGTTCGTTCGATTTCCTTATCGACAACCCAGCCACGGGCTCCCCTAATTCGACCACCGCGCACTCGGAATAGGCTAACGGCTGCAGTTAATTCGTCATCTGCTATCCCAAACAGGTCAGCGTCGGTTTGATCTGTGAAGACGACGGTGCTTTTCTCGAGTACCGTTTCCAAAGCGTTGATGTCATCTCGCAATTTAGCTGCAAGTTCATACTTTTGCTCTGCCGAAGCAGATCGCATCTGCTTAGCTAGCGTTTCGATGTAGGTCTCATCTCCAGACTGCATGAAATCACCAAACTGCTTTGCAGCTTTCTTGTGTTCTTCCTTACCTATCCGACCAACACATGGAGCGGAACATTTTCCGATGTCTGCAAGCAAACATGGCCTATTGGTTTGTTCAGCACGTTTGTAAATACCGCTTGAGCAAGATCGCATCGGAAAAACCTTGAGCAAAGTATCCATAGTTTCTCTGATTGCCCAGGACTGAGTGTAGGGACCGTAATACTTGGTCCCTTTTCTATCCCGATTTCTGGTAATCAGCACTCTAGGTACCTCTTCACCCATCGTGATAGCTAGGTATGGGTAACTCTTGTCATCTTTGAATCTGACATTGAACGGTGGATCATATTCCTTAATCCAAGTGAATTCGAGTTGGAGTGCCTCGAATTCGCTTTTTACGATGGTCCAGTTGACATCGGCCGCAGCCTGCACCATCCGCCTGGTCTTCTCCTGCAGGGTATTCAAAGGTGCGAAATAGGAACTTAGCCTTGCCCGAAGATTCTTCGCCTTGCCAACATAGAGCACGCGACCGTTGTCATCAACGAATCGATATACGCCGGGATTAGTTGGGATATCTCCCGTAGCTGGTCTAAAGCTGACCTCGTTTGCCATTGCTATCCAAGGATCTCTTTGAGGAACTTACCGGTGTGAGATTTAGCATGTTTTGCTACCTGTTCAGGTGTTCCGGTGGCAACTATTTCTCCACCCCTAGAGCCGCCCTCAGGGCCGATATCGATAATCCAGTCTGAACTCTTAATCACATCGAGATTATGTTCAATTACGATTACGGTGTTTCCCTTATCAGCTAAACCATTTAGCACAATCAGGAGCTTTCTAACATCTTCGAAATGCAACCCAGTTGTCGGCTCGTCGAGAACGTAGACCGTGCGACCGTTTGATCGTTTCTGGAGTTCTGCAGCGAGCTTCACACGCTGCGCTTCGCCACCAGACAGTGTTGTCGCACTTTGCCCGAGGCGAACGTAACCGAGCCCCACTTCAACGAGAGTATTTAGATATCTAGCAATTGCGCTTATCGGCGCAAAAAATTCGGCAGCCTCGGCAATCGGCATCTCTAAAACTTCTGCAATTGACTTGCCTTTGTACTTAACCTGAAGGGTTTCCCGGTTATACCTCGCGCCGTGGCAGACCTCACAAAGGACATAGACATCGGGAAGGAAGTTCATCTCAATTTTCAAAGTTCCATCGCCGCTGCAGGCCTCACAGCGTCCGCCTTTGACGTTGAAGGAGAATCTACCCTGTTGGTAACCGCGGGCCTTTGACTCAGAAGTTTCAGCAAAGAGTTTTCTTATGTGGTCGAAAACTCCGGTATAGGTAGCCGGGTTTGACCTAGGAGTTCGACCGATTGGATTCTGATCGACGTGCACTACCTTATCCAGCTGGTCTAGACCTTCTACCCGGGTATGTTTTCCGGCAACACCTTTAGCGCCGTTGAGTTTATTGGCCAGCACTTCATACAGAACATCATTCACCAGCGATGATTTACCAGAGCCACTAACTCCAGTGACTGCAATGAATGTTCCGAGGGGAAATTCAACGTCTATGTTCTTGAGATTGTTTTCCCTTGCTCCAACAACCTTGATGCGACGCTTTGGATCAACTTTGCGTCTTTTAGCTGGAACCTTTATCGACTCTTTTCCGCTTAGGAATGAACCGGTAATCGATTCCTTATTGCTGAGGATTGCTTTATAGGAGCCACTGTGCACTACTTCGCCACCGTGAACCCCAGCGCCAGGACCAATATCCACTAGCCAGTCGGCGGCTTTAATGGTGTCCTCGTCGTGCTCAACAACAATAAGCGTGTTACCCAAATCACGCAGTTTGATTAGCGTCTCGATTAGCCGTCGATTATCCCGCTGGTGCAAACCAATACTTGGCTCATCCAGAACATACAGAACACCGGTCAACCCAGCACCAATCTGGGTGGCAAGCCTGATTCGCTGTGCCTCACCACCGGAAAGCGTAGCTGCCGCCCTTTCCAGCGATAGATAGTCAAGACCAACGGCTATTAGGAACTCAAGTCGCGCTCTAATCTCCCGTAGCACCTGAGCTGCAATCTTTTCATCACGTTTGTCGAGCTTTAGTTTGATGAAGAATTCCATGGCCTCACCGAGGCTTATATTGCAAACCTCAGCAATAGAGTGTCCAGCAACCTTCACTGCTAGAACTTCTGGTCTAAGTCTTGCTCCGTTGCAATCTGGGCAAGGAGTTTCTCTCAGGTATTCAGCCCAGCGGCCTCTACCCCAGTCATTATCAGCCTCTAGGTATTTACGCTCGATGTAGTTCAGCGCACCTTCGAAACCTGTTGTGTAACGTAGCTCACGTCCGTAGCGATTTTTCCACTTCATTTGGACATCGAAGTTATTTCCATAAAGAACCGCGTCCTGGATCTCTTCTGGTAGATCCTGCCAAGGTGTATCTAGAGAAAAGTCCATATCTTTAGCCAGGCCAGTAACAAGCCTGGTGTAGTAGGTGAACAAACC
>CAYUBJ010000028.1:0-2334 GCA_964443065.1 uncultured Rhodoluna sp.
ACTGGCCAGCAAAAGTCTTAACCATGCAGCGTAACTGGATTGGTAGAAGCTACGGAGCTGAAGTTGACTTCCAGGTTGTTGGTAGAACTGAACCAATCACCGTATACACAACTAGACCAGACACTATTTATGGCGCAACCTTTATGGTTGTTGCTGCCGATAGCGACTTAGCAGCAGAGTTAGTCTCTGGTAGTACTCCTGAAGTGAGAATGGCTTTCCAGGCTTACTTGGATGAAGTGAAGAAGTCTAACGATATTGAAAGACTTGCCACCGATAGAGATAAGACTGGTTTAGATTCGGGTCGAGTAGCGATAAACCCAGCTAACGGCGAAGAGATACCAATCTGGATATCTGATTATGTTTTAGCTGACTACGGTACTGGTGCCATCATGGCAGTTCCTGCGCACGATCAGCGTGATTTAGATTTTGCTAGAGCCATGGGGCTACCGGTTAAGGTTGTCATCGATACCGGTGAAGCTGATCCAGTTGAAACCGGGGTGCCACTACTTGGTGAAGGTGTTGTTATCAACTCTGGTGAAATCAATGGGCTAAATAAAGCTGATGCCATCGAGAAGATGACCAAGATTCTAGAGCGCGAGGGTAGAGGTAAGGCAGCTAAGAACTTTAGATTGCGCGACTGGTTGATTTCTCGTCAGCGTTACTGGGGAACACCGATTCCAATCATTCACTGTGAAGCTTGTGGTGAAGTTCCAGTTCCAGAAGATCAGTTACCAATAGAACTACCATCGGCTGAAGGTTTAGATCTAGCACCTAAGGGAACCTCACCACTGGGTGGAGCAACCGACTGGGTCAATGTTGCCTGTCCTAGTTGTGGCAAAGATGCCAAGCGGGATACCGACACCATGGACACCTTTGTCGATTCATCCTGGTATTTCCTGAGGTATCTATCGCCGAACAGTGAAACTGAGGCGTTCAGTGTTTCAGAAGCTAAGCAGTGGGCTCCGGTAGACCAGTATGTCGGTGGAGTTACGCACGCAATCTTGCACCTTTTGTATGCTCGCTTTTTCACCAAAGTCCTAAAAGACATGGGCTACGTCGACTTCGATGAGCCTTTCACCAGGCTGCTAAACCAAGGTATGGTGCTCATGAATGGCTCGGCGATGAGTAAATCTCGTGGCAATCTAGTGGCTCTTGGAGATCAACTAGCTGAGCATGGTGCTGATGCAGTTAGGTTGACCATGGCTTTTGCTGGTCCACCTGAAGATGACATTGACTGGGCAGATGTTTCTCCAAGTGGTTCAGGTAAGTTCCTAGCTAGATGTTGGCGAGCCGCCAAGGATGTGTCATCGCCAGCCGGCATTGATTTTAGTAACGGTGATTTAGAACTTAGAAAAGTTACTCATGCTTTCCTAAGAGATTTTGCTTCAAACATTGAAGGATTCAAATTCAATGTTGGTGTTGCTAAGTTGATGGAGCTGATCAATGCATTACGCAAGGCTATTGATGGCAAGGTTGGACCTGCCGATCCAGCTGTGAGAGAAGCTGCTGAAGTTGCGGCTAAGGCGCTATCGCTATTCTCTCCGTTTATGGCCGAAGAGATGTGGGAGATACTAGGACACAAACCAGGTGTCGCCCTCGCAGGACTGCCTGAGGCTGATCCTGCACTACTGGTTCAGGACACCATTACTGCTATTGCTCAAGTTGATGGGAAACTGAAGGACACTTTTGAGTTATCGGTGAACGCAACCGAGGATGACCTAAAAACAGCTGCTGATAGTTCTAGGGCTGTGCAGAAGGCTATCGAAGGTAGGGAAGTAGTCAAGGTGATTATCCGTGCACCGAAACTTATCAACATAGTCACCAAGGGCTAACTTTCTAAACAGTTTTTCACTGTTAGTTATTCAATAATTGGAACCTTGGTAGTTTCACAACCATGTTGCAGTGGATCAAAGACCTATACTCAGAATTCACACCTAGGTCAATAAAAGTATTAATAACGGCTGTCGCCGTGGTTGGTTTTGCCGTGTATTTATGGGCAAGCACAAGTACCGTTGATGCAGCACTGGTTGTTCCAAAAAAGTCCAACGAAGATACTGCGCTCGTAAACAAAGCCAAAATCTTTGTTCACGTGACGGGTAAGGTAAAGCACCCAGGTATTTATCAACTGGATTCGGGCTCTAGAGTCTTTGATGCGGTTTTACTAGCCGGTGGTTTCACAGCAAAAGCAAACCAATCCGGCGTGAACCTGGCTCGCCTAATCAACGATGGTGAGCAAATAATCATCGGCACCGGAAACTCTCCAGTTGGCTCGGCAGAGTCACTGAGCTTTATTTCGCTAAACCAGTCAGCTTCAAGCACTTTAGAGGATCTACC
>CAYUBJ010000028.1:2434-13416 GCA_964443065.1 uncultured Rhodoluna sp.
GAGCACAAAACAGCTCGAGTTGATATCGAGGTGATTTCAAACCCAAGATCCTTTATAGGTTTTAGGGGGTTACCAGAGCAGCAGGTTGAGGTAAGGGTAATCGCACCTAGCTTTATCAAAGGTAAAGCTGGACTTTTGTCTATAGGTGATAGGCACCTAAAACAGGGTCAGCGTATAGATGCTTTTCTAACCTTCCGATCAAGCCATCGCTCGGACTTTCAATTCAAAGCCAGCCTTAAGTCACTGATAGCGATAAAGGACCAGGCGAAGCCGGATGTCTTCCAATCGATCCGGTCCGCATTTCTGGATAGCCTTCGGGGAGTAAACAGTGATGCGGCTGCTCTGGTTGCGGGGTTGGCAATTGGCGATGATTCAAGGCTCTCTTCAGAAACCAAGGACTCCTTTCGCACGGTATCCCTAACTCACCTCACCGCAGTAAGTGGTGCAAACTGCGCAATTGTTCTGGCGGTAGTAGCACTACTAATAAATCAGTTACCGCTGAAAAGATGGTTGCGAGTTTTACTCAGTTTGCTGGCCATCGCTGGTTACCTTTGTCTGGTCGGTCCTGAACCGAGTGTGCTTAGAGCAAGCGTGATGGTGGGAATTGTTTTATTAGCAATCAGCCTTGGTAGAAAGGTAAGCCCTGTCGATGCCTTAGCGATGAGCATTTTGCTATTGCTGTTCGTTGATCCGCAGTTATCCATTGACTACGGTTTTGCTCTATCGGTTTTGGCAACGTTCGGGTTGCTTGTGTTAGCACCTAAGCTTGCCGAGTTATTTGAAAAACGTATGCCGACTTGGCTGGCAGTGGCGCTAGCGGTGACAATTGCTGCACAGATTTCATGTCTACCCATACTGCTGATTCTTCAACCTCAAATACCGGTTTACTCGATTCTTGCCAATTTATTAGCCGAGCCGTTAGTTGTTCCAATCACGGTATTGGGTTTGCTTGCGTGTCTGCTAAGTTTTCCATTTCCTGAAATTGCTGGCGCCATTTCATACTTAGCGTCAGTTCCAGCAAGTTGGGTAGTTTCCCTTGCCAAGACTTTTTCAGAAGCTCCCTACGCCAGTCTTCCTTGGTTTTCAGGCGCAATTGGAATTTTTCTTGCCATTCTGCTGACTGTTTCTGTGTTTGCTTTGTTTTGGGGCAAAGCAAGGAGATTCAGGGTGGTCCCGATGATCTTTGTAGTTCTAATCTCCAGTTTGTTTTTATCGCAGAACTCGGCAACGGCCATCACTAAAGCGGCTTTCTATTCGAAAAATCACGAAATTGTGAATTGTGATGTTGGTCAAGGTGACGCTTTGGTAATTAGATCGATGGGAAAGGTAGCCCTGATTGATGTTGGCAGAGAGAATCCCGCAATTGATGAGTGCCTTACCGGGCTTGGTATTGAACAAATTGATCTGCTGGTCCTTACCCACTTCGACATGGACCATGTTGGTGGGGTAGTCGGGGCCATCACTGGTAGGAAAGTGGTGTCTGCATTAGTTAGTTCCTTCCCCGATGATCGTCCTGGTGCGGACTTTGCTGAAGAAGTAATTCGCTCTCAGGGTATAGAGCCCATAAAGGCTGAAGTTGGCATGTTTGGAAGCTTGGGTAAATTCGCTTGGCGGGTGCTCTCACCGCATCGGGGAGCTCCAGAAGCAGAAGATAGTAATGACGGTTCGATTGGAATGATTTGGGAGAGTTCAACAGTTGTGCTTATCGCTCTTGCTGATTTGGGTGAGAAAGGTCAACTACGAATCGGTCAGGAGCAATCCGCCACATTCGCTAGTGGTTTTGGAAGTAGAACTGTAGTTGTAAAGGTTGCCCACCACGGTTCGGCGGATCAAGCCAGTGAGTTCTACGAAGCAATTCGTCCAGACGTTGCCTTGATTTCGGTTGGTGCTAAGAATTCCTATGGCCACCCAACTCAACGATGCCTAGAGATGCTGCAGCGACTTTCCACCAAAGTGCTAAGAACTGATCAGCAGGGGGCGATCGGGCTTTCAGAGACGGCTTCAGGCCTGACTGCACTGGTCTCCGGCAGAAGTTAGGCTTTACTGGTGAGTCAAGCAAAGCAGGTTCCCTGGCGGGCAGTTACCGTTGCCCCAGTTATCTTGCTATTTGGATCTCAGCAGTTTTTTGCTGATCGAGCCGTAAAAATTATCAGAGAAAAACTTGGCAATTCTGAAGGATTGGAAGTTGTTGAGGTTGATGCCAGCGATTACAGCGCTGGAAGTATTTTTGATCTAGCAAGCAGTGGGTTATTTGGTGAAAGCAAGCTGGTCATAATCAATGATGTTCAGCGCTGCACAGATGCCCTAATAACCGACGGTATTGAGTATTTAGCAAATCCTTCGGCAGAGTCAGTGGTTATCTTCCGCCATGATGGAAAATCAGTTCGAGGTAAGCGATTGCTAGAGGCAATTCGAGCAAATGACAGTTGCGTTGAAGGAATTTGCCTTGACATTAGCAAAGAAGCCGAGAAGATAGCGTTCATTGAAGCTGAATTCACTTCGAAGGGCAGAAAAATACAGCGTCAAGCTGCCCTAGCAATCTCGCAGATTTTCGGAAAGGATTTCGAGGAGATTGCCGCCGCCTGCTCACAGTTGCAACTTGATGATGCTGGGGAGATTACAGCAGAAATTGTTGAGAAATATTTTGGTGGTCGTTTAGAGACGACAGTATTTGTGATCGCTGATGCTGCTATCGCTGGTCAAGTGTCCGAAGCTCTGCTGAGACTGCGTCACGGTTTAGCTCAGGGATTAGAGCCTGTGATGCTCCTTGGTGCGATTGCTCGAAAGATAAACCAATTTGTTAAGGTACGCGGTAACCCAAACATTTCTGCGCAAAGCCTGGGTGTTTTTGACTGGGTTCTCGGAAAGATTCGCCAGGAGGCAGCAAGTTGGTCAGAAGATAGTCTCGCGCTAGTGATCGAGGAGTTAGCTGAGACGGATTTCGCAATTAAGGGTGGACAGAAAGACCCCCAGTATGCCTTAGAAAAACTAATCAGACTGGTTGCAAACAAGGGTAGACCGATTGGTTAGACAACGTGTAGCAGTTCTGGCTCTAATTTCGCTGGTATTTATCTCACTTGTTCTAAGACCACCGGTGGCAGCAATTGGACCATTAGTTCCAGAGTTTTTCAAAGTTGAAAAGCTAAATGCTGTTGAAATTGGTTTACTGACATCGATTTCAGTTGTTTGCTTTGGTTTGGGGGCTTTTGCCGGTCCTTGGCTCGTAAAGCGCTTTGGACTAAATCGAGCAATGCTACTGGTGTTGATCGGCCTTACCCTAGCCATGTCAATCAGGCTTATAGGTGGCGTTGCGATAATACTTTCCTCGACTGTAGTTATTGGTTTGACTATCGCTATTGGAAATGTTTTGATTCCAACAGTTGTTCGGGAGCAGTTTCCTGAGCGCATCGAACTGATCACGGGGGTTTATGTAACACTGCTGGCGATCTCATCAAGCCTTGCTGCAACGATTGCTGTGCCGAGTTCGGATTTACTCGGCTCATGGAAAGGTGCCTTGGCAATCTGGATAATTCCAGCTGTAATTGCCATCTTGTTTTGGATACCGATTGCTCGAAGAAAACAGAGTCTTGAATATATCACCGCTACAACTCATGCAGAGGAAAAGCGTGCTGTCTATCGCTCGCCGCTAACCTGGGCAATCGTTGGTTTCTTTGGGCTCCAATCAACTGGTTTTTATGCGACTTTGAACTGGTTGCCATCGCTTCTGGTTGATCGAGGGATGTCTGAGATTGATGCTGGGGCGTTATTGGGCTTAACAACTTTTGTCGGTGTTCCTACTGGTTTCGTAACATCTTTAGTTATTCGTAAGTTCAAATCACTCTCGCTGATCGCAGTGGGGCTTACTAGCTTTACACTCAGCGGTGTTTTGTTGATTTGGTTGTCTCCGAATCTACTAGTACTTGGCTGCTTACTAACCGGATTTGGTTTTGCCGCAACTTTTCCACTTTCTCTGACTCTGGTTGGCTCTCGAGCCAGTACAACCTCACAGACCACACAGTTATCCGCACTAGCCCAAGGTTGTGGTTATGTAATCGCAGCTATCGGGACTTTCCTATTTGGCGAATTTTGGAGACTAACCGGCACTTGGGATGCAAGCCTTCTGATGCTTGTCCTACTTACAGGAATTCAGTTATTGGCTGGGTTCTATGCTGGTAAGAACAAGATGATCCCAGCAAAATAAAAAGACCCGCAGGTTTTGCGGGTCTGATTATTTCTTGAAGTCTTTACTTCAGGCCAGAAACCTTCTTAGCGATAGCTGACTTGCGGTTAGCTGCCTGGTTCTTGTGGATTACACCCTTCGAAACAGCCTTGTCTAGCTTCTTGGTTGCTACCTTTAGAGCTTCAGTTGCCTTGGTCTTGTCTCCTGCGGCAGCGGCGGTGCGAACAGCCTTGACGGCGGTCTTCACTTCGCTACGAACAGCCTTGTTGCGCTCGGTTGCCTTAGCGTTAGTGCCAATGCGCTTGATCTGCGACTTGATATTTGCCATGTTTCACTTTCTTGATTTGTTCAGGTCAAACTGAACTTAGGAAGTTGTTTGGATTGGTTCGGTTGGAGACACTCAACTGAACTTCCTAAAGAATACCAGCGATTTAGGGGCTGGGGCAAGCCTAAACAACCCCTGTTTGTGCGAGAATATAGCCAAGGCAATCGCCTAATTCCCTTTAGTTAGCCAAGAGGTACTCTTTGTCGCCACGAGCAAAAACCGCGCTTGAGCCGGCTAAGACTAACCCCGAGTTCATTCGGAACTTCTGCATCATCGCCCATATTGACCACGGCAAGTCAACTTTGGCTGACCGGATGCTCCAGCTAACCGGTGTTGTTGATGATCGCTCGATGCGTGCTCAGTATCTGGATCGCATGGACATTGAGCGTGAAAGAGGCATCACGATTAAATCCCAGGCTGTTCGCATGCCTTGGGAACTAGCTGGCACCACCTATGCCCTGAACATGATTGACACTCCAGGTCACGTGGACTTCACATATGAGGTTTCCAGGTCGCTAGCGGCCTGCGAGGGAGCGGTCCTGCTTGTTGATGCGGCTCAGGGAATAGAAGCTCAAACTTTGGCAAATCTCTATTTGGCTCTAGAAAACGACCTTCACATTATTCCGGTCTTGAACAAAATCGATTTGCCTGCGGCCCAACCGGATAAATACGCAGAAGAGCTTGCCAACCTAATTGGTGGAAACCCAGAGGACTGCCTTAGGGTTTCGGGTAAAACTGGTGTTGGTGTCGATCAACTTCTCGATCGCATTGTTCAGACGGTTCCTCATCCGGTGGGGGATCCGAACGCGCCGGCGAGGGCGATGATCTTTGACTCGGTTTATGACACCTATCGAGGTGTAGTTACTTACGTTCGTATGGTTGATGGCTCGCTATCGGCTCGTGAAAAAATCACCATGATGTCGACCAAGGCCGTGCACGAACTTTTAGAGATCGGTGTTTCATCCCCGGAGCCTGAACCAACCAAAGGTTTAGCAGTTGGTGAAGTTGGTTATCTAATCACCGGTGTGAAGGATGTTAGGCAGTCAAAAGTTGGTGACACCGTTACCACGGTAACTAAACCTGCTACTCAAGCGCTAAAGGGTTATTCCGAACCAAAGCCGATGGTTTTCTCCGGTATCTATCCGATTGATGGATCTGATTATCCAAACCTTCGTGAAGCCTTAGACAAACTTAAGCTTTCTGACGCTTCACTGGTTTATGAACCAGAGACATCGGTAGCGCTTGGTTTTGGGTTCAGATGTGGTTTTCTCGGACTTCTGCACCTTGAAATTATCACCGAGCGGTTAGAACGTGAATTCGGCTTAGATCTAATTGCAACTGCGCCTTCGGTGGTTTATGAAGTGACCATGGAAGATAAGAAAGAAATCACCGTCACTAACCCCTCAGAGTTTCCGACCGGTAAGGTTTCTAAAATTCTTGAGCCAATTGTGAGGGCAACCATTCTTACACCGAAGGATTATGTCGGAACCATTATGGAACTCTGCCAGGCTAGGCGAGGTGTGATGCTGGACATGCAGTATTTCGGTACCGATCGAGTTCAGTTGAGATACGACATGCCGCTAGCAGAGATTGTCTTTGATTTCTTTGACAACTTGAAATCAAGAACTCAGGGTTATGCCTCGCTAGATTACGAGGAGAACGGCCTAGCTCAAGGGGATCTAGTAAAGGTAGACATTCTTTTGCAGGGGGAGCAGGTCGATGCTTTCAGTGCGATTGTTCACCGTGACAAGGCATACAGCTATGGTGTGATGATGACCGGTAAGCTGCGCGAGCTGATCCCGAGGCAACAGTTTGAGGTGCCAATTCAAGCCGCGGTTGGTTCCAGGATTATTGCTCGCGAAACTATCCGAGCGATGCGTAAGGATGTTTTGGCTAAATGTTACGGTGGTGACATTTCTCGTAAGCGCAAACTCTTGGAAAAGCAAAAAGAGGGTAAGAAGCGCATGAAGATGGTGGGAAGAGTTGAAGTTCCCCAGGAGGCATTCATCGCCGCCTTATCTACCGATGGTGAGAAAAAAGGCGAGAAGAAGGGCAAGTAATGGCCCAGCTTCCTAAAGGTGAAACTGCTCCCAGAGATGGGCTGATTCCCAAGGTTTTTGATAGTAGTTCGAATACCTTTCACGTTTACGTCCATGTTCCTTACTGTCTGACTAGGTGTGGATACTGTGACTTCAATACCTATACCGCTAGCGAATTGGGTAATCACAGTCGCGACGAATACTTTCAATTAGTCCTCAGAGAAATAGCTTTTTCCAAAAAGGTAATCAGTGATTCAGGCATCAGTGCCAAGCCGATCAGCACAGTCTTTTTTGGGGGTGGCACACCTACGCTTCTAGCAGCCGAGCAGCTAGTTGAGATACTAGAAGGCTTACGTAACACCTTTGGAATAGTTGATGCTGCCGAGATAACTACTGAAGCAAATCCGGATTCAGTCTCTATGGAGTATTTGACTATTCTGCGGGAAGCAGGTTTTAACCGAATCTCTTTCGGTATGCAATCGGCGGTCGAACACGTGCTTAGGGTCTTGGAGCGAACTCATAACCCAGAGAACGTTGCTAAAAACGTTGCAATAGCGAAAAGCTTGGGTTTTCAAACCAGTGTTGATTTGATTTATGGAACACCTGGTGAATCAATTTCGGACTGGAAGCTCAGTCTTGATACCGCAGTTGATTTAGACACCGACCACATCAGCGCCTATTCACTAATTGTCGAACCCGGAACAAAACTGCATCGCCAGGTTGTAAGCGGTGAGCTAGCCGCTCCAGATGAAGACCTGCATGCAGAGATGTATGAATTGGCAGAGAAGACGCTGGCTGCATCTGGTTTTTCAAACTATGAGGTTAGTAACTGGTCTAAGTCTTACGAAACAGCATCAAGGCACAACATCGCCTATTGGAAATCCCAAGACTGGTGGGGTTATGGACCAGGAGCTCATTCACATATCTCTGGAGTTAGATTCTGGAACGTGAAACACCCAGCTGCCTACGCAGAGCGTATCTTGGCTGGAGATTCACCGGCTTTGGAGAGAGAGCTAGTAGATGAGGAGAACCGAATGATCGAAAAGGTCATGCTGGAACTTCGCTTAGCTGAGGGTATGGACCTTGAATGGCTCAAAAAACAGGGTTTTGCTTCCGCCCAGGTAATTTCCGAACTCATTGCCGAGCAGTTGGTTGATGGTGTGAAAGCCTTACAAGGTCGATTAGTGTTAACCAAACGAGGACGTTTGCTTGCCGATCTAGTAATTCGTAAAGTTCTCGATTATTAGGTTTTAGAAGGGGAAAAGAAATGGGATTTTGCATAACCTGCCAGAAAGATGTTAGCGGCGGTAAATTTTGTCCAACCTGTGGCAAACAGGTAGTTGATGTTGTTTTCGAACAGCAGGCTGCAACCACTGCAGCTAATGTCTCCTCTGGAAACCAGGGTATGTGGGCTCATCTAGGCGCACTAATTGGGTCAGTTGCTGGCTATTTTCTTTTCATTACCTGGTTTGCACTTTGGTTACCTGGATTGATTATAAAGAACAGCTCAACCGCCACCGACTTCGATAGGCGTCACGCTAAAGAGTCAATGAATTTTCAGCTAAGTGCACTGGTGATGCTTGGCTTTTTCCTACTGGGGGATTTGGTGCTACTTCTAATGGGACAGTTCGACCCGATTTATTTCCAGGTGCTTATTTTCTACGCCCTCATAACTTTGGTAATAGTTGTGATTGTGCAGATCCTAGGAATAGTCTGCTCGATTGTGGGAAGCCTCAAGGCGTCCAAGCTGCAGGAATACCGTTACCCAATTTCATATCGCTTTGTAAAGTAGAATTGGCACTCTAGCTATTAGAGTGCTAAAAACTAACTACAAGGAGCCTTGATGATCTCGGAGCGCAATATGGCCGTTCTGCGTGCCATTATTGAGGACTTCATCGCAACCAATGAGCCGGTCAGCTCTAAATCATTAGTTGAAAAATACAACTTCGGCGTCTCTAGCGCCACCATCCGTAACGACATGGCCCACCTGGAAGACGAGGGCTATATCGCAGCCCCACACACCTCTTCGGGTCGAATCCCAACTGATAAGGGCTACCGAGTTTTCGTTGATCAACTCATTCAAGCTGAAGCGGTAGCCGCTGAAATAAAGAAGAACCTTGTTGAACTAAACCGGATTTTCTCTAAGACCCTCGACCAGCTGACTGATTTGGATGAACGCCTGCAAACCTCAGCGCAACTTTTAGCTAAGGCAACCGGTGAGGCAGCAGTAGTTCAATATCCAAATCTAAAATCTGTTTCGGTAAGTGCGATTGAGTTAGTAAAAATCTCAGACAACCGGGTTCTAATACTTCTAATTACCGACGCGGAGCGCATCCAACAGCATGTGGTTTTGCTCAAGAGCGAACTAAGTAATAGCAGTCTCAACACAATCAAGCAGAAAATTAGTGGAGAACTAGCTGGAAAATCAGTTGAGAGCCTGGTTGAAAAACTAGCTGATCTCATCAAGAGCTTTTCCCCAGAGCTTCGGGAAAATGTTGCGGTTATTGTTTCCGGTATCGCGCTACTCTTAGATGCAAATAAACAGGACAAAATTGCTTTTGCTGGTGCTGCCAACTTATTACGTAACGAGCAACAGTTTGCTGGGAGCCTTGCCAATCTATTGAAAACTTTTGATGAGCAGAGCGAAATCTGGCAGGTCTTGAATTCATGGCAGTTAGAGGCCGAGCGTCCAAGAGCAATTATTGGTTCGGAGCATTCTGTATTTGAGCTTTCCAACAGCTCATTATTATTCTCCAGCTATTCAAACCAAGGCACCGAGGTAGCCAAGGTTGCCGTAGTTGGTCCAACGAGAATGAACTACCCGAGAAACTTTGCTGCCGTATTAGCGCTAAGCAAGCTGTTATCTAAGGATGAAGAGGACTAATTGCAAGATCACTATCAGGTGCTCGGGGTCAGTCGCGATGCCAGTCAGGATGAGATCAAAAAGGCATATCGCAAACTGGCACGTAAGCTCCACCCGGACATGAACCCAACTGAGGAAGAGCAGGAGCTGTTCAAGCAGGTAACTCACGCCTATGAGGTGCTCAGTGATCCTAACCAGAGAGCGCAGTATGACAACGGTGGCTCGATGTTTGGCGACATGGGTGGCTTTGGTTTTGGCGATCTGTTTGAGAATTTCTTTGGTGGCGGTCAACGCGGGCCTAGGTCTATGGCTGAACGCGGCCAGGATGCCCTAATCAGGGTTGAACTGACCATGGCGGAAGTAGTTTTTGGGGTTGAGAAGCAACTGGACATTGACACTGCGGTGGTCTGCGGAACCTGTCTTGGAACTACCTGTAGACCCGGCACATCCGCAAAGGTTTGCGATATCTGTAATGGATCTGGAAGCATTTCCCGTCAGGTGAGATCCCTTTTAGGAAATGTAATAACCAGTGCCCCGTGTAATTCTTGTCGAGGCTATGGCCAAACCATCCCAGAACCATGTCTTGATTGTCGTGGCCAAGGAAGGACGAGAGCTAAGCGAACACTGGATCTCAACATTCCAGGTGGTGTTGAACATGGCTTACGGTTACAACTATCTGGTCAAGGTGAAGTTGGTTTTGCGGGAGGTCCGCAGGGAGACATTTTTGTTGAGGTATCAGTAATTCCAGATGAGAACTTTGAGCGTGATGGCGATGATTTGGTTGCCACCCTTGAAGTTCCCCTACAGGATGCAGTCTTGGGAACCTCGGTAAAGATAAATACCTTTGACGGCGAGCAAGACATTGAGGTAAAGCCTGGAGCACAGTCCGGTGATGTTGTCACCTTGAAAGCTAAGGGCATAAAGCACCTACGTCACAGTGGTAGGGGAGATATGCACATTCAACTAAAAGTCTTAACTCCAACCCGAGTTGACTCTAAGGAGAAGGAGCTCTTCAAGAAGCTAGCCGACTTAAGAAAATCAGAACGGCCAAACTTGGCTAAACGTAGCCAGTCTTCATTTGGTAGAGGCCGACGTCGCTGATGGTTGAACCATTATTTTTTGACCCAAATCTAAAACCGGCTAATCAGGTAACGCTAACTGGAGATGAGGCAAAGCATGCAGTTAGTGTTAGGCGGATGCGTTTAGGCGAAGCAGTGGCAGTTACCAACGGCAAAGGCCTAAAGCTAAGGGGAGAAGTTATTGCTGTTGAGAGAAACAGCATGACTATCGGGGTAGTCGAAGTAATTGAAGAAAAACTGCCAGCTAGGCAATTTGTTCTAATTCAGGCGCTGGCCAAAGGTGATCGCGACGAGTTGGCCATCCAAGCAGCAACAGAACTTGGTGTTTCCGAAATAATTCCCTGGGCAGCAAGCCGAAGTGTTAGTCGCTGGGAGGGTGCAAAGCAGAAAACAGGTCGAGGCAGGTGGCAACAGATAGTGACAGAGGCGGCAAAGCAATCACTGCGCAGCTTCATCCCACAGGTTTCTGAAGTTATCGACAGCAAAAAGCTCGCTG
>CAYUBJ010000029.1:0-13248 GCA_964443065.1 uncultured Rhodoluna sp.
ACCGCTATTGGCCTTGCCCCCATAGTCAAAATGTCACGAACAATACCGCCAACACCGGTGGCTGCACCCTGGAAAGGTTCGATATAGCTCGGGTGGTTGTGTGATTCAACTTTGAAGGTAACCGCCCAGCCCTCACCAATATCAACAACACCGGCATTCTCACCCATACCCACCATGAGATTCTTTTTCATCTCAGGGGTGACCTTCTCCCCAAACTGGCGAAGGTAAATCTTTGAACTCTTATAAGAGCAGTGCTCTGACCACATCACCGAATACATAGCCAACTCGGCACTGGTCGGTCTGCGCTTCAAAATAACTTTGATGCGCTCATACTCTTCCTCTTTTAGACCAAGTTCTTTCCAGGGCTGAACTTTATCTTTTGTTTTTCTTGCAAACTTAACGGTATCTACCGATGGTGTCTTCACTATGCGTTCACCACCATGTTGATTACAGATTTGAAGAACTGTAATCCATCAACACCGGAACGCATTGCCACAGGAGTATCAGGACCAAAGCCTGGCTCAACAGCGTGCTCTGGGTGCGGCATTAGCCCGACAACATTGCCTCTTTCGTTTCTAAGACCGGCAATGTTGTTGATTGATCCATTTGGGTTAACCTCTGAGTAGCGGAAAACTATCAGCCCTTCACCTTCAAGACGCTTGAGGGTTTCTTCATCCGCGATGTAACCGCCTTCGCCGTTTTTGAGTGGAATAGTAATTTCCTGCCCAACTTCAAATAAATTGGTCCAAGCTGTTTGATTATTCTCAACAATCAGTTTCTGATCACGGCAAATAAAGTGTTGGTGTTCGTTTCTAATTAGTCCACCGGGGAGTAGATGTGATTCGACTAGAACCTGGAAACCATTGCAGATTCCCAACACCGGCAAACCACCATTAGCCGCATCAATTACTTTCTCCATGATTGGAGCAAGAGCGGCGATAGCACCACAGCGCAAATAATCACCAAAACTAAAGCCACCTGGGAGAACGACTGCATCAACTTTTTTCAAATCCTTATCAGCGTGCCAGAGCGAAACCGGTTCAGCACCAGCTAAACGCACCGCGCGCATAGCATCGCGGTCATCAAGCGTTCCCGGGAAGGTAACAACACCGATTCTCATTTACTTAGTTCTCCACTGTGACGCTAACCACGTCTTCAATAACTCCGTTAGAGAGAAAGTCAGCAGCAATCTGTTTAGCTTCGGCTAGGTCCTGCTCAGTTGGAGTGCTGAGGTAGTGAAGTTCAATTCGCTTGCCAATCCGGACATTGCTTACTGTGTTGTGTCCTTTACGCTGGAGGGCATTAGCCACAGCCTTACCGGCTGGATCTAATAGGTCTGCTTTAGGCATGACTTCAACGATGATTTTTGGCACGATATTGCTCCCGTGGGCTAAAGGGGCGAAAGATTGGGTGTTCTGATCGGCTCTGAACACCTTTAGTTTATCGGGCTTGTTGCCCCTAGGTCCCCAACGGTGCTGTTGTTTGGCCTGATTTGGGTTTATTCTGAAGGTGTATCAGGGGGGAAATAAATGCTCGAAGCAATCATCGATTTTTATACCAAGTTTGCAGATTTCGGGGGCCGAACCGGGCTTCGGTTTTATCGTTTAGCAGTGACCTATAACGCTGTCGTCATGGCGATAATCATTTTTGCTGGTCCGACAATTCTTAGAGACCTAATCTTCACGAACTCTCAGGGGTTCCTCTGGTATCTAGCTCTACCGGGTTCCTGGATACTGATCCACTTCATCCCGCTACTTGCTCTTCAAGCCAGAAGAATGCATGATCTTGGACTGCCTGGCTACACAGTCCTAGTGCCCGGTGCTGGCATAAAGATGTTCTGGCAAAAGAGCACACCCAGCGATAACCAGTATGGACCTGAGCCCAAGGGCTGATAGATCATGGGTAAGGCGATTCTCTCTTACTACCTGAACTTCTTCAATTTCAGGGGCAGAACCTCAAAAGAAAGTTTCCGCCAAGCAAGAAAATGGGTTGTTGGCTCAAAGCTTGGCCTTTTAGTAGTCCTCATTGTTTACCTCATATCAAACGTGGGAGATAGGTTTTTTGATGCATACGCTGTAGCGCTGGTAGCGTATCCAGTTTGGTGGGGACTTCACATAATTCCATCGATGGCTCTTGGGGTCAGAAGATATCATGACGTTGGACTAAGAGGCTGGGGCTATTTGTGGGAAAAACTTCTTTGGTATCTGATCTTCTTCATTTCTAGGGTTCCAAGCAAGACCTCTGAAACTACTTCTACCGATGGTGAACCGCAAGAAAATAAATATGGCCCAGTTCCGGTTGATTAGTTACCGGTAAGTAAACGAAGTAATTCGCGATATTTTTCTGTTGTTTGTGAAACTATGAAATCCGGTAATACCGGAGGTTTGGTTCCAGATGTTGGATCCCAGTTAGCTGCTAGCCAATTACGCACTATCTGTTTATCAAAACTGTCAGTTCTGTTTCCTGATTCCCAAGCTGCCTTAGACCAGTATCTGGAAGAGTCCGGGGTTAGAACTTCATCGGCAAGAGTTATCTGGCTAGTTTTTGGATCTAAACCAAATTCAAATTTAGTATCAGCAAGTATTAGCCCTGACTTTTCAGCCAGCTCAGAAGCCTTCCGGAAAATCTCTAAACTAAGTGTCTTTAGCGCTTCAGCATTTTCTTTTCCAATTAGTTCTACAACTTTTTCAAAGCTGATGTTTTCATCTTTATCACCTAGTTGCGCTTTATAGGCTGGGGTAAAGATAGGTTCTGGAAGCTTATCTCCTTGCTTTAGCCCAGCCGGTAACCGAACTCCGCAAATTTCACCGGTTGCTAAGTAGTCCTTATAACCTGAGCCGGATAGATAACCTCTAACCACACACTCGATAGGAAACATCTCAAGTTTCCTACACACCATGGCCCTACCAGCAACCTCTTCAGGCACGGCAACTGAACTATCAGTGTGATTGGGCACATCTAGTTGATCAAACCACCAGAGTGTCAGCTGGGTTAGATTGCTACCTTTATCTGGTATTTCTGGTTCAAGAATCGTGTCGAAAGCTGATACGCGATCTGAGGCGACCACCAAGATCAAATCAGGGTGCTCGGCAGATTCATAAAGGTCACGAACCTTACCGCTATATATGTGTTGCCAGCCAGGTATCTGCCTAATCATCGCTTACCTTCTTAGCAATATCTGTGCGGTAGTGGGACCCTTCAAGAGAAATCTTAGAGATAGCCTCGTAAGCATGTTTTCTAGCCTTAGCAAAGCTCTTTGCAACAGATACAACAGACAGCACTCTTCCGCCAGTTGCATAGAGCTCCTCGTCTTCCAATTTGGTAGCGGCATGAGCAATCTCGATGTGTTCATCGCTCTCTGCTTCACTAAGTCCGGTAATTTTGCGAGCTGGAGCGGCTGAAACCGGATAACCTTCACTGGCGAGCACCACTGTTATGGCAACCTCGTCCATGAATACCGGTTCAGGACTACTAGCTAATTGACCGGTTGCAGCGCTATGGAGCAGCAGAGCAAGTGGTGTTACAAGTCTTCGCAGTACTACCTGAGTTTCAGGATCACCAAATCTGGCATTGAATTCAATTACTTTGATGCCCTTATCGGTAACAATCAATCCGCAATATAAAAGTCCAACAAATGGATTTCCCATACTTGCCATCTGCCTAATTGTTGGCACTGCAACACGTTCGGTAACTTCTGTAACAAAGCCATCAGCTAACCAAGGTAGTGGTGAATAAGCCCCCATTCCACCGGTATTTGGTCCTTCATCGTTATCGAATGCGCGCTTGAAATCCTGAGCGGGCGCTAAAGGCATGACAGTGTTTCCATCAGAGAGGAAGAACAGTGATACTTCTTCGCCAGAAAGAAATTCCTCGACTAGTATTTCCATGCCTTGATCTAGGAAGGCTTTCGCATGATTGAGTGCAGCTGTTTTATCTGAAGTAACAATCACACCTTTACCTGCAGCAAGCCCATCAGCCTTCACCACATAAGGCGCACCAAATTCATCTAGTGCATTAGAGACTTCCTCTAAGTTGAAACATTTTCTAGCAAGACCGGTTGGGACATCGGCTGCAGCCATGATGTCCTTAGCAAAAGCCTTTGATCCTTCAAGTGCTGCCGCAGCCACACTCGGTCCGAATACAGCAATGCCAGCAGCTCGAAGGGCATCGCTAACCCCAGCAACTAAAGGAGCTTCTGGCCCAATGACAACTAGATCAATCTGATTTGCTTCGGCAAATTCGGTCACCGCAGTAGGGTTGACCGGATCCAAGGCCACACACTGAACATCTTCAGAAATACCAGCATTACCTGGAGCGCAGATAATCTCTTCAGAATTGGTGCCGGTGCGAATTAGGGCTTTGACTATCGCATGCTCGCGCGCTCCTGAACCGAGCACCAGTATTTTCATAACTGAAGTTTATAGGCGAGGTTTATTTGTGAGATGCACTTGTTCAACATTCGGTCTGGGCATCTATTGCAGTTGGAGAATTAGAGTGTTATCTTTAGGGAGTATCCCCTCCCTTGCTTGCGGGCTTGGGAGACGAACCCCCTAAAACTTAGGGGGTTCTGCTTTTAAGCCAATCACTTGGTCTCGAAACTCTGTTTCCACCCACCACAACTACGTCGGGTAACTGCGATGCGGCAAGCACTGAGTCACGAATTGTTCTCACCACAAGTTCCTTTGAGAACAGAAGAGACGGAGAAGGTTTGTGACTGGGAGAAAGAATCGCTAACTTGGCATCAACGTGCCTGTGTATTAAGCGTAAAGTCGGCTCAAAATCAGAATCGTTGGAAACAAGGACATAGAGTTCGGCCAAGCTTCGCATAGCATCGAATACCATCTGCGAAGCGAGAGCGACATCAGAGCCTTTTTCCTGTGTGACTCTTACTTTTGCTAAGACAGGATCACCAAGATAGTCAATTCTTAGAGGAACCTGTGGATAGAGTTTGTCCCTCGAAATCATCTTGCCAAAAGTGATATTTAGAGTTGGAACCAAAGATTGAAGAGCAAACAAATAGGCATCTTGATTATCCGGAGCTCTACTATTCGGCCTGATTGATCTAAGCCGCGAGGTGTAATAGTTGATTTGTTTTACCTCGTAACTGGGCAAAAGAAGTTGGCAGAGTTTCACAAGATCAAGCCATTTGTATTGGGGGTACCTATCCAAGAGCTGTCTGTCCAGGTTTAGCCCATCTATGTAAACAATTGCCGTTGGTCGTTCGATGGGCATGCGCCTAGTATTGTCTTCGGCGATCACACCCAGTAGAGGTTCTCCACAGCATCAGTTGCTAACCTGTTGCTATGGCAAGAAGGCGTATTTCTCACCTTGATGGCAAAAGTGCGATTGAATCATGCCTGTCTCCAGACGATTTTTCTCAAGAAAAGCTCACGACTGCTGTGCGATACCTGCTCGAGGAATTAGCCGAGGTAGCTCCAGGCAATAGCGTTGAGGTTAGAGTGCCTCCACTTGGGGCCACCCAGTGCATTGAAGGTCCGAGACACACTCGCGGAACACCTCCGAATGTGGTTGAGATGGCTCCCGAGACCTGGTTTGATCTGGCTACTGGTCGGCTAGCTTGGGCTGATGCAATATCTAGCGGTTTAGTCAGCGCGAGTGGAGTCAGAGCGACACTTGAAGAGGTTTTACCATTACGGCTAAAAGGTATTTAAATCTGAATATACTGAATAGGTAATAAGCCCTTATTACAGCCCCCTAAAAACCCCCTAAGAGGTTTTATGCTTCGTGGCGATGGACTCCTAAATCATGACTTGCTACCTGACGAGTCGGGACCCCAGGATCAGTGTGGTGTATTCGGAGTTTGGGCACCTGGCGAAGAAGTAGCAAAACTAACTTTCTTTGGTCTTTATTCTTTGCAGCACCGCGGTCAAGAATCGGCAGGTATTGCAACATCCGATGGCAAAAAGATTCTCGTTTATAAAGACATGGGTCTGGTATCCCAAGTTTTCTCTGAATCGTCTCTTGAATCTCTAGTTGGACACATCGCAGTCGGACACAACCGTTACTCAACTACTGGTTCTTCTTCTTGGCGAAATGCTCAGCCAACTCTTGGTAGAACCGCCTCTGGAACTGTTGCTCTTGGTCACAACGGAAACCTAATCAACACAACAGAGCTTTTGGAGATGCTCAAATTAAAGTATCCAGATCAAACCGAGAATGAGATCACCGGTGGTAACACCACCGATACGGCAGTTCTAACCGCTCTTCTTGCGGGAGACATGGATCACACTCTTGAGGCAACTGCATTAGAACTTCTTCCTAAAGTTCGTGGAGCATACTGTTTAGTTTTCATGGATGAGACAACTCTGTATGCAGCTAGAGATCCGCAGGGTGTTCGGCCTCTAGTTTTAGGAAGACTCGAACGCGGTTGGGTTGTTGCTTCTGAAACTGCAGCGCTGGATATTGTCGGTGCAAGCTATGTTCGTGAAGTTGAACCAGGCGAACTTATCGCTATTGATGAGCATGGGCTTCGTTCCACCAGATTTGCTGAAACTAAGCGCGCTGGCTGTGTTTTTGAATATGTTTATCTAGCTAGACCAGACACCACCATCAACGGAAGAGTTGTCTATGATTCTAGAGTCGAGATGGGTAGAACCTTAGCTAGAGAATATCCAGTAGACGCTGACTTGGTTATCCCAACCCCTGAGTCTGGAACTCCAGCAGCGATTGGCTATAGCCAAGAATCTGGAATTGCCTACGGACATGGTTTGGTAAAGAATGCCTATGTTGGCAGAACTTTTATTCAGCCCTCACAGACCATTAGGCAGCGCGGTATCCGACTAAAGCTAAATCCGCTACGAGAGCAGATCAAAGGCAAGAAAATCATTGTTGTCGATGACTCGATTGTTAGAGGCAATACGCAACGCGCTCTAGTGGCCATGCTGCGCGAGGCGGGGGCTGCCGAGATCCACGTCAGGATTTCATCACCACCGATTATGTGGCCGTGCTTCTACGGAATTGATTTTGCTACCCGAGCAGAACTAATCGCCACAGGATTAGGGGTAGAGGAAGTTAGGCAGTCGATTGGCGCAGATTCGCTTGGGTATCTATCTAAAGACGGCATGGTGAAGGCCACAAACCAAGAAGAGAAATCACTCTGCACCGCCTGCTTCACGGGTAAGTATCCAATTGAGTTACCAGCTGAAGACCGCTTAGGCAAAGATCTCTTAGAGAAAGATCCAGCAGCTTGTAATCCGGGTCCGGACAGCGAACTGGATGCCATTTTGAAAGCGCAAGATGAGTGACGCTTACGCCCAATCAGGTGTTGATACTCAAGCTGGGGATTTAGCTGTTGAGCTAATGAAGAAATCCATCAAAGCAACGCTAGGCGAGAATGTGGTTGGTGGTTTCGGTGGCTTTGCTGGAATGTTTGATGTTTCTTTTCTCAAAAACTTTGAAAGACCACTGCTAGCAACTTCTACCGATGGTGTTGGCACCAAGGTGGCAATAGCCCAAGCAATCGACAAGCACGACACCATCGGGCAGGATCTAGTTGGCATGGTTGTTGACGACATTATTGTCGTCGGGGCCAAGAGCATGTTTATGACCGATTACATCGCCACCGGCAAAGTAGTTCCAGCAAGAATAGCCGAAATAGTTTCAGGTATCGCCAGTGCCTGCCAACAGGTTGGTGTTTCCCTTATTGGTGGCGAAACCGCTGAGCATCCGGGTTTACTAAAGCCAGATGAATATGATGTCGCTGGGGCAGCAGTGGGTGCAGTTGAATATAAAAAACTTCTAGGACCACACAAAGTGCAGGTCGGTGATGTTGTTCTAGGGCTAGAGTCTTCCGGTCTTCACTCAAATGGTTTTTCTTTAGTTAGAAAAATTGTTTCTGATTCAAAACTTGACTACACCAAGACAGTTGCCGAATTCGGATCGCTCACATTAGGCGAAGTCTTACTGGAACCCACCAGGTTATATACAGCAGTGCTAAACACTCTGCTTTCCAGCCACCTTGGAGATTCTGTGAAGGCGATGAGTCACATCACCGGTGGTGGCATAGCTGCAAACCTAGCTAGAGTTCTGCCAAAGAACACCACCCTAGACATTGAACGATCTAGCTGGAACCCACCGCAGGTTTTTCAGGTACTCGCATCTTGGGGTAATCTCAAGCTCAATCAAGTTGAATCCACTTGGAACTTGGGACTTGGCTTTGCGTTAATAGTGAAGGCCGATAAAGCGCAGGAAATACAGGCTTATCTAAACCAACACATCAAGACCTGGCAGCTAGGAATAGTTGAGTCAAATGACTGCACCTTGGAAGGCTATGTTCAAGGAGCTAAAGGCGTTGATGGTGGAGCGGTTAGGCTAATCGGTAAATTCTGATTACTGCCCGCCAGCAGCCTTACCGTCTTGCTCTTCATCATCCGGATACATGTCAGCCCACTTATCCTCATACTCTGGTTCTTGGTCTTTTTTAGCCGATAGTTCGGCTTCCAAGGCAGACAGATCAGTATCAGGGCTGAAGTATTTCAACTCGCGTGCGACTTTAGTGTTTTTCGCTTTTTGACGGCCACGCCCCATGGCGGACCCCCTTTTGTACTTGGCTGAGCCAGTGCTTGGTTCAGGAATCAATAAATCTGCCTATGAGTATATCAGGGCTTAGCCCAGTAATAAACCCAGATAGGCGGCTGTGGAGGAGAAGATCAGGGTGAATAACGTATACAAAACAGGGGCCAGTTTGCGGTCTTTTGCGGCCATTTGGACGGCGGCCCCAGCCCAAGAGGAGAAAGTTGATAGCCCGCCGGCTAAGCCCACTACCGCTAGGGCTAGCAGGCTGTTATCGGTGAAGTAGGCAACGGCGTAACCGGCAACAAAAGATGCCAAAACGTTTGCGGTTAGGACACCCCAGGGCATGTAACCATCCCATTTGCTGAGAGCCAACCGAATCATTGAGCCAAGCCCGCCAAGAACGGCGATACCAGCTAAAAGCATCGGGTCAAACGCGTTCATGCTTACCCCCGATAGCTCTGGCTAGGTTAGCGCCAGCGGCGTAACCGATGAACCCTAGACCAAACATTATGGCAGCGCCTGGAATAGCGGTTGCTGGGGTTTGGGTATAAAGAAATATTGCAACACCAGACATAGTGGTAAAGCCACCAGCAAAACCTGCACCCCAGAATATCTTTTTAGCTTCAGATTGGAATGCCGTGGTGACGCCAAGAAATATCGCACCGGTAATGTTCACAATATACAGAGACAGCGATCCGGCAAAAGTTGAACCAATAAATATTTCTAAGACTGCAGAGATTAGGTAGCGAAGTAGCGCTCCTAATCCGCCACCTAAAAACACCAGAAAGAATTTATTTTTCATCATCCAGATCTAGAACATCATCCGGAGTAGCATCCTTCTTGGCTTTCATGTGAATGACCTCGGGTTTACCGCTTTGGTGTTTTCTTCCCTTACCTTTACCGCGGACCGGTTCACCACGGCGCGAATCACCTGGTAGCGGTGCTCTAGCAAAAAGGTCAACCTTATCTGCTGATTCCAAACGCCATGGCACTAGAACAATCATTGCTCCGGGAACGTGCATGATTTGTCTTCTAATTCGGTTAGCACGGTGGTTGTGGAATATGTGCTCCCACCAGTGACCGACGACGTATTTTGGAATATAGACAGCCATTCTCATATCTTCGTGGCGCTGACGGTATTCCATTAGGTATTCACCTAGCGGAGCACCAAAGTCTCTAAACGGTGAAGGAATGATTCGAAGCGGAACCTGAACTCCGTATTCGTTCCAAGCTTTTTCAAACTCCGCAGTTTCTTCGTCGTTGACTGAAATGTGAACAACTTCAAGCTGTTCGTGTTGGCTTGATAACGCATAGTCCAAAGCCTTCATCTGCGGTGCATTGAGTTTATTCATCAGAACGATGGCGTAGTCATTCTTCTTGCCATAAACCTGATCAGGTTTTAGAGCAATCTCTCTATCAATTTCCTCGTAGTAGTTTTTTGTCTCATACATCACCAACCACAAAACCGGCATGATGATAAAGACCAACCAAGCGCCGTGGGTGAACTTGGTGAGAGTCACGATAACCAAAACCGACGAGGTCATGAAGGCACCCAGGCCGTTGATAGCTAAACCGCTATAGGCCTCTTTCTTTGAAATCTTGTTTTCTCGAAGGTTTCTACGCCAGTGCCGGATCATTCCAATTTGGCCAACTGTGAAGGAGGTGAAGACACCGAGGATATACAACTGAATAAGGCCGGTAACCGATGCCTGATAGACCAGCACTAGAGCTCCCGCAGCCAGTGCTAGAGAGAGCATGCCGTTGGTAAAGACCAGTCGGTCACCCCTGGTTTGTAGCATCTTTGGGGCAAAGCCATCCTTGCTCAGCACATATGACAGCAGCGGGAACCCATTGAAGGCCGTGTTGGCAGCTAGCAACAGAACGCATGCGGTGGCACCCTGCAAGATAAAGAACAGCAGTGAGCCCTCACCGAATACGGCAACACCGATCTGCGCCATGAGCGATAGCTGCGGTGTGTTTTCAAATGCTGCGCGCTGCGCTTCATTACCGATTTGATCGGAGAATTCCAAATACTTTACCCCAGCGGTAATCGCTAGCCAGGTAGTTCCTAGGAACATGGTGACAGCAACCGCACCCATCATGCTCATCGTGATTTGAGCATTTTTGATTTTGGGTTTCCGGAAAGCTGGAACACCGTTAGCAATAGCCTCAATACCGGTAAGGGCCGAACAGCCCGAGGCGAATGCTCGAAGTAGCAGCAGAATAACAGCGGCCTGAGTTGGGTCATTTAGGAAGTCGTGAGCAGGGACTACTTCCAAATCGGTGGATACTGTGGTTAGGGTTTGACCGAGCACCAACACCTTATATAGTCCAGAACCGATCATGATCATCACGGTGCTGATAAACACATATGTGGGTATGGCGAATGAAACACCTGATTCGCGGACACCGCGCAGGTTAATACCAAAAATCAGCACTAGAAAACCGATGGCAATCGGAACTCGATACTGGTTTAGTTCAGGAAATGCTGAAATCAGGTTGTCTGTTCCAGCAGCAATCGATACCGCAACGGTCATCACGTAATCAAGAAGTAGTGCTGAGGCAACTACTAGTGACGCTCCGCGACCTAGGTTTACTTTGGCAACTTCGTAGTCACCACCACCGGAAGGGTAAGCCGCGATTACCTTTCGGTAGGAAAGTACGATAACGGTTAGTAAGGCTGCAACGGCTAGAGCTATCTGCGGTGCAAAAGTTAGAAAAGATAAACCACCTAGGGTGAGAATCATGATCAGCTCTTGCGGACCGTAGGCTACCGAAGACAGTGGGTCGCTAGCAAAGATTGGTAGGGCTACGCGCTTGGGTAGTAGTTCGCCTTCTAGACGTTCATTACCAAGGGCTCTACCGAGGAACCATCTGCGATAAATTCTTGGATTACGTGGAGCTTTGAGATCGTTTTTTGAACGATTGTCGGACATGTTTTATTGCGCCTACTTCGCCTTTTCTCCGTGATGAGTCTTTGCCAATCTAAAGGTGGCCAAGAAACCTAGAGCCAGGAAGATTGCTGCCGCAACTGCGGAGAATCTAACACCATCGGTGAATGCTTCCTTAGCCGCCAGAATCATCGACTCTGGGACAAATGGGTCACCGCTACCTTGAATAGCTCCTCCGGCAGATTCAACTATTGCAGTGGTGAAGCCGTCGGCAATCGATGCTGGGACCTGGAGAGCCTCAAGTTTTGACTCGAGGATCGACTGAATTTGTGTGAACAAAACGGTTCCAAGAACGGCGATACCCAGGGCGGAACCGACCTGTCTTACCGTGCTCTGTGAACCAGAAGCCTGGCCAATCTTGTCCATCGGGACATCAACCATAATCACACCGGTCAACTGGGCTGTTGCTAGACCGATACCAATTCCATAGACAAATAGGAATGGTGCAATTGGCCAGAAGTTTTCAGCGTTGGCAAATACGGCAACACCGATTACTCCGAGAAGTTCAAGACCAACTCCGATACGAACAGCCATCGCTGGAGCCAGCTTGCCACTGAGTGCTCCACCAACACCGGAAGCTAGGAATGCTCCACCAGCCAACCAGAGCAAAACAATACCGGCATCAACTGGTGAAAGACCTAAAACGTTTTGTAGCCAGAGTGGAATGGCAAAAAGAATTCCAAATTCACCCATGGAGATAATCAGTGCTGCAATTGAACCGTTACGGAAAGAGTTGACTCCAAATAGTTTTAGATCGAGAAGGACTTGCTTATCAGCTTTTTCTCTTGCCCTCTCCCAGAGCACAAATAACACAGTGAAAATAACAAATAGGCCTAGTGAAACGGGAATCACTGAGAAGCCAGGGTCACCCCAAGTCCAAGAACCAATAGTGAACTCCTTGTTTACAGCCCACCAGCCGTAGGTTCTACCTTCGATCAAACCGAAGACCAGGGTTAGGAACATAAATACAGAAAGCAGTGCTCCCACAATATCTGGCGAGCCGGGCTTCTTTTCTATCTTTGATTCTGAGACAAATAGCAGCAGACCAATAACGATGATGATGCCGATAGGGAAGTTGATGTTGAAAGCCCAGCGCCAACCTTCTTCGCCGAAGCTGGTAGCTAACCAACCACCAAGAACTGGTCCAACCGCAACCATTCCACCGATGGTGGCACCCCAAACCGCAAAAGCTATTCCGCGCTCTTTGCCCTGGAAGTTTGCGTTAACCAGTGACAGGGTTGTCGGTAAAACCATAGAGCCACCGAACCCTTGCAGAATACGAGCAAGGATCATCTGGTTGGCATCGTTTGATAAACCAGCCCACACCGATGCCGCAATAAAAATTAAGATACCTATTATTAGAAGTCTTCTGCGACCAACTCGGTCAGCTACTGATCCCCAAACAAGCAAAAGCGCTGCAAAGACCAGGACGTAACTTTCTTGAACCCACTGCACCTCGGTGCTGTTGATGTTTAGGGCTTCAATGATTTTAGGAAAAATAGTGTTGACGATGGTTCCGTCGATGATGACCAAAGAGATTGCCATCGAAATAAATACGAGACCAATCCAACGTAAGCGAGCCAAAGGGGCCATTATGTTCTTTCTGATAGACCCGGTAACCGGGTTGGCTTTGAGACCATTACCAAGCCTAGTCTTGTGAGGCAAAACTCTAGGGGAAGGGTTGGGAGTGAAAGAAGTGAGGAAAGTGTGGCTGGACGCGGGATTGAACCGCGGACCTAACGATTTTCAGTCGTTCGCTCTA
>CAYUBJ010000030.1:0-12963 GCA_964443065.1 uncultured Rhodoluna sp.
CCTTCAACGATGAATGTATCCCTAGAAATCTGGCTAATCACCGCGGTAATTGTCACCGCCGTAATCGTTATCGATTTGATATTCCAAGTGAAGCGAAAAGGCGACCCTAGTTTCAAAGAATCGGCAATATTCACAACCCTGTTTTTAGGCTGTGCCCTTGGCTTTGTCATAGTGGTCAACCAGGTCTGGGGAGCGCAATTTGGCGAGGAGTATCTAGCCGGTTTTATTACCGAATACAGCCTCTCGGTTGATAACCTCTTTGTCTTCCTAATCATCTTTACGAAGTTAGCCGTCCCCGAGAAGGCTAAACGTCAAGCACTAACCGTTGGTATTTTGATTGCTCTTGTCTTGAGATTTATCTTCATCGCCATCGGTGCAGTTGCAATCTCAGCTTTCTCATGGGTGTTCTACATCTTTGGAGCATTCCTGATCTACACCGCCTACACTCTGGTTCGCGATCACTTCAAGACACATGATGCCGACGAACCTCCAGGTGGAAAATTCATTGAGTTCATCAAAAAGCGCGTAAACGTTACCGACGATTATCACGGTGCGAAGATCTCAATCAAGAAGAACGGTAAGCGTTTCTACACTCCACTGCTTTTCGCCATGATCGCAATTGGTAGCGCAGATATTCTCTTTGCCCTAGACAGCATTCCTGCCGTTTACGGTCTAACCAAAGAGCCATACATCGTCTTTACCGCTAACGCTTTCGCTCTACTTGGGCTGCGTCACCTCTACTTCCTAATCGCAGGACTACTAACCCGATTGAAGTATCTAGGACTTGGGCTCTCGGTAATCCTCGGTTGGATTGGTTTGAAGCTAACTATTCACGCTCTGCAGAAGAACGAGCTTCCATTTATCAACGGTGGACAAAAGGTCACTGGTTTACCTGAAATCACTACCGATATCTCACTCAGCGTGATTTTGACGACGATAACCATCGCAACGATAGCTTCACTTATCGCAACAAGGAACAAGTAAGTTGCTGAAGCTAAGGAAAACTGATCTTCAGGTTTCCAACCTCTGTTTCGGCGGTAACGTCTTCGGCTGGACAGCCGATGAGGCTGAATCGTTTAGGCTCATCGACCGTTTCAGCGAACTAGGTGGCAATTTTATAGATACTGCCGATGTCTACTCCGCCTGGAAAGAGGGAAACCGAGGCGGCGAAAGCGAAACCATTATTGGTAATTACCTAAAAAATCATGGTAAGCGTGAAGATTTCGTGATTGCGACAAAAGTCGCGATGCTAGAAAGCCGTAAAGGTTTGGGCAGGGAAAACATTCTTGCAGCTTGTGACGACAGTCTGCGAAGACTTCAAACTGACTACATCGACATCTACTATGCCCACTCGGATGATCTGGAAACCGATCTCGAGGAAACTCTTAGCGCATTCAACTCACTGGTTGAATCAGGTAAAGTCCGCTACATAGCGGCCTCAAACTACACCTACGATCGACTAAAGCTTGCCCTAGATATTTCAGAGAAAAACGGCTTTGCAAAGTATGTTGCCCTGCAAAACCGTTACAGCCTGGTAGCCAGAGAACCTTACGAATCTGACGGAGCGAAATCTGTTGAGGAGTTTGGAATATCCGGCTTACCCTACTCAACCCTCGGCAGTGGCTTCCTTAGTGGCAAATACAAGCAGGGATCTGAAGTTGACTCGCAAAGAGCGCAAGGAGTTACTAATAACTATGCAACTGAGGAAAACTTCCAACTTCTTAATCGTCTGGAGCAAGTCGCAGCAGAATATAAGGCCTCAAATACCGCAGTTGCGCTAGCTTGGCTCAGAAGACAACCAGGGGTAACTGTTCCGCTGGCTTCTGGCAGAACGATTTCACAACTTGAAGATCTGATGCAAGAAGTTGAATTGACTAACCAGGAGCTTGACTTTATCGCTGGTCGATGAAGCTTTCTAGTTCTCGAAGGAAATCAACTGGTTTTTCCTCGTGTGGGATATGACCGCAATTGGAAATTTCAACAAGCTTTGAACCGGGAACTAGCGAAGCAACTTTTCTTGAACTAGCCGGCGGAATTATTTTGTCGCCATCGGCAACAAAAACCAATGTCGCTACCCTAAGTTCGCCCAATAAATTCTGAATCTTGGATTGAACGCCGTATCGCGTGAATTCCCAAAAAGCGGCTTCCCAGCCCTTTATCTTTAGCGGACGGGTGTAATTTTCTAGCACCTCTTCGGTGATTCCTGACTGATCTACCCATGAGCTATAAAGGATTTTCAATCCTGCTTTGCGAAAACCTGCAACCAGCCTCGGGCCAATAAAGTCAAACGGCTTGCTGGTGAATAGCCTTCTAAGCACCTTGTTTACCGGTGGGGCATTCAAGATGGCTGGCTCCTCCAAAACCAAAGCGCTAACCCGATCTTGGTTTGCTAGTGCCCATTCGGCCGCTATTCCAGCACCCGCGGAATGGCCAACCAGAATTACCTTTTTACCCTTACCGAAGTGTTCAACGACTGCATCTAGTAATTTGACCTGAGCTGGAAAGGTATAGGGATTCTCCCCTGTCCATTGTTTTGGCCTAACGGTTAGACCAAAGCAGGGGCGGTCATAGCTAATCACATCACCATACTGGGTGAGTTTGTCCATGATTTTTCGATAGCTAAAGGTACTAGCACCGAAGCCATGCAAGAGCACAACTAATTGATTTTTGTTTTTACCTTTAGCAAATTCATAGTGAACATCGACATCATTCAAAACCACATAGTTCGAATACTCACCGGCAAGTTCCTTTTCAGTGAACTCGCCCTTGGAACTAGCTATGCGCAGCATTCCCTATTTGAGATTGCTCTCAATTAGCTTGATGATTTCTGGATCATCTGGCTTGGTAGTTGGTCTAAAGCGATGTACCGAACCATCCGGCAAAATTAGGAACTTCTCAAAATTCCACTTCACATTACCGGCCTTACCGGTTGAGTCCTTGACCTTGGTCAGTTCCTGGTAGAGCGGGTGGGCACCCTTACCGTTCAACTTTGCTTTTTCGGTCATCGGGAAGGTAACTCCCCAAGTGGTTGAGCAGTACTCAGCGATATCTGAGCTGTCTTTGAGTTCCTGAAAAAACTGATTTGATGGCACCCCGATTACGGTAAAGCCCTTTGCGCCATACTTTTTCTGCATGGCTTCCAAGGTTTCATACTGTGGGCTGAGACCACATCTTGAAGCAACATTTACAACTAGGGTTACTGGCTTTAGCAGGTTGCCAAAAGTTGTCTTTTTTCCATCTAAAGCTGTGATTTCAATATTTTTTAGGTCCATGTTTTTTAGCCTACCTGATTAAGGTTTAGTCTTTTAGAGACCACCTAATTGAAGGAAGCCAAGATGGATCTAGCGGGGAAGATAGTAGTCGTAACTGGAGCAGGAAGCGGCATGGGGCGTCAGTTAGCCCTAGAGCTCACTAGATGTAAAGCCAAGGTTGCGCTGGTTGATTTTAGAGAAAACACACTCAAAGAAACAGCAGAGCTGGTTCAGAGCCTAGGTGGAAGCTGCTCGACCCATGTCTTAGATGTCTCTGATTCAGGAGCTGTTCAAAAACTACCGGCCGCAGTGAATAAAGCACTCGGTCCAGTGGATGTGCTGATTAATAATGCGGGCATCATCCAACCTTTTGTGAAGGTAAATGAATTGAGCATTAAAGATGCCATGCATGTTATGAATGTGAACTTCAACGGACCTTTGATGCTAACCAAAGCATTTCTGCCAGAACTTCTAACTAGGCCTAAAGCACACATTTTGAACGTCTCATCAATGGGTGCATATGCCCCAGTTCCCGGTCAGAGCGTTTACGGTGCTTCAAAAGCAGCCATCAAGCTCTTCACTGAAGGGCTGCGATCTGAACTAATGAACACCAATGTTGGTGTGACCATAGTTTTCCCCGGTGCAATAGAGACAAACATCGCAGCCAACTCTGGCATGACCACAATGACAGCAGATGCTGATAGCGCTAAGTTCCCCACCACCAAGGCTGATGTTGCAGCAAAGCTTATGGTTGAGGCGATACTAAAGAACAAGCCTCGTCTGGTAATCGGTAAGGACGCCAAGACCATGGACTTTATCAGCAGATTAAACCCCGTATACGCTGCAAAGTTGATCTATAAGCAAATGGCTTCTCTTTTGAAGTAATTCTTCACAGTCAATCGGAGCCGAATCGTTATCAATACTTGTTCCCAAGCCTTGGATACTATGCAGCACTAAGCCAAACTTAGTCTTAGGCAACTCAAACTAATAAGGGGAAATAATGAATCGCAGAATCTTAGTAATACTTGGCGCTGTAGCAGTAGTTTTTGTCATCGCTGTAGTGGGTGCATCGAGCATCAACCTAACCGGCTCAGACAGCGCACCTGGCGAATCTCAAACAGTGGCTACCTGTGTTAAGGATCTTGTTGTGAAGACTCCGGTTGACACGACTAACCACGATGCCAACGCGGTGAAAACTATGGTGATCACTGGAGACATGAGTAACTGTATTGGTGAAACTCTTCGCGCTGAAGTAAATCTTGATAGCGGAGGACATGCCTACGCCGTATACAAAATCACTACTGCCATATCAGAGCTAACTTTGAACTTCGATGCAGCAACCGGAAACTTCTACGACACCAAGCCGACCGTTACCGCTGGTGAGTTAGTGGATGCTGGAATGCGAGTCGGTCCAGTGCTGGTCAAAGACTTCGGTATGACCACAATTACCATCGCTAAAACCTGGGAGTAGTCTCCTTGGCCAACTACGAACTGGCCAGTCGAAAACTTCTTCACCATCGCGCTCGTCGGAGAACTAGGCGGCATTGGCTAAGCTCAATCGGTATTTTGCTAACCGTTGTCGCTTGGTTCTTCACTCTCGGGCCATCAACTCTTGGTGGCCCAGTTAGTTATGCGGTAGTTTCTGGAACCTCCATGGAGCCAGAGCTATTTACCGGCGACCTAGTGGTAACCAGATCCCAAAGCGAATACCAAATCGGTGACACCGTACTTATCCAGGTAATGGGTGGCTTTGTTATCCACGACATCATCTGGCAAGCTGAAGGACAAATTCGAACCCGTGGCGTGAATAACCCGAGTGCAGACACTTGGACAATTCCGGTCGAGAAAATTCTCGGCAAGAAAGAACTCGTTTTTCCTGGCGTCGGTGGATTTCTCGTATATCTGAGAGATAACCCTCTGGCTTTGGGATTGATGGCAGCCCTACTCGCTGTGATCTTATTGTTTGAACCGAGACGGAAAAAGCCAAATCAGAGACTCAAACAGGCACTTGAAAGTGCCGAGCGAGAGATCCCCGAACACTCCAGAAACATTATTGATGCGGTACTTACTGGGCTCTTTGTTCTATCGGCAATCTCTCTTTTATCAACCGGAATTCTCCTAGCTAATCGAACCAATCTCTACCCTCGAGTCCTACTTAGTTTGGTCGGGGTGATGGTCTCGGTAATAGCTTTTGAAATTATCGGCAACTGGGTTCTAAACGGACGAGATTTAGCCGAACCATATCGATCAATCGAGGTCTTTAGAAACAAGTTGCTACGGATCGATGCTGCGGTAAAAATACCGGGTCCAACAGTTCCGGTGAAAAACTCCAAAGAGCTACTAAACCTCTCCCAACTTGCCAAGACTCCAGTTCTTCATTTGGTCAATGATTCAGGGAACGACCATAAGTTTTTTGTCGTAACCGATGATCTGAACTACGTTTATGACCTAAACCTAACCGAGCTGGAAAAGCACCGTCCGGGAAGACATAAAAAGTGAGAAAACGTCAAGCCATCTTTGCCGTAGCTGTACTACTACTTTTCGGCCTGAATATTGCCGGTGCATCCTGGCTATCGCTGACCGGTTCAGACACACAACCGTATGAGGCAAATTTCCCTGCTGAGTGTGCCAGTCCAACAGTTAGCTTTGTTTATGAGGTTGACAGCAAGAAAGATAAAAAAGTAACCGAAATCAAACTTTCTGGAGATTTCAGTAATTGTATTGGCAGTCAGGTTTTAGTTGCCGTCACTAAGTCTGATCAGAGTTGGAACTATGCGGTTAAGGACATAACCGCAGCTGACAGTTCTATTTCGTTATTTTTTGAAAAGCAGGATGGCACAGGAGATGTCCGCAAACGCTTCCCCGATGTGATCAATCACCGTTTGGTCCCTGCTGGACCGCTAGCCCCTCCGGCCAATGGGCTAGATGAAGCCGGTACCAAAGTAACTTTTTCATGGTCATGGAGTTAGCAACTAGAGCTTGGCTGGTAGGGGCAAGTTTTCTAGGCAAAGGCCATAGCATTAAACAAATAAGTCGGAATGAAGCCCCATGAACGTTTGTTTTTACCTAAACCTGTTGCAGAATTAGCAGGGGGAACAAATGAGCAATCTACGGGCATACTTCAGTGAGCGATTTCCGCTTCCAATCACAATTCCCCATTCACTAGCCACTGCAGCTCTATTAGTCGCAATCAGCTCAACCGAACCCAACTGGTCAGTAATGATCTGTATTGCTACGGGTTTTTTGTTTTTCATGCTCCGAATGAGGGTGACCGACGAATTCAAAGATTCGTCACACGATAATGTCAACTACCCGGATCGACCGGTTCAACGAGGAATCATAAGCCGAAACCGGCTAATTGGCATCGGGGTAGTTTCACTTCTGATCGAGATAGCTACCGCATACCTTGCTGGTTACTTCGCCAACAACTTATTGGCCGCATGGCTTTACTTGGCAATACTTGGCTATTCAGCGCTCACCCGTTTTGAATTCTTCGTCCCAGAATTTCTCGATCGACACTTCAATCTTTACTTTCTCTCCCACCAGGCAATTTTCATTCTTTACCCGCTCTGGTCCTTCACTCTCCTAAGGACAGAACTCAACCTGGTAAGCCTTGGCCAAGCCTGTGCTTTTATCTTGTTTATGGCCAGCATGGAGATCATGCGAAAGTATGAGATTCGTCTAAATCCCTCAGGCGAGATAGTTCAAGATACCTACCTTGCAGTTTGGAAAGGCGCAGCATTCTGGATAATGCTCCTAATCACAGCGTTCGGTTCAGTATTTCTTTATCTACCGGAACAGCAACCAATATTCATAATCATCGGCTTGCTCTCTTGCCTTTTTATGCTTCTGGTTAGAAAAAAGAATGACTCGGTTAGAGCAGTTGTCGCCATTACTTTCCTTTTGGAAAGTGGATTGAGCTTCCTGCTATGAAAAAACTGGGTTCAAAAGCGGAAAACCTGATTCAGTTGCGGGACATCTACCGGGTAACAGTGCCGGACTTTATTGCCTTGCCGTTTGAAGATATTTTCCAAAACTTTGACCAGCTTTCTTCTGAAATGGTGGTTGCAGTTGATGCCTACCTAAATGACCAGTCAGAACTGTCGGAAACTGAGCAAAAACTAAGTCAACTGCTTGAGCAAATTTCAATCAACGAGCAAGCAATTCTGAAATATGAACAGGAATTATCGGGCTATGGAAAGGTTAGTTTTCGCACCTCTGCCCTGCTTGAAGATCTTGGAACAGATTCCTTTGCCGGACAGTATGAGACGTTTTTGGATATTGATTTCAGCATGTCAGCGCTACGGGAGCATGCAATCAAGTGCTTTAGCAGCATGCTCTCCGCTCAGGTGCTCACCTACTCGAAACAACGTGGCATAAGACACTTCCTGCTAGCCGGATCGGTTATTGTCCAGAAGATGTTTTATGGATCTAATGCCGGTGTTTTATTTACCGAGAACGGTAGCGGCGAGCTTCAGTTAGCGATAACCAACAGTTGGCGTAACACGGTGGTTGAAGGTGAGGATGCCAAGGAGCTCAGAATTCCTCGTTTTGAGCTCAACAGGGCCGATATTCCCAACCAACTAAGACAGCTCTGTGAAGCCTCACTTCGAATTGAAGCAGCAGTAGGAAGACCAATCGATGTCGAGTGGGCCTATAACAAACAGGGGGTTGCCTTCCTGCAGTATCGACCAATCACCCAACCGATGCTCGAATACAGCTTTGAGTGGGACAGCACCAACATTTCAGAAAACTACCCAGGCATTACCTTGCCACTTACCTACTCAGTCATTCGACAGTTCTACGGTTCTGTATATCTTTCTTTCTTCCGGATGCTCGGGGCTAAAGAAAAAGACATTGCCGATGCGGCACCGATAACTGAAAACATGCTCGGCTATCTGGATGGTCGGGTTTATTACCGCATCACTAATTGGTATGAGGCCATCAAACTTATGCCTGGTAAACGCAACCAGGAATACTTTGAAGCGATGCTAAACCCTGTTCGAAAACGAGGTAAGGCAGAGCAGAGCAAACTGGATCTAAAGTCATTTTTAACAATCTGCAGGTTTGTGGTGCTGCTATTGCGCTCCGAAGGTATTTCTAAACGCTTTGCCAAATCGATAGCAGCAAAGATTGCGGCCTACGATGCTGTCAACTTTGACTACATCAACGCCGCCACAATTCTTGAATCTGGTAAAAAGATTCGTCGGGAGGTCTTAGCCGAGTGGGCAGTGACCATCTTGAACGATGTTCGGCTGATGGTTTTTCACGGTGTGCTGCAAAGGCTTTATGCCAAAAGTGAGAACCCTAAAGATTACCTTTCCCTGATGGCCGGGCTTACCGATAAAGCGAGCATTAGGCCGCTTGAGCAGTTGAGCCGCCTTGGCCAAGTGGTTGAGGAGGCGATGCTGGTTGAAGGTTTGGAAGATCTGGAGGATCTAGCAAAGACACCAAGCTGGGTGAAGGTAAAACAGGTTGCCCAAGAATATGTAAGTGAGTTTGGTGCAAGAACACCAGGCGAACTAAAGCTAGAAAACGAAAGACTGACCGACAGTCTGTTTACTATTTTGGAACTGGCTAGAAAATCAGCTAAATCCGGTATCGAGGCTTCACCTAGTGAAGAGGCGAGAACCATTAGTTGGCCCACAAACCAATCAATTCTCCTCAGACCGCTAATTCGCTATGTTGCCAAAAACACTAGGCGGGCAATCGATTGGCGTGAGCGTTTTAGATTCAACCGAGCACAAACCTTCAACCTTTCCCGCAAGGGCTTTGATGCCGTCGGTAAGGCACTTCATCAGGAAGGCATTTTGGCTGCACCGAGAGACATCTATTGGCTCACCGATCACGAGGTTGATGAGTTGGTTGGAACCCATGCCCCGATATTGGATGCCAAAGATTTAGTTGAAGCAAGAAAACAGAAATTTGCTGAGTATGAACAAATGGAGAAGACTCTAGCCGTTCAAGGTTTTGGACGAATTGCCGGAATGCATCAGGTCAATGTTGAGCCAGTTCAGGACGAGAACGGTATCGCCGGTAATGGTGTTGCCCCGGGCGAGATTACTGCTGAGGTAATTGTGGTTAAGACTTTTGATCCAAATGTTGATGTCAGGGGCAAGATACTGGTGGTCCACTACATTGACCCAGGCTGGACCCTGTTGTTTACCCAGGCAGCTGGCATAGTTGCCGAACGAGGTAATGCGCTCTCCCATGCCGCCATCATCGCCAGAGAGATAGGAATACCGGCTATTGTTGCGGCGGTAAACGCCACGACTAATTTGGTAACCGGTGAAATAGTAACCATCAACGGTAATACGGGGATAATCAAAAAGTGAATCGAACCAAAGAGCTCATAAAACTTATCGGCTGGCCAGGACTTGTAACATTGCTGAGCATCCTCGCCTCTTGGAGCGCTATTGGAGCGCTGCTAGCTGGCAACTTGAAACTAACAGTTGTCTTTGGGGCAATTGCTTTTCAATTGGATGTCCTCGATGGTTACCTAGCGAGAAAACTAAACAAGTCCAGCGATTTTGGTAGACAACTTGATTCGTTGTCAGATGTGATCAACTACTCGCTGCTAGCCGCTCTGGTTACTTCACAGCACCTGATTCCAAATCTGCTTGGCCAAATAGTTGGTTTTCTAATTCTCTCCTTCGGTATTTTGCGCTTAGCGCTATTTAACATCAAAGGTTTCTATAGCGAGGGTGAGACCCTCTACTACCGAGGCATCATTACCTGCCATCTGTCTCTTGCCACTTTAGTTATCTATGTTGCCGATAAGGTCTTACCGTTGGAGAACCTGCCTTACCGAGAATGGCTAATCGCCGTTATTCTTAGCCTGCTGGCAATTGGACAGCTCTCCCAAATCAAAACTAGAAAAACCGGTGTGCTTATTTTCTGGATTCCAGTTTCGGTGCTGATTGGTATTGGCGGCCTGTTATGGCTGTAATGGCCACCTTTGACATACCAGGGCATGGTTTAGAGCACCTGATTCAGGAAATCTTCACAACATCGCAAAAGCAGCCTGAACTTACTCCACGCTCCCCCGAGATCCTCAGAGATTTAGTCAAAAATGAAAACCTCGCAGTTATCTACGTCGATGGTGAATTAGCTGGCTGGGCCGCTTGCGAACCGCTAACTGCAAATGTGGCTGAGGTTGGGATGGTCTATATCAAACCCGAATTTCGAGGCGCTGCGGTATTCAATGAATTAATGCAATTGATTTCATCTAGACCCGAGAAGATGCTATTGGCTACCTACGATAGGGCTCTGATCAGATATGTTGTGAGAGTTTGGAAGGCAAAACAAATCAATTTACTTGGGGCAATCATTCTTAGCCGAGGAAAGTTCATCACCAAGCGTTTGAATTCGGAAAGCCGTAAAGCTATTCGGAGTAAATTGCAGAAGAGCAAACCGCTCTATGCCATTGTGGGGGAAAGATAAATGGAACAGCTATGGGTAGCGCTGGCACTAGCCGGCATGTATATCGGGTTCTTGGCAGTCCTAGAGCTTTCGCGAAGAAAGTTCGGGGCATCAGCAGAAATAACTAGAAGAATTGCTCACATCGTTACCGGTTTATGCACTTTATTGAACTTCTATGTTTTGCCTGCTCCATGGTTTCTCTCTTTGGCCGCAGTTGCGCTTATCGGTGGCCTGATCTCCCAGCGATTTGGAATCCTAACTTCAATCCACTCGGTTACCCGAAGAACCTATGGCGAGATTTTTCTTCCAATCGGAGCGATAGCAAGTTATGCGGTATGTTCTGGTAAGCCTGAGGTGTATGTACCGAGTATTTTGATTATGACTTTTGCCGATAGTTTTGCTGGCCTAGTAAGTAATTACTATAAACAGCCTCGAAAAATGTTTCGCGGTTCGGTAGTTTTTTTCTCTGTGACTCTAGTTATTTTGTTAGCCACAAACATAACCAATGTAGGTTGGACTCTGCTGATTAGCGCTGGGTTAACTCTGGTTGAACGAATTTCGCCCTTAGGCTCAGATAATTTCACCGTGCCGGTGGCCTCAGCGCTAGCTCTTTTTATGCTTTAGGGAAAGCTTCCGCATCAGTACATCGCTACCGGCGTGGACAGCTAAAGCCAGCACGAGAGCAACATACAAATAAGCACCCTGCGGTAAAAACAATAGGTTCAGGACAAGTGCATATCCAATCGCCCCATCGGCATTATCAAAAAAAGCTTGAATGGCTCTACCAGCCGAGCTTTTAGCTTTGGTACCCGGATCGATATCCAACCTTCGCTTGATAAAACTATTTACGAGCTCCCCCAGGATGTAGCCGACGCAGCAAAGCGGTCCAAGTAACCAGGGGTTTTCAGCAAAAACTGGGGCCACCCAGGCTTGGCTCAGCGAAAGATAGTGAAGCACAAGCGTAATTAAGGTTCCACCGGTGAGATAGATCACCGCCCCTCGCCAGTTCTTATTTGGCCCAAAAAGCCTTTTCCCGCCTATTTTCAGACCAAAATCCATGGGCCTATTTAGAACCAAGAGCCAGCGCTTTTTCATGCAAGCAATAAAGAACAGTCCCGAGAGCAATATCGGCAGCAGCACCGTAACGGCCCGAGCCAGAGTGAGTAAGGCTTCTTCCCAAGTCAACAGATACCCATCCCCCTAAAATCCAGATAACTGTGCATTAGGTAGATTCTAGCCACAGACCCTTGGCTAGCGAATTTGACCTGCTAACCAATAAATATTCAGGGTTTCTTCAGTTTTTCGGCGTGTCGCCAATCTTACATATGCCAAACTCTACTTACGCCAACGCTGGATAACGGGACTAAAAGCCCACAGATATATGGCGAATAAGTAATTGCTTTATTTCACTTGAATATCCCTATTCGAAAGGTTAATTAGTGTCTTCAAAATCAAAAGGCCTCAAAGGTCGTCTATCCGCACTGACCGCTGCTTTGGCAGTCTCAGCGCTTGCCCTAACCGGTTGTGCTCCAGCCGAGAAGGCAGCTGATTTCGGTGAGTTGAACATTCAGCTTTCCTGGATCAAAAACTCCGAGTTCTCCGGCGCATACTTCGCTGTAGAAAACGGTTACTACACCGACGCTGGCTTCAGCAAGGTGAACCTGATTGCTGGTCCTGCAGCTACCGAAGCAGAAGTTCTTTCTGGAAATGCTCTAGTCGGTATCGCTAACCCAATCTCAACTGCTCCAGTTATCTTGAACGAGGACGCTCCGCTAAAGATTATTGGAACTACCTACCAGAAGAACCCATTCACCATTCTTTCTCTGAAGGAAGGCGCAAACATCCAGACAGTCAATGACCTAATTGGTAAGCGCATTGGTGTTCAGGCTGGTCCAAACGAAACTCTATTCGACGCACTGCTAAAGGCAAACGGAATTGATGCCGCTAAGGTAACCAAGGTTCCAGTTCAGTATGACCCAGCCCCACTAGTAAACGGCGAAGTAGATGGTTTCTTGGCTTACGTTACCAACGAGTCTTTCGTTGTTGAAGACCAGGGTTACCCAGTAACCAACCTATTGTTCGCTGACAACGGTCTGCCATTTGTTACTGAGAGCTTCGTAGTTACTCAGGATTCAATTGACAACAAGCGCGATGCTCTAAAGGCATTCTTGAAGGCAACAATTCAGGGTTGGAAGGCTGCTATTGCTGATCCAGACGGCGGTGCTGACCTAGCTTTGACCAAGTATGGCAAGGACCTAAACCTGAACTCTGCTAAGGAGTACTACCAGTC
>CAYUBJ010000031.1:0-12774 GCA_964443065.1 uncultured Rhodoluna sp.
CAATCAAAAACATCGTTGCGAATGTTGTAACTAAGGCCCTTACAGATAGATTCAACAGTTCTAAGCGGGACGATAAGAATCAAACTGCCCTGGTCCTTGAAAAAGTTATCAATGAGATGAAGACAAGGGTTTCCGCAAGAACACATAAGGAAACCCAACGACGAAAGACTGCGCTTGAATCCTCTTCGCTTCCTACAAAGCTTGTTGATTGCAGGACCCAAGACACACTTGATTCCGAGTTAATCATCGTAGAGGGTGAGTCTGCTCTTGGTACTGCAAAACTCGCACGCAACAGTGAGTATCAGGCATTACTTCCAATTCGTGGAAAGATCCTGAACGTGCAGAAGGCTGCAATCTCCGACATGTTGAATAATGCCGAATGCGCATCCATTATTCAGGTTCTCGGTGCAGGATCCGGCAGAACCTTCGATTTAGCAACAGCTAGATACGGAAAAATCATTTTGATGAGCGACGCAGACGTGGATGGTGCTCACATCAGAACATTGTTATTGACTCTGTTCTATAAATACATGCGGCCTTTGGTTGAAGATGGAAGGGTGTTCGCTGCTGTTCCACCATTACACAGAGTGGTCATTGTAAATCCCGGCTCTAAAGCCAATGAGGTCGTCTACACATATTCTCAAAGTGAGCTTGAGAATCTTCTAACGAAATTGAGCAAGGCCGGAAAGAAGTATCAGGAACCTATCCAACGTTACAAAGGCTTAGGTGAGATGGACGCTGATCAGCTAGCCGAAACGACAATGGACCGAAAGAGCAGGACACTTCGAAGGGTTACTGTAGCCGACGCTGAACAGGCTGAGAAGATGTTCGAGTTGCTTATGGGCAACGAGGTCGCGCCGCGCAGAGATTTCATTATCGATCAAGCAGATAATTTCGAGAGAGAGCGTATTGACGCTTAGGCGCTTCCTGCTGAAATGATTGTTCCACTCAGTGGGCTCCCTGAGGCATCTCGCTTAGCAAGCTTCTCGTTTATTTCGAGGGGTTTTCCGCTTGAGGAACTTGCAAGCACAGGCTTGTCGCCAACGTAGGCAAAGTAGAGCTGATTCTCGTCGCGGATAAATTTATGCGCTCTGACACCACCAGTAGCTCGGCCTTTGGCAGGAAATTCTCCAATTTCGCTGACTTTCAAGCTTCCCGAATCCACGGCGCCAAGTGAGTTGCTGTTGTTTGCCGCGGTTAGAACGACTGTGTCTTTTGTCGGCGCGATTGATGTGAAATAAATTGCCTTAGCTCCGTCAGCAATCTTTATACCTGCCATTCCAGCAGCTCCTCGACCTAGAGGTCTAACCAAACTTGCCTCGAATCGGAGGAACTGAGCATCGTCAGTGACGAAAATCAGTTCGTGATCTTCAGCGCTTACCGCGGCTCCTACTAGTTCGTCCCCGTTTTTGAGTGAGATAACTTCGAAGCTAGCCTTTGGTTGGAAATCGCCGGCGAGTCTCTTAACAACACCTTGTCTGGTCCCCATCGCTATGACGGTATCTTCGGTTAGCTCAAATAGACCTAGTAGCCGAATGTTCTTAGCCAAACCGAGGAATTCGGCCGCACTAATGCTGCTACCTGCGTCGAAGCCTGCCTCTGTTCCAGGTATGTCACTTGAATGGACTCTGTGCATAACTCCATCCGAACTTAGGAAGCCGACATCACTTCTTGTCGTGCTGGAAATTACTGCTCTGATTGCATCGTGCTTTTTACGTTTGTTTTGTGGCTCTGGCCTAAGCACGGTCCGCTGTATTTGACCGCTGGCGGTAAGGACAATAAAGCAAGGGGAGTCGGCGAGTTGAGCATCCACAGCAGCTGCTTTAGCGGCACTTACTGGCTTTAGCTCTGTAACGCCATCTGTGATAGTTGTTCGTCGATCGTCACCATACTTGTCGGCAACATCCTGAAGCTCTTTGGTAACGACGTCTCTTAGTTCCTTCTCACTACTAAGAATCTTCTTAAGTGCTGCAATCTCCTTGGCAAGCTCTTTATTCTCAGCTTCTAGTTCAAGTTTGGAGAACTTTGTTAGCCTGCGAAGTTTTAGCTCAAGAATGTATTCAGCCTGAAGTTCACTTAGTTTGAACTTGCTCATCAACTTTTGACGAGCGTCGTCAACTTCATTTGAATTCCGAATGATCTTGATGACCTCATCAATACTGAGAATGGCCTTCAATAAACCTTCAACTAGGTGAAGTCTCGCTTGTTTCTTTCCTAATCTATTTTCGCTTCTGCGCTTTGTAACAACGATTCTGTGGGCTAGGTAGACTCCGAGCAGGTCCCTAAGATCTAGGGTTTCTGGCCTACCTTCTACTAAAGCCACATTATTTATGCTGAATGATTCCTCAAGCGGGGTGAACCTATAGAGCAGCTCCAAGACTGTATTTGGATCGAAGCCTGTCTTTAGTTCGATAACAAGTTTCAAGCCGTTGTTTCTATCGGTCAGGTCGATTACATCCGAGATACCTTGGAGCTTCTTGCTGTTTACACCGTCTTTGATTTTCTCAATGACCCGCTCAGGTCCCACCAAATAAGGCAGTTCGGTCACCACAAGCGCAAGTTTCCTTGGTGACACACTTTCTACTGTTACTTTGGCTCTAGTTTTGAAGCTTCCTCTTCCGGTGAGGTAAGCCTCGCGAATACCTTCGGTTCCAACAATCACTCCGCCAGTTGGCAAATCAGGACCTGGAATGTATTCCATAAGATCTTCGCTCTGCAACTTAGTGTTGTTCAATAGCGCAATAGCTCCAGCGATGACCTCGCGCATGTTGTGTGGCGCCATGTTAGTTGCCATACCAACGGCAATACCGGAAGAGCCGTTCACTAAAAGGTTCGGGAATGCCGCAGGCAGTACTTCAGGCTCAGAAAGCTGTGCATCGTAGTTTGGCTTGAAATCGACTACGTCCTCATCAAGGCTCTCGTTCATCAGGAGAGCTGCCGGCGCAAGCCTGGTTTCGGTATAACGTGCTGCAGCGGGGCCATCATCGAGCGAACCGAAGTTACCATGTCCATCTATAAGTGGAACTCTTAGTGTGAAAGGTTGCGCCATTCGGACCATGGCGTCGTAGATAGCTCCATCACCGTGCGGGTGCAACTTACCCATCACTTCGCCACTAACACGAGCTGATTTCACGTGACCGCGGTCTGGCCTTAGCCCCATTTCACCCATTTGGTAGATGATTCTTCGATGAACCGGCTTTAGTCCATCTCTGGCATCAGGAAGTGCTCTTGCATAGATAGTCGAGTAGGAATATTCAAGAAAGGAATCGCTCAATTCCTTCGTTAGGTCGATATCGACAATACGTTCTTCAGGAAAACGCTCTTCGTTCTTGCTATCTGTCATGATCTTTCGGCTTGTTCGTTCAGCTGTGGCAGAATTATTCCGATGTCTACGATGCTACCTTCCCCTCCCAAAAGCTTGGGGAGGCTTGGCGATGTGTTGATAAGTGCTCTAGCTGCCGTACAGGGAGAGTCAAATGCTCTAGGCCTCTCATCTAAAAAATCGATTTGCGTGGTCATGGTTGACGGTCTTGGCTTCTACAACCTCAAAGACGCTGCGGGACATGCAAGGCATTTGAACAGCCTCCATGTTGAAAAGGCAAGTTGTTACTTCCCGGCCACAACTTCAACTTCACTAACATCTTTTGCGACTGGCAAACGACCAGACGAAACAGGATTCTACGGATACAACCTATTTGATCGTTCAACAGGTCAAGCCATGAATCTACTCTCAGGTTGGGTGGACCAGGAGTCGGCGAGTAGTTTCCAAAGATTGACCACAGTTTCTGAGACCGCGAAAGAATTGGGAATTGGGTTTGACGTCATTTCGCAGTCTACTTATGAAGACACTGGTCTTACCGCGGCGACCATGCCAGCTGCAAGATTCAGAGTGGCGGAAACCATCGAATCAAGATTCGAGAAGGCTACTCAGATTTTGAAGCAGAGTGAACCCCGGGTTATCTATTTATACATACCCGAGTTAGATCAGACTGCGCACCATTACGGCGTGGGCTCAAACAAGTGGATCGAGCAAGTTGAACTTCTTGATTCTTTGGTTGGAAAGTTTCTCAGCGAACTACCGTCTAATGCTGGAGTCATCATCACAGCTGACCATGGCGTTATAGACGTGACAGAGCAAAACAAAATCTTCATGGATGAAGTGATTAGCTCAGAGGAACTGCTTTTTGTTGGGGGAGATACACGAGGACTGATGATTTATCTCAAGGATCAGGCAAGTAGGCAGGACAAGATTGAGATTGTGAGATCTGTCTTAGGTGATTCGTGTTACGTATTCGAGATCGACGAACTACTAAGTTCTGGTTATTGGAAGACCAGCGGAGATAGACCCGAGTTGATTCCAGATTTTTGGATTGTTGCCAGGAAAAATGTTGCGCTATATCACCGCGCCTTCTCAAGACCGAAATCTCTTCGCAACATAGGTCACCACGGAGGGCTCAGCGAAAGAGAACTAACAATCCCGCTCATCCGAGTGAACTGCTAAAAAGTTTCCTCTTCGTCTTCTTTCGAGCCGAAGAGAACTTCAGCCCATCGACTATTAGTCTGCGGTTTTGAAGCTTCCTCTTTGTTTGGCTCGGCTTGAGCTTGATCAGGTTCTGACGGGACTTCAACTACCTCATCCGCAGGAGTTGGTTCTGCGTAAACCTCTTCTTCGATCTCGACAATTTCTTCAACAACAGTCAGAGTAGCGCCTGTGAATGGTTCCTCGAACAAGTCATTAGTTTCAGGATCTTCCGGTTCTTCGACTACTTCGGGAACCACAGTAAGTGAAACAGTGCGTTCAGGAACAATCTCCGACTCTACTTCAACTATTGGTTGCGGTTCCTGTGCCTCTTGACTTAGCGGCACTGTTTTAGACACTGCAGATACTGGCACCCCGTTAGACAGTTGCAGCGCTGCTTCATTCTCAGGTGCAAGAAATAGCTGTTTTGGATCGAAAGACCAGGTAGCGATGCCATGCCCTTGATTAGTATCAAACCCAATTGAGACTAGCCAATCTCCTTCAGCGCTCTTTCTCGATTTCCAAGAGATGTTCGTAGCGCCATTGTTTAGCAATCTCTCATCCATGATTGACCCAAACTCAACCAGTGTCGGCTCCGCAAATCTGTCACCAGCGAGGCTGATTCGGATGTTCTTCGCCAATTCAACAATGTGGTTCAACTCAGCGATAATCGGTCTTGCGAACTTGGTTACCAAATCAACATCAGCGCCGGTTTCCCGAACAACTTCTTCAATCGAAGCACCTAGGCGAACTTGCTGCTGAATATCTCGAGGGGTGACCGACTGCGGAAGGCTCACTTCTCTGGATTTGAGCGCCTTGAGCAGGTCGTCTGAGATGTCTAGATAGTGTCTAGTGCCATCTGGGGCTTGCAGCTCCAGTTGGTTGTTTGCTACACCAGTAATTCTTAAATCAGCCATTAGCAACCCTTCTGCCAGTAGTTTCGCACCAATTGCGCTCTATTCTTGGTTGATTTCTCAATTTGCGACACGCCCAGAACCTTCTGAGCCTGTGAAAATACCCAAGACACAGGCGAATAAAGTTGCATTTTTACTGCTTATGGAACATACTTTCCGCGCCTAATCTATTTCTCGAAAGGAAAGTAATTGGCTACCGATTACGATGCACCTCGCAAGAATGACGACGATACCGAGTCAATCGAGGTTCTCAAAGAACGTGTTCCTGAAGCAAAGTCGGCAACATCTGATTTAGATGCAGACGATCACGGCGAGTCTTTTGCCCTACCTGAGGTGACCAGCGAAGACGCTGAAGTCATTGTGGTGCCGAAGCAGGAAGATGAATTCACCTGTAGTGAATGTTTCATTGTGAAGCACCACTCACAAAAGGCCAAGAAAGACGGCCAATACGGGCCGGTTTGTGTTGACTGCGCTCACTAGCGCCGATTAAGTCGTTCGACGATAATCTCTGGGTTTCTGGTTGAGAACAGCCAATAGGGCGTTGGATCATTTGGATCAGAAAGTTCTACCTTGACTAGGCCTTTGACCGCTGGTTGAAATCTCACGAATGCTTTCATGTCCAGATTTCTGCCCTTCGCAGCAAAACTTTCATGGCTTGAGATGACCGTTGCCTTTGAAAGCAATTCTCGAGGAATCACCGCTTTACCCAGCTGTAGTGTTTTCTGGTCTATGAAGATTACTGGTGAAGAAAGCCAACTCAAGCCAAAAATGCTCACTATTGAGCCAAGCACTACTAGATAGGCAAGCTCTTCACCGAAGGGTAGAGAAATGAGAAACAGTGCACCTGGGAACACCAACGTTGCCGCGTAAAAAAGCAACCCAGGCAGGACTCGCTCGCGGTATGGATAGATTTCTTGGCTTTGTGGCATACCTTTAGAATACGCTCATGACCCAAATCGAAGTTCTAATCAATTCAGACCCAGATCTGTTACCCACCTTAGGCAACCCTGGGGACGCTGGCTATGACCTTCGTGCTGCAGTAGACATCGTTCTAGAACCTGGCGACCGCGCCTTGGTGCCAACAGGTGTGAGGATTGCCATTCCAAACGGTTATGTTGGGCTGGTTCACCCTAGAAGTGGTTTGGCTGTGAAAAATGGAATTACAGTGCTAAACGCACCAGGAACGATTGACTCAGGCTACCGAGGCGAGATCATGGTGCCGCTCATCAATCACTCTAGAGAGCCTTTCTCAATTTCTCGTGGTGATCGAATTGCTCAGATAATTTTTCAAGCTTACGAGCAGGTTAGGTTCATCGCTGTCTCCGAACTACCTGGCTCACAAAGAGGCTCTCAGGGCTTCGGCTCTACGGGGGTGAAGTAGTTGAACGCTGATTTCACGCTAAATGGTCCCTACGATAGTTCCGATCCAACTGCGCCTTCGGAAGTTGCGGTATTTGGTTCGATAAGTTTCGTGCCAAGTCCACTTGTCACAGTCCGAGCAGAGGTTGAAGAAGGCACAGGACGCATAGTCGCTCTCTCTTTCGATTACAAAGAAAGTTCGCTACAAGTCCAGGCTTTTGCAAGTCCAAAAGGCGAATACATCTGGGACTCTGTTTTAGAAGACATTGAGGCAAACTTAAGTGCTCAAGCGGTAGCAGTGCAGAGACAGGTTGGTCCTTTCGGAACCGAACTCATGGCTGAGCTAGCACTAGCCGGAAAACCAGTGCAACCAGTTCGGATGTTTGCCGCGTCAGGGGAGAGGTGGCTAGTTAGAGGAACCATGTCTGGAAGAGCGTTAACCGATCTCGAGCAGCGAACATTTCTCGAGGATTTTTACAAGGGAATCGTTATTAACCGTGGCCAACTTCCATTGCCACCTAGGGAGTTACTCCCGCTTGAGTTGCCAACCGGAGCTATCGTTCCAAAGGGAAGTTTGTGAACAAGAAAAAACCAAGCATTGAACGCTACGGTCTAAAGCAAACCGAAGACGGTTATAAAGTTGATGCGAAATCCTTGCTCGCCTCAGTTGGCGGTATTCAGGGAATAATCGAAGCCAGTGTTCCAGCTTTTCTTTATGTGCTTACCTTCGCGCTAACCCAGAACGTGATTATCTCAGCAAGCGTAGTTGGAGTAGCAACCTTGGTTCTTGCAATTAGACATTTCATGTTGAAACGGCCTTGGGATCAGCTGCTTGGTCCAGTTTTGGGAATAGCTCTAGCCATTTACCTAACTGTTCGACCCGATGGGCAGGCTGCTGACTACTATCTGCCGGGTTTTTGGACCAATAGCGCTTACGCTGCGGGACTTTTACTCAGCGTCATGGTCAGATTCCCAGCTATTGGACTGTTGGTTGGATTCTTCACGGGTCAGGGTGTCGAATGGCGAAAAGACCGGCGGAAAGTCAGATTCTTTGATGTGGTCACCCTACTTTGGGTAGCCTTTTTCGCTCTGCGACTTGCAATTCAGGTACCGCTCTACCTGACTAATCAGGTAGTTACCCTAGGTTTTGTCCGCTTGGTGATGGGAACGCCTCTATTTCTCGTGATGATTTGGATCTCCTGGCTTCTGCTTCGCAAGGTGATAACCCCAGCCGCAGATGGTAATTTGGATAAGTAAGAGTTATTTTTCGGCTAGGAGTGGCCTTTTGTCTAAGGTTAACAGTTTTGGATCAAGCGCGTCTTTAGACGTTTCAGGTAAGCAATATCGCATTTATCGACTCGATAAAGCGCTATCCAGACCCTTGCCATACAGCCTCAAGATCCTGCTAGAGAATCTCCTTCGAACCGAAGATGGCGCAAACATAACCAAGGCTCACATCGAGGCATTAGCAAATTGGAACCCAACTGCAGAGCCAGACACCGAAATTCAATTCACGCCAGCTCGCGTAATAATGCAGGACTTCACCGGCGTTCCTTGCGTGGTTGATTTAGCCACCATGCGTGAAGCAGTTTCAGCTCTAGGTGGAGATCCTAAAAAGGTAAACCCACTGGCCCCGGCAGAGCTAGTTATCGACCACTCCGTAGTAATTGATGTGGCCGGAAGCCCCGATGCATTTGAGCGAAACGTTGCCTATGAGTATGAGCGCAATGGTGAGCGCTATCAGTTCCTGCGCTGGGGCCAAGGAGCCTTCAACGATTTCAAAGTTGTTCCACCGGGCACAGGCATTGTCCACCAGGTAAACATCGAGTATTTGGCAAGAACGGTGATGACCCGAGAAATCGACGGTGTCCTAACTGCTTACCCAGATTCCTGTGTTGGTACTGACTCACACACGACCATGGTTAATGGATTAGGTGTTTTAGGTTGGGGAGTAGGTGGCATCGAGGCCGAGGCAGCTATGCTCGGCCAACCAGTATCGATGCTGATTCCTAAAGTCGTTGGCTTCAAGTTGACTGGCGCAATCCCGACGGGGGCAACCGCCACGGATGTCGTGCTTACCATCACCGAGATGTTGCGCAAGCACGGAGTGGTTGGAAAGTTTGTTGAGTTTTATGGAGCCGGTGTTGGCTCTGTTCCTTTGGCAAACCGCGCGACTATTGGAAACATGAGTCCGGAGTTCGGATCAACCGTCGCAATTTTCCCAATCGATGAAGTAACTATTGAATACCTTAGGTCGACTGGCCGTTCTGAAGAGCAGATTGCCCTTGTTGAAGAGTATGCAAAAGTTCAAGGACTTTGGCATGATCCAAATAATGAGGCTCAATACAGCGAGTATCTCGAACTTGATTTGAACACCGTTGTGCCATCGATTGCAGGACCTAAGCGACCACAAGATCGTATCCAATTGAGTGACGCTAAGCAAAAGTATCAAAAGGACATCGCGACTTATTCGGCAGAGAGCAGTAACCAAGCTGCAGTAAAAGGCAAGGATTACTCGATTGACAATGGCTATGTTGCTATAGCCTCAATCACCTCCTGTACGAACACATCCAATCCATCGGTAATGATGGCTGCTGGCTTACTTGCTCGAAAGGCCGCGGCAAAGGGATTAAAGAGCAAGCCTTGGGTAAAAACTTCACTAGCTCCTGGTTCAAAAGTAGTCACTGAATACTTTGATAAAGCAGGCTTGACAGAAGATCTAAATGCACTTGGTTTTGATCTAGTTGGCTACGGTTGCACGACTTGTATTGGAAACTCTGGTCCGCTTGACCCTGCAATCAGTGAAGCCGTAAATGAGCACGATCTAGCTGTGACAGCTGTCTTATCCGGAAATAGAAACTTTGAAGGCCGCATCAACCCAGATGTCAAGATGAACTATCTGGCATCACCACCACTTGTTGTTGCGTATGCACTTGCTGGCACGATGGATTTCGATTTCGAAAAGGATCAACTGGGGCTTGACGAATCTGGTCAACCGGTTTACCTGCGCGATATTTGGCCAACACCTGAAGAAGTTCAGGAAACTATCGATAGCACAATTTCGTCTGACATGTTCAAGACGCAGTACGCATCGGTATTCGAAGGCGACGACCGGTGGAAGCAGATCCCTACGCCAACCGGCGCAACCTTTAGCTGGGACCCGAAGAGCACCTACGTGCGAAAGCCGCCTTACTTTGAAGGCATGACCATGCAGCCAAAGCCTGTTTCTGGAATAACTGGAGCTAGGGTGCTTGCCAAGTTGGGTGATTCGGTTACAACAGATCACATCTCTCCGGCCGGCTCAATCAAGGTCGATTCTCCGGCAGGTAAATACCTAACTGAGAATGGCGTAAGCAGAGTTGACTTTAATTCCTATGGCTCTCGAAGGGGTAACCACGAGGTAATGATTCGCGGAACCTTTGCCAACATCAGGTTGAAGAATCTACTTCTCGATGGTGTTGAAGGTGGTTTTACTAGGGATTTCACTCTTCCAGAGGGACCGCAAAGTTTTATCTATGATGCCTCGATGAACTACCAGGCTGCAGGAACTCCTCTGGTAATACTTGCTGGCAAAGAATACGGCTCAGGTTCCTCTCGCGACTGGGCGGCGAAGGGAACAGCTCTACTTGGAGTTAGAGCTGTAATCGCTGAGAGCTTTGAGCGTATCCACCGAAGCAACCTCATTGGCATGGGTGTACTGCCACTGCAGTTCCTGGATGGACAGAACCCAAATACTCTGGGCTTAGATGGCACGGAAGAATTTGATGTTATTGGTGTCGAAGAGCTGAATAATGGCGTGACGCCAAAGCGACTCACAGTTATCGCTAGACCGTCAGCTCACTCTGCTCCAGGTAAGCCGGAAGTCCGTTTCGAAGTTTCTCTAAGAATAGACACACCAGGTGAAGCTGATTACTACCGTCACGGCGGCATCTTGCAGTATGTTCTTCGTGGATTGGTTGGCTAATAATGCCAAAGCTTAGCGACATTAAATCTCCTGAAGACCTCAAAGGTCTAAACGAGGCTGAGCTAAAAGATCTGTCTCAAGAGATTCGCGAGTATCTTATTGAGACCATAACCTCCACAGGAGGGCACTTAGGCCCAAACCTAGGTGTGGTCGAACTCACCCTTGCACTGCACAGAGTTTTCGACTCGCCTAAAGATCGAATTATTTTCGACACCGGTCACCAAAGCTATGTCCATAAACTACTAACCGGTCGAACTGACCTTTCAGGCATTAGAACTAGGGGAGACATAGCTGGCTACCCGCAAAGAAGTGAATCAGAGCATGATGTTGTTGAATCCTCGCACGCTTCTTCTTCGCTTGCCTGGGCTGATGGAATTGCAAAGGCGTACCGACTTACTGGGCAAGCTGATCGAACTGTAGTTGCTGTAATCGGAGATGGCGCTCTCACCGGTGGCATGGCTTGGGAATCACTCAACAACATCAGTGACGACAACGACAGAAATCTCATCATTGTTGTTAACGACAATGGTAGATCGTATGCTCCGACGATTGGTGGACTGGCCAGATATCTCAACAACGTTAGAACCGAGCCCTTCTACAAGCGTATGTATCGAGGATCGAGAAAGTTCTTCGCACGATTCGGAGTGGTTGGCCGACTTGTTTATGCAACCCTTCGTGGTGCAGGTAAAGGCCTGCTCGGTACTTTCACCCCGAAGAGTATGTTTCCGAACCTTGATTTGAAATACATCGGTCCGATTGACGGGCATGACATCGAGGCTCTTGAACAAGCCCTCAAGCAGGCTAAGCAATACGGAGCCCCAGTAATTGTCCACGCTATTACCCAAAAGGGTAGAGGTTTTACTCTGGCCGAAGAGAACGTTGATGATCAATTCCACGCAGTAGGTCAGATTGATAGGAATACTGGAAAATCCTTGGAAGCAAGTTCTGGACCATCTTGGACGGGAGTTTTCGCCGACGAGATTGTTCGCATAGCTGATTCAAATCCTAAAGTTGTCGGACTGACAGCAGCCATGCTTATCCCAGTTGGACTTCATAAGTTGGCAGAAAAGTACCCAGATCGAGTATTCGATGTAGGAATTGCCGAGCAGCACGCAGTTGCGTCAAGCGCTGGATTAGCTTTTGGTGGTCTGCATCCAGTTGTTGCAATCTATTCAACGTTCATGAACCGCGCCTTCGATCAAGTATTGATGGACGTTGCTCTGCATAAGGCTGGAGTGACATTTATTCTTGACCGCGCTGGTGTAACCGGTCCAGACGGTGCCAGCCACCATGGAATGTGGGATCTAGCCCTACTACAAATTGTTCCTGGTATTGAGATAGCAGCTCCAAGAGACGCCCAAAGACTAAAAGAAGAGCTTGCTGAAGCAGTAGCGATAGAGGACCGGCCAACCGTGTTGCGTTTTCCAAAAGGTGCAGCAAGTCAAGACATCCAAGCGGTTCGCAGACTTCCTGATGGTGTGGACATACTCACCGAAGCTTCAGCTAAAGATGTGCTGCTGGTAGCTGTAGGAGCTATGGCTACTACGGCAATTAAGGTAGCAGAGTTGCTCGCTGCCCACGGCATCGGGGCTACGGTCGTTGATCCACGTTGGGTGGTACCAGTAAGGCAATCTGTCATAGACCTAGCGAAAAACCACAGACTTGTAGTCACATTGGAAGATGGGGTTAAAGTCGGTGGAATTGGAACCCGCATTCGACAAGATTTGAGAAGTCATCAAATTGACACAGCGCTAAACGAACTCGGCCTTCCGGATGAGTTTATTGAACACGCGTCAAGAACTGAGATTCTCGATCGTGTCGGTTTGAACGCACAATTGATAGCCCAGGACATCGTCGCTCAAGTTCTTGGAGCAAAAGTTCCTCATGCGAGGCCACTCGAGGAAGTCAAAGCTAAAGAAGAACCTAAGCTGTAGTTTCTTCAGCGGGTGGCAAGTCTGATTTAGAAACTGCCTCAAGGAGCACAGGAACCACTTCGTCAATCTGCCAGTTTCGAACTA
>CAYUBJ010000032.1:0-2214 GCA_964443065.1 uncultured Rhodoluna sp.
GTCCTCGAAACTTTGTAGAAATCCTGAGTTAGTCTCGCCTCGGATTGAACCACAGATGCAAGAGTGAGCGTCTTATGCCAATCTTTTTTGGCAACGCCATCATCCTTGAGTTGCTGCTTCGTTCTTTCAACCATGATTGAGATGATGTCTTTCGCATTCAGGTTTGGAGCAAAGTCATAGGTTGCTGGATACAAATAACCCTCAAGTGAAGGGGCAGCTTTTGGAACATCGAAGTCACCTAATCTTTTCGCTGCTTTTTCAAAGCTTGTAACAGCCACTCCCGTCTTTTCGGAAAGGATACGAAAAACTGAGCTCATGCGCAGTCCTTCTGGAATCGTTACCCGCTCAACCTGAATGTTTGATTTATTCGTGATTATGCTGAGCGCCTGCGTCGTGCTAATTTCTTTGGGTACTAAATAAGTCCCTGGGTAAAAAGTTGGGTTGGCAGCGTATATCTTGCGCAAGGTTACCGAAAGATTCTTGGTGATTCCCTCGGTAAAAAGCCGCTTCGCTATGTCCTCACCGGTATCTCCAGTTTCAATAACGAATGCAACCTGGCCTTGGCCCGTTCCCGAATACTCTGCACCGCTTAGCTGATCGGCGAGGTCTCTAATCTGACCTCTAAACAGAAAAGCTGACACGGCAATCAATAGCAGAGCGATAGAACCGTACATGATTCGCTTTGGTAGCAAAGATTTTCTTCTACGAGGCCTGAGGTCAGTCATTTTCTTCTAACCACTCCTTGATCTCGCTACCTGGAGGCTTTCCTGTGTTTCGCTCCATGTTTAGAGCGTATTCCAGAATTGCCACGGCAGCCATCTGATCTATTGACTCTCGACCCTGCTTCTGACTTTTTCCTACTTCTCGAAGCTGACGATTTGCCTGAGATGTAGTAAGCCGTTCATCTATCAATCGCACTGGAATCAGCGTTAACTCAGCGAGGGTACGGGCATAGTCCAATGCATTATTAGTGGATTGTGTTCGCTCGCCAGATAGGTTAAGTGGCAAACCAACATAGATCTCCAAAACGTCACCGTCCATCATGCCTAAAAATGCGGATATTGCTTCTTCGTTATTCGAAAGCGTTGCAACGGGGACGGCCAGGATTCCTTCCCTGTCGCAGACAGCGATACCAATTCGGGCTGACCCAAAATCAAGAGCAAATCGCCTGCCTTGACGAATCACTTACCGAGACTCGTTTCGAGTTCTCTTAGCGCCTCGGAAATCCTAGACGCGTCTGTTCCTCCACCTTGAGCGAGATCGGCTTTTCCGCCCCCGCCACCGCCAAGGATTGCACAGAGTCGCTTAACGATTTCGCCAGCCTTTAGATTCAATTCCTGAGCCTTGGGAGTAACTGCTACCGAGATTTGAGGCTTCGCATCGATTTCAGCGATAAGAACAATCACACTGGATTGATTTATAAGTCTGTCCCTGAGCTGGATAGTCAAATCACGCAGCGCGTCATTGCTTGACACATCAGAAATCTTCTCAGCGACCAATGAAACCCCGCCCACAGTCTTTGCCTTGGAAATTAGTTCGGGTATCGCAGCCTGCAGGGCTTTGGCTTCGACTTGAGCCAGCGTACGCTGTGCATCTCGGAGTTCTGCCATGATTTGCTGCACTCGCTCTGCTGCATTAGCAGGTGAGCTCTTTAGTTGTTCGGCGATGGTGTTTAGTAGCAATCTGTCCCTGTTAAATGCTGCAATAGCTTCAAGTCCGACATTTGCTTCCAAACGTCTAGAACCTGAACCAACAGAAGACTCATTAGTTACCGAAACTAAACCAATTTGCGATGAACGTGACACGTGAGTTCCACCACAAAGTTCTCTTGACCAAGGTCCACCAATTTGAATTACTCGAACGCTCTCGTCATAGGTCTCACCGAAAAGTGCAACTGCACCGAATGCCTTTGCCTCAGGTAGTGACATGAACTGAGCGCTGACAGCTAAGTCCTGTCGAATTGCGAGATTCGAGATTTCCTCGATTTCGGATTTCGTCTCTTGGCTAAGCGCAGAGTTCCAGGAAAAATCTAGTCTCATGTAGCCGGGCTTATTAAACGAACCAGATTGCAAGGCTGTCGGTCCGAGCACTTGCCTAAGAGCCGCGTGCACAACGTGGGTAGCCGAATGAGCCTGGGCTGCTCCGATTCGCCAGGTCGGATCTACGCTTGTCAGAACCTGCTGTCCAACTTTGATTTCACCCTTACGAACAATT
>CAYUBJ010000032.1:2314-12441 GCA_964443065.1 uncultured Rhodoluna sp.
CCTAACGCTCTGAACTCAGAGTAAACGGAAAGATCGACCCCGCCGGCCTTCTTCAGTTTCGCGTCAGCCTTAGCTCTTTGTTTTTGCTCAGACATGAGTTCGTCAAAGCTAGCGCGATTTACGGCTAAGTTGTTCTCCTCAGCAATCTCAATGGTCAAGTCAATTGGGAATCCGTATGTGTCGTGAAGTAGGAAACAAACTTCGCCGGAGAGCTCTTTTGATCCTGAATTCTTAGCGTTGGCAATCTCATTTTCTAATACGGTAGTTCCGCTGGCTAGAGTGCGTAAGAACGCCTCTTCTTCGGCTACCGCAGTGGCAAGAATTCTAGAAAATTCGTTCTCTAGTTCTGGGTAGGCATCAACCATTGCCTCTTTTGAGGCCTTAAAGAGTTTTGCGAAAACAGGTTCGTTGACTCCAAGAAGGCGCATGGCTCGAACAGTCCTACGAAGCAATCTACGAAGCACATAACCTCGTCCATCGTTTGCAGGAGATACTCCATCGCCGATTAGCATGAGTGCACTTCGAACGTGATCGGCGACTACTCTAAGCCGAACATCGTTGATTTCGGATTGGCCATAGGCAATGCCAGATAGTTCAGAAGCAACATCTAATACCGGTCTTACCTGATCTATTTCATAAAGGTTCTCAACATTTTGCATTAGGAATGCAACACGCTCAAGTCCCATTCCGGTGTCGATGTTTTTCTTAGGTAGCTCGCCAAGAATTTCGAAATCTTCCTTGCCCCCGCCCAAGCCGCGCTCATACTGCATGAAAACGAGATTCCAGATCTCGATGTATCGGTTTTCATCCTCTTCTGGACCGCCTTCAGCCCCATACTCTGGACCTCGGTCATAGTAAATTTCGGAACAAGGTCCAGCTGGACCAGGCTGCCCGGTTGACCAGTAGTTGTCCTTCATTCCACGACGTTGAATGCGCTCGAGTGGAAGATTAGCTACATCCTGCCAAATACCGATTGACTCGTCGTCATCTTTGAAAACTGTGACCCAAAGTTTTTCCTTAGGAAGACCCAGTCCGCCTTCTGCTTGAGATTTGGTAAGAAATTCCCATGCAAATTCGATGGCTTCACGCTTGAAGTAATCTCCAAAGGAAAAATTACCATTCATCTGGAAGAAGGTGCCGTGACGAGTAGTCTTACCGACTTCTTCAATGTCTAGGGTTCGAACGCACTTTTGAACGCTTGTTGCTCTGGCGTAAGGCGCTGGAACAAGCCCTGTCATGTATGGGATGAATGGGACCATGCCGGCAACAGTGAATAGCAGTGTGGGGTCCTCGCTGATTAGCGAAGCACTCGGGACGACTACGTGATCTTTTGACTCGAAGAAATCCAGCCAACGTCGCTTGATCTCTGCCGTTTTCATTTGGCCTTACCCTTTGGCTTGGCTGAGTTTTTTAGCTCCTGCTCACGATATCCAGTTGCAACGGCGCTAGCAAAAGTCTTAACTTTCTCACCGGCCTGATCGACAGCCTTTTTTGCTTCTGGGTTTGCTTCAATTTGCCGGGCTAAGTAAACACCAACAGCGATTCCTGCAATAAACAGAGCTGCTCTTTTCATGCTTACTTCTTCTTTTTGCCGATGAGACCAGAGACGCTTTTGATTATCTCGCCGACTCGTAGCAGTGGACCACCAATTGAGGTGGTGAAAGAACTAATAAGCGAACTGAGATTTGTCGTTGCATCGACAACGTTTTCAGTTATCACATCAATCTTTTCTAGCTGACGGTTGGTCTGCTTGGTCGTTTCAGTAAGTTCGGTAAGTAGTGGAATCAGGGCGTCTCCAGTTTCCCGAATGGTGGCCGAGGTAGCGTCTATAAACTTAATGAGTCTAAGAACAGCTACAACCAAGAAGACAACAAGCACAGCAAAAGCAACTGCTGCGATTATTGCGGCCACATCGGAATTCATAATTGCAACCGATTCAACTAGCGAGCAGCGTAATACTCAACCACAAGCTGAACTTCACAAGTGATTGGAACTTCTGATCTCTTTGGTCGACGAACTAGTGTTGCCTGAAGCTTGTCAATCTCGACTGATAGGTAGCCAGGTACTGGCGGTAGGACATCGACGTGTCCACCAGCAGCAGCGACCTGGAAGGGCTCTGTGGATTCGCTCTTTGGTCTGACGTGAATCATCTGACCAACTTTAACTCTGGCTGAGGGGCGATCAATTAGCTGTCCATCAACAAGAATGTGGCGGTGGACTACCATTTGACGTGCCTGGGCAATAGTTCTTGCAAAACCTGAACGAAGCACTAGAGCATCAAGTCTCATTTCCAAAAGCTCAACCAGGTTCTCACCGGTAAGACCTTCGCTGCGCTTTGCGTCGTTGAAGATTTTACGAAGTTGTGCCTCGCGGATTCCATACTGGGCGCGAAGACGCTGCTTCTCGCGAAGACGAACTGCAAAGTCGCTATCTGCTTTGCGCTTTGTTCTACCGTGCTGACCGGGTGCGTATGGACGCTTCTCAAGATATTTTGCTGCTTTAGGGGTTAGGGCAATGCCCAATGAGCGAGAAAGACGAGTCTTGCTCCTTGTACGTGTTGTCTTAGACACAGATACCTTTCAAATGAAAATAAATAGTTGATTTGGTGCCTGGTGCATCTTGGCTAATAAAGATCCACTCACCGTTATACCCAACTCGCAGCCTAGAGTTTGATAAGGTCGGCAACCTCTAAATATTAGCAGTTCAGGGGGTGTGAAAGAAAGGTTTAGAGTCCCAATTTTCTTCTGGTTTCGTTTATACGCTTGACCCGCTCGACCAATTGAGCCTCAAATCCAATATTCTTAGGTTCATAACTCGTGGGGCTCGGCTGGCTCAAGAGCGGCTGGGTAGAAAGGTTTGTTTCCGTATCATGCGGATACACATAAGCTTCAGGACCACGCTCTGGTGGACTAGACCTGAGGTAAATGGGTAATTCAGGGGCAAAACCAGCTTCAACAGCCTGGATAGCCTCGTTTATTGCCTTGTATGCCGAATTGGATTTTGGAGCAAGTGCTAAATAGATGGTTGCTTCGGCAAGCGGGATTCTTCCTTCCGGCATACCAATCTGGGCAACTACGCTCATCACCGAGTTAGCCAGTGTTATCGCTGAAGGATCGGCTAAACCAATGTCCTCTGCGGCCAGGATTACAAGCCTTCTAGCAATAAACCTTGGATCTTCCCCGCCGACTATCATTCGAGCCAGGTAATGCAAGGCTGCGTCAACATCGGATCCTCGAACAGATTTGATGTAAGCACTGATTATGTCGTAGTGCTGATCCCCCGTCGCGTCATACCTTGCCATCGCTGTTGCGATGTTAGCGGTGATGTCAGAATCGGTGATTTCAGTTCTTCCATGAACCCTGGCATTTGTTGCTGCAGTTTCAAGTAACGTCAGTGCCTTCCTAGCGTCTCCTGAGCTAAGTCGAGTTATCGTGCGTAATGCCCCGTCTTGTGCAGTGAATTCGGCGTTAAGCCCTCTCTCATCAATGAGAGCCCGATTGAGAATTTCAAGAAGATCTGTCTCGCTAAGGCTTTTGAGGGTGAGTAGCAGTGTTCGAGACATGATTGCAGAGGTTAGTGCGAAGCTGGGATTCTCTGTCGTTGCTCCGATTAGAACAATTGATCCTTCTTCAACATGCTTTAGAACTGATTCCTGTTGAACTTTGCTAAAACGGTGAATTTCATCAATAAATAGAACTGCAGGCTTTCCCCCGGACCTCATGTCCTGATTTGACTGCTCATAGGCATTTCGAAGATCACTGACAGAGGCGTTGACCGCACTTACCTCGATCACACGTCGCTCTGCCGCTGAAGCCAGAATTCTAGCCAGTGTTGTCTTGCCTGTTCCAGGCGGTCCATAAAGAATCAAGGAAGGCAGACTGTCCAAATTCTGGGAGTAGGCCTTGATGGCACCTGAACTCTCAACTATTCCCTCTTGCCCAACTAAATCAGTCAGCTTTTCAGGACGGAGACGGGCCGCAAGAGGCATCCCAACTGGGTAGTCAAAAAGTCCAATAGTCTCCATCTTTCAAGGCTAAACCAGAAATTTCCTGCCCTAGACTTTATTTAGACCTAAATTCGGAGGAAGAATTGGCCAAGAAATCCAAAAGCATCGAGGCTTCAGCTCGCCAGAGCTTGAAGAATTTTGAACAAAAGCAGAACGTCCAAGACACTAAGGCAAAAACAAGGTTAAGGGATAACCGTTTGGCCATCCTGCTGTCGACATCGACATTCTTAGTTGCACTTCTTTCCCAGTTTGTCTATTTCAACTTTGGCCCAGGCATTTCACCCACGGCATGTATCAAGTTCACTCAGACTCCGGTCCCCACTGCCGATGGTAAGCAGCAGGTAACAGTACCTGACGCGGCCATTTCTGAGTGCCGCGAGTGGACTGGCGACCTCACAATCAACAAGAGCGTTCTAAAGATTAAGCTCTATGGTGATAAGGCTCCACAGGCAGTCGCGAACTTTGTGGATCTTACAAATCTTGGTTTCTACTCTGGCGTTAGTTGTCACCGTCTTACCACAAGCGGTATTTTCGTGCTGCAATGCGGTGATCCTCAAGGAAACGGCACAGGAGGTCCAGGCTATACCTTCGGCCCGCTGGAGAACACGCCAGCTGTTGAGGCAGGTAAAGACGCTCCGATTTATAAGAAGGGTTGGCTAGCAATGGCAAGAACATCAAACAGTGGTTCTTCTATGGGTAGCCAGTTCTTTATCGTCTATAAAGACTCCCCGATACCTAACGATGTTGCCGGTGGATACACCGTTTTTGGAGAGATTACGGCTGGTTTGTCTGGTTTGAACAACGTATTTGAAGCTGGTGTTGCTGGCGGCCAGCAAGATGGTAAACCGAAGATTACAACAACCATAAAGAGCATTACTGTTAAGTAATTGAGTAAATAGGAGATCCAGTGTCAGCAGTTCAGACGAGTTTCGGTCGAGTCGACGAAAGCGGTAACGTTTATCTACTCGAAAATGGAGCTGAACGCCTAATTGGTTCACAACCAACCATGACCGCTGACGAGGCATTAGCTTTTTACACAAAGCGATTTGATGATCTGCAGGCAAACGTTAGATTGCTGGAGCAGCGCGTAAAAGCTAAAGCAGATCCTAAATCAATCATCAAGTCGGCTAAGAAAATTGCTAGCGAGCTTGAAAACCCCAACGTTCTAGGTGATGTTCAGTCATTGCGGATTAGAGTTTCTGCAATCGAAAGTTCACTAGGCGCATTGGTTGCTGATCTCGAAAAGCAAAGAGAACAAGATCTAGAAACTGCATTGAAGGCTCGCGAGACCATTGTTTCCGCAGCAGAGGAAATCGCGGCTAAGGATCCAAACAGAGTCAATTACAAGCAGGCTTCAGCTAAAATGGCGGAACTTTTCAACCAGTGGCAGGCACTCCAAAAGGAAAACGTCCGCGTTCCTAAAGCAAAAGCAGATGCACTCTGGAAGAGGTTCTCGCAAGCAAGAAATACTTTCGAGTCAAATAAACGCGCCTACTTCACCAACCAAGACCAGCTAGCCAAGTCAAGTAAAAACGCAAAGCTAGACATAGTCACCAAGGCGGAGGCTCTAGTTGCCAAAGGCGCTGACGGCGTCACAGAGTATAAAAATCTTCTAAATGCCTGGAAGGCATTGCCTAAGGTAAAAGCAAAGTCTGATGACTCACTATGGGATCGTTTTAAGGCTGCCGGAGATGCCATCTACGCAGCAAAGTCTGAAAAGGCAGCTGCTGATGATATTGCATACGCAGCGAACCTCGAAGTGAAGCTTGCGCTATTAGCCGAAGCTGAGGCATTAGATCCAAGTGCTAATCTCGAAGCCGCTAAATCAGCCATGAAGTCGATTCAAGCAAGGTGGGAAAAAGCAGGTAAAGTCCCGAGAGACAGTATCAAGAAAATTGATGACCGTCTTAGAGCTGTTGAGACTAAGATTCGAAACATTGAGCAAGAACTCTGGCGTAAGACCGATCCGGCAACAATTGATCGCACAAACAGCCTAAAGAGCCAGCTCGAGGAATCGATTAGCAAACTTGAAAAGGAATTGGCCGAAGCTAAAGCTAACGGCAATGCTAAGGCTGTTGAACAAGCCGAGCAAGCACTGCAGACTAAAAAGTCTTGGCTTGAAGTAGTGGAAAAAGGCTAAGCGTTCTTCACTCGGTAAACGTCATAGACGTTATCAATGCGCCTTACGGCATTAAGCAGTGAATCTAGCCCAGCTGGGTTACCCATTTCGAATACGAATCGGCTAAGCGCAACTCGGTCTGCTCTAGTTGAAACCCACGCTGACAAGATGTTGACATGGTGCTCACTGAGCACTCGAGTAACATCACTGAGCAATCCACCACGATCTAGTGCCTCTATTTGAATTTGGACTAAGAATAATGACTTGCCGGTAGGTTCCCAGCTCACCTCAATAAGTCTCTCGGGCTGGTTCCTTAGTTCATCAGCATTATTACAGTCATCACGATGCACCGAGACCCCAGAGTTACGGGTGATAAACCCTAAAATGGCATCGCCTGGCACTGGTGTGCAGCACCTGGCAAGTTTAACCATCACATCAGAATCCCCCCGAACTAGGATTCCCGAATCGCTATTTCTAACTCTATTTAGAGCGGCAGTGTTAGTCGGAAGCTCAAAAACCGGCTCTTCGGATTCTTCGTCCTGAGATAGGGCTGCCGCCATTTTTTCGACTACAGATTGCGCAGAAAGATGGTTATCACCGATTGCGGCGTAAAGATCGGCAGGTTCGGCGAATCGTAAATCGCTTGTGATTTTGAGAAGGCTGTCGGTTGCTAATGCTCTTTGGATTGGTAGGTTTTGCTTGCGCAACGCCTTGGCCAGCAGATCCTTACCTCGTTCAATCGCATCGTCTTTGCGCTCCGCGCTAAACCACGCCTTAATCTTTGACTTAGCTCTCTGGGTTTGGACGAACTGTAACCAGTCCTGGCTAGGTCCTGCCTCCTGTGACTTTGACGTAAGAACCTCAACAACATCTCCAGACTGAAGAGCAGTCTCAAGTGGAACCAGTCTGCCGTTGACCTTTGCCCCCATTGTTCGGTGACCGATTTCGGTGTGAACTGCGTAGGCAAAATCAACTGGTGTTGAACCTCTAGCTAAACCAATAACTCGACCTTTTGGAGTGAACGCATATACTTCCTTTGCTCCAATTTCAAATCTAAGCGCGTCGAGGAATTCACTGGGGTCGGCGGTCTCGTGCTGCCAGTCTGATAGATGCTTGAGCCAGACGAGATCTTCTTCCGAGGAAAGTTTTGCTGATGTTCCACCCTCTTTATATTTCCAGTGAGCCGCAACACCATACTCTGCCCGATTGTGCATTTCCTGGGTGCGTATTTGAATCTCGACTGGTCTACCACTAGGCCCAATAACCGTTGTGTGAAGCGACTGATAGAGGTTGAATTTTGGCATGGCTATGTAATCTTTGAATCGGCCAGGCACTGGATTCCATCTGGAGTGAATTGCTCCAAGAATTGCATAACAGTCCCGAACCTCAGGAACGATCACCCTAATTCCAACAAGGTCATAGATGTCGTCAAATTCACGGCCCCGAACGACCATCTTTTGATAGATGGAATAATACTGTTTAGGTCGGCCAGCAACTTTACCCTTGACTTTGTTCTCTTTTAGATCGTCTTCGATGGAAGAAATAACACCTTGAATAAACTCTTCACGCTTTGGTGAGCGTTGTTTCACAAGGTTTACTATCTCGTCATAGACCTTTGGATATAGAACGCTGAAGGAAATGTCTTCTAGCTCCCATTTAATGGTGCTGATACCAAGCCGATGGGCCAACGGAGCGTAAATTTCTAAGGTTTCTTGTGCCTTGCGCCGGGCTTTTTCTTCAGGAACGAATCCCCATGTCCTGGCATTGTGAAGGCGATCTGCAAGTTTAATTACGATAACTCTTATGTCTTTCGACATCGCGACAACCATTTTTCTAACGGTCTCAGCTTGAGTGTGTTCCCCGAACTTAACTTTGTCCAGTTTGGTGACACCGTCAACGAGCATTGCAACTTCATCCCCGAAGTCGGTTTTTAGTTGCTCTAGCGAGTAGTCAGTGTCCTCAACAGTGTCGTGAAGCAGTGCAGCAGCAAGCCCAGCCGGGCCGATACCAAGTTCAGCTAGAATCTGAGCCACGGCTACCGGGTGAGTAATGTAGGGGTCACCACTTTTCCTAGTTTGACCCTGATGAGCAAGTTCAGCCGCTTGGTAGGCACGTTCAACGATTGAAAAGTCCAGCTTTGGATGACTGGCTTTGGCGGCCTTGAGAACCTCTGCAATCCCCGAGTTCTCTGCTGGTCTAGTGAATATTCTCGGCAAGCGGCTGCGCAGCGCCTGTAATGGCCCTCCAGCAGTTACATCCGACATGATTACCTCTTTTAAGCGAATATAACTAAAAGAATACCGCCTTACTAGAAGCAGTTATCCGCGCTTGGCCAGCACCTTCTGAGCTTGTTTAGCAAACTTATCTTCACCCTCGCGCAACTGCGAATAGAAAGGCGCAGCGATGAAAATCGTCGAATAGGTACCGACTACGATTCCGATGAATAGTGCCAGAGAAATATCCCTGAGAGTTCCAGCTCCGAGAATAAATGCACCGATGAACAGAATAGATGCAACAGGTAGAACCGCTACCACCGAGGTGTTGATTGATCTGACCAGTGTTTGGTTGATTGCAAGATTTACTCGCTCGGCAAAAGTTGACGTCTCGCTAAATTCAGTTTCTAGTGTGTTCTCTCTAATCTTGTCGAAAACAACGACCGTATCGTAAAGCGAGTAACCAAGGATTGTTAGGAATCCAATCACAGCGGCTGGTGTTACTTCAAAGCCAAAGGCGCCATAAACTCCAGCGGTGATCACCAAGTCATGAATAAGTGCAACGATGGCCGCAATACTCATCTTCAGTGTCCGGAAATACAAGGCCATCAGAACAGCTGCAAGGGCAATAAATATCAGAAGACCAAAAATCGCTTTCGAAGTGATGTCCGCTCCCCAGTTAGGTCCAATGAATGAGCTGGCAACACTGCTGTCTTTTACCTTGAACTTGCTGGCAAGTGCGAGACGAACCTTTTCCGATTCTTCATCGCTTAGCTGTGGAGTTTGAACACGAATGGTGTCATTACCAATCTGTGTTGTGTTCACCTGGATGTTCGGAACAACACTGTGAACAGCTTCTTCAGCGGCGATGGTGGAAGTAACCTTACTGTCCGAGATTCGATACTCAGATCCACCACGGAACTCAATACCGAAGTTGAATCCACCGGTTCTTAGCGGCAAAAGAATCGATAGCACCAGCATGACCAGAGCGATAACATAGAAGATTTTTCTACGTCCAACAAAATCGATGGACTTTTCACCGCTGTATAGCTGGTTTCCAAACTCACTAAAACGAGACATTAGTTATCCTCACTAGTCTTGGTAACTTCCCCTTGAAGTTGAGCCTTACGCTCGGCGATAGTCTGTCGCTTTTCAGCTTCTTTTGAAGCGCTAGCTGCTTTTGACTTAGATACCGTTTCACTGACCCTAAAGGTTCCTCTACCTGTGTAACCAAATGCTGCGGCTTCTCTAATCTCAAGGCCGGAGAACTTCGATCCGGAGGCGAAGAATTTCGTCTGGGCCAACAACTGGAACATCGGATGGGTAAATAACCAAACAACTGCTAGGTCAATAATCGTCGTTAAACCTAGAGTGAAGGCAAATCCCTTAACGTTTCCAACGGTTAGAACGAACAAGGTTGCTGCAGCAAGCATGCTCACAGCATCGGATACGATGATGGTTCTCTTAGCTCTCGCCCAACCAGCTTCAACAGCAACTGGAAGACTCTTGCCTTCACGCAGTTCATCACGAACACGTTCAAAATAAACGATGAATGAGTCCGCGGTAATACCAATCGCAACGATCAAACCGGCGATACCAGATAACGAGAGGCGATAGTCCTGTCGCCAGGTAAGCAGGGCAATTGCAAGATACGTTAGGACCGCGGCAATTGTTAGCGAGCCAAGAGTTAGAACCGCTAATGCTCGATACTGGAAGATCGAATAACCGACCACCAGCAAAAGACCGATAAGACCGGCAAGCAGACCAGCCTGCAATTGCTCAGTACCTA
>CAYUBJ010000033.1:0-11977 GCA_964443065.1 uncultured Rhodoluna sp.
GGGTCTATCGGCAGAAAATCAAGTCTGCCCAGACGACCAAGAAGATTACGCGGGCTATGGAGTTGATCTCCGCCTCACGTATCTATAAGGCTCAGCAGCGCCTTGCCGCCGCTAACCCTTATTCGCGTGCCATTACCCGCGCTGTTTCGGCCGTGGCAACTTTCTCAAACATTGATCACCCGCTAACTACCGAGCGTAGCCAGATTAGAAGAGCTGCTGTTGTAATTTTCACCAGCGATCGTGGTCTGGCTGGAGCCTTCTCATCCAACGTTCTCAAGGAAGCAGATCAGCTGACGCAACTGCTCAAGGACCAGGGTAAAGATGTTGTTTATTACTTGGTTGGTCGTAAGGCTGTTGGTTTCTTCTCTTTCCGTAAGCGGGCAGCAATTAGAACTTGGACCGGTGGAACTGATCTTCCTGTTTTCACCACCGCTCAGCAATTGGCAGAGGCTGTGGTTGAGGCGTTCAACCTGGGATATGACAACGGGGGAGTCGATGAGATTCACCTGGTCTATAACAAGTTCATCAGCATGATTAGCCAAGAGCCTCAGGTTGTTCGACTGTTGCCATTGGAAGTTGTTGAGGGTGTTGAAACTCCAAACTCTAACGAGGTTTTCCCGCTTTATGAGTTTGAGCCTGATGTGAACAAGGTTTTGGATGCGCTGCTTCCGGTATACATCGAAAGTCGCATCTTCAATGCAATGCTGCAGTCAGCTGCCGCAGAGCATGCAGCAAGACAGAAAGCAATGAAGTCGGCAACAGAGAACGCCGACAAGTTGATCCGTAACTACACAAGATTGTCTAACTCCGCTAGACAGTCAGAAATTACCCAGCAGATTTCCGAAATCGTTGGTGGTGCCGACGCCCTTGTCGACACCAGCGACAAAGAATAGAAAGAATAGAAATGGCCGAGAACAAAACTGGTGCAACCGGACGTATCGCTAGAGTAACTGGACCTGTGGTGGACATTGAGTTCCCACACGATGGTATCCCAGGCATCTATAACGCCCTAACCACAGAAATCACTCTAAACGGTGAGACTTCGACTCTAACCCTCGAAGTGGCTCAGCACTTAGGTGATGACCTGGTTCGTGCTATTGCCCTGAAGCCAACCGATGGTTTGGTTAGAGGTCAAGCAGTGCAGGACACTGGAGCTCCTATTTCGGTACCTGTCGGCGATGTGACCAAGGGTAAGGTTTTCAACGTCGTTGGTGATGTTTTGAATGCTGCTCCGGGTGAAAAGATTGAGGTCACCGAGCGTTGGCCAATTCACCGCAACCCACCATCATTCGACCAGCTTGAGTCAAAGACCGAGATGTTCGAGACCGGTATCAAGGTTATTGACCTGCTAACTCCTTATGTTCGCGGTGGAAAGATTGGTCTATTCGGTGGTGCTGGTGTTGGTAAGACAGTTCTAATCCAGGAAATGATCTACCGTGTGGCAGAAGACCACGACGGTGTTTCGGTTTTCGCCGGTGTTGGTGAGCGCACCCGTGAAGGTAACGACCTGATTGACGAAATGACCGAATCCGGTGTTATCGATAAGACCGCTTTGGTCTTTGGTCAGATGGACGAGCCTCCTGGCACTCGTCTTCGTGTTGCGCTATCTGCGCTAACCATGGCGGAGTATTTCCGTGACGTTCAGAAGCAAGACGTGCTTTTGTTTATCGACAACATCTTCCGTTTCACTCAAGCAGGTTCTGAGGTTTCCACTCTGCTCGGCCGTATGCCTTCAGCTGTGGGATACCAGCCGAACCTTGCTGACGAGATGGGTATTCTGCAGGAGCGCATTACCTCTACACGTGGACACTCGATTACCTCACTTCAGGCAATCTATGTTCCTGCCGATGACTACACCGACCCAGCCCCGGCAACCACCTTCGCTCACTTGGATGCAACCACTGAGCTAAGCCGTGAGATTGCCTCTAAGGGTCTTTATCCTGCGGTGGATCCGCTAACCTCAACCTCGCGCATCCTTGACCCTCGCTTTATCAGCAAGGATCACTACGAGACTGCGACCAAGGTTAAGCAGATCTTGCAGAAGAACAAGGAACTTCAAGAAATCATCGCCATCCTTGGTGTTGAAGAGTTGAGCGAAGAGGACAAGATCACCGTGTCTCGTGCTCGTCGTATCCAGCAGTTCCTATCCCAGAACACCTACATGGCAACTAAGTTCACCGGTGTGGCTGGTTCGACTGTTCCTCTGAAGGAAACCATCGAGGGCTTCTCAAAGATTGCTAACGGTGACTTCGACAACGTCGCCGAGCAGGCGTTCTTCAACGTCGGTGGTCTAGAGGACGTTGAGCGTCAATGGGCAAAGATTCAGGCAGAGACAGCTAAGTAAAAATGAGCGAAAAGACTCTGCATGTCGAACTAGTAGCAGCCGACCGCGCTGTCTGGTCAGGCGATGCCAAAATGGTGATCGCCAAGACCGTTGAAGGTGAAATCGGTTTGCTGCCAGGGCACGAGCCCATGCTCGCCATCCTAGGTTCTGGTGAAGTGAGAATTACTTTGCCAACCGGTGAGAGCATAAAGGCAACTGCCGACGATGGCTTCCTATCAGTTGAGCATGATGTTGTGACTATAGTGGCTAGAGCTGCCCAGCTTGCTTAGATCCTATTCATAAAAAAATGCCCCAGGAAACTGGGGCATTTTTTATTCCTTCTCGGGTCTACGCTTTTCAGGCGGTGTTCTGCGGTTAGCGGCGGGAACCCACTTAACATCTCCGCCGTGCTTTATGTTTGCGTATCGAGCTAATACGAAGAGTAGGTCGCTAAGCCTATTTAGGTAACGGGCAGCGATGATGTTGACTCCACCATTTGGGTTACCCTTCTTCGCCGGTTCAGTTCCATACTGCTCAATGGCATGCCAGGTTGCACGCTCTGCTCTTCTAACCACAGTCCTTGCTAAGTGCAGTCCAGCAGCCAGTCCCGAGCCACCTGGCAGGATAAAGGAGTCCAGTTTTCCTAGTTGGGCATTGTATTTGTCTATGGCAGACTCAAGGGCGTCGACCCAGATCGCATCAACCCGAAGGGGTTCATATTCATAGAATTCGTTGAGCGGGTTTGAAAGGTCAGCACCTAGATCAAAAAGATCATTTTGTATTTGGGAAAGAAGCAGCAAAGTCTCTTCGTCAAATTCATTCTGGGCTAGAGCCACCGCAACGCCGATGGCCGAGTTGGCCTCATCAACATCGGCATAGGCCTCGATTCTAGGGTCTGTCTTTCTTACCCTGGAAAAATCGCTTAGACCGGTTAGACCTTCGTCTCCGGTTCGTGTGTATATCTTTGTTAGTTTGACCATTATTCAAGTTTAGGCTTGTCTGGTGCTATTACTGTTACCGCCAAGCGAAACCAAGGAAATTGGTGGCTCAAACCTGACCATTCAGCAGGTTCACTTGAGCTACGGCCAGTTAAACGATGCTCGAGATCTTATCTTGGAGAAACTCCTCGAAGTTTCTAGGGATGCTGAACTCGGAGCCAGAGCTCTAAAACTCTCCAAGCGACAATTGGGTGATCTAGATCGAAACCTAGAAATTCCCTCTGCGCCAACTATGCCTGCGTATTTGCGTTATAGCGGCACACTTTATAAAGCTATCGAGGCTTCTAAGTTAACTGGTGAAGAAGTTGAGAATGTTCGCAGACATGTGCTTATGCAAAGCGCATTATTCGGTCTGATTTCTGCAACTGACAGAATTCCCTGGTATCGGCTCTCTGCTGAATCCAAATTACCGAATTTGGATATAAAGCAGGTTTGGCAAAAGGCCCAACCCATGGCTTGGGCTAGATTGACTGATGCACCAATTATCGATCTAAGATCAAAATCTTATGTCGAACTGTCGCCAGTGCCTGAAGAAATGGAATCCTATTGGGTCGAAGTTGTTTCCGAAGTTGATGGAAAGAGGAAGGCCTTAAATCATTTCAATAAGAAAGCTAAGGGGGAGCTAGTTGGTGCATTCGTAAGAGCGAAGAAAACACCGGAGACTATTGCGCAATTGAGAAAGGTTGCTCAGTCAGTCGGTCTTGATTTGTATGTTGAGGGTAAGACTCTAGTACTGGTGACTCCAGAAGTTGTCTAAACCGAGTTGGTAGGCTTCTATGGTGCGAAATAGAAAACCCAAGAAAAACATCACCAAGACCCAACGGGTCTTGAAGTGGGGGATGTGGATCTTGTTTGTTTCCATCATGATTCCATATCTTGTGTTCTGCTTTAGCTATCCCTTCGTAATTAATGTTTGTAATTATGAGACTGGAAAATGCCATCTGAAAGAGAATTTAGCCCTCCAAATAACCGAAGTGTCCTTCACCGCTTCCTACTACGCTATTGGAATTCTGGCTCCGACAGCTCTAGTTATGGGCGCAGTTTATGTTGGTATTGGAGTTTATCGGCAGGCTAAAAGCTCTTAGCTCTTTGCAAGTTCTTTGCGGCGAAAGCAGCCCGGCGCATGATCGTTTACCAACCCGGTTGCTTGCATCAGTGCATACATAGTTGTTGGGCCAACGAAGCCAAATCCGTGACGCTTCAGTTCTCGGCTGAGCGCTTCAGACTCCGGGCTTATTGCACGCCATTCGAATCTTGAACCCGGTAGGGTCTTTTGCTTCGGGGCAAATTCCCAAACCAGATCGCTGACGCTGATTCCTAGTTTTTGCAACTCTTGAATCTTCTGGGCATTGTTTATCGTGCTAATGATTTTGGCCCGATTGCGAATGATGCCCTCATTTAGCATCAGTTTTTCAACATGAGAATCATCGAATTTGACTACCTGGGCTACCTTAAAGTTTTTGAATGCCTTTCTGAATTCCTCGCGACGGCGCAAAATGGTAATCCAAGATAAACCTGCTTGGAATCCCTCTAGGCTGATTCGCTCAAATAGCTCATCATCACCAAATACTGGAACGCCCCATTCTAGGTCGTGGTATTCGATGTATTGTGAATCGTTTCCTGGCCAGCGACAACGGACTAGGCCATCGTCGTACTTTCTAGTGTGCTCAGACATCGCTAGAGCTAATGTCCTCGTGCTTGAGAAGCCACTTCTTGGTAGGGATTCCTTTACCGCCGGAGTAGCCGGTGATTTTCCCAGTTGAACCCATCACTCGGTGACATCCGACAATCAGCGGAATAGGATTTGCTCCCACTGCGCCGCCAACTGCTCGAGCGGCCTTTGGTCTGCCAATTGCCTGGGCAATTTGAACATAGCTCATGGTCTTCCCAAAACCGATTTTTGAAATTTGTCGCCAAACATCTTTCTGAAAATCTGTTCCATTGTTTAGATCAACGGGAAGATTAAAGCGCGTGAGTTTTCCGGAAAAGTAAGCTTCGAGCTGTTTGCGGGCCTCGATTAGCAGAGGAGAAGGCTTGGCCGGTTTTTTTGAACTTCGCTTGACAGCTATGTTTACCGCAGTGATTTTCCCGTTTGATTCAAATACTCGAATAAGTCCGATGGGAGAGTCAAGATCAATCCAGTTTGTAGCATCCATGATTTGTAGCATACAGAGTAAAAACTAAGGCCCAGTGCTCTGTGGAGAGAACTGGGCCCTAGTTATTCGGAGCGAATTACATCAACTCAAATAGTTCGCCGGCAAGGGAGAGGCTGTGGCGGAGTGTTTGCTCCAGCTCATCAAACTCTTTTTGTCCGATTGTTAGCGGTGGCGCTAATTGAACTACGGGGTCCCCACGATCATCTGAACGACAATAGAGTCCGTTGTCATATAGATGGTGACTCAGGAACTGCCTCAGCAGTTTTTCTGATTCCTCGTCGTTGAATGATTCCTTGGTGGTCTTGTCTCTGACCAGTTCAATTGCGAAGAAGTATCCTTCGCCTCGCACGTCACCAACAATTGGCAGATCCTTTAGCTTCTCCAGGGTCTTTCTAAACGCTGGTGAGTTTCTGCGGACATTGCCGACTAGGTCTTCTTCATCGAAGATATCTAGGTTTTCTAGGGCAACAGCGCAAGAAACTGGGTGTCCAGCGAAGGTGTAACCGTGGCTGAAGATAGTGGTTCCGTGCTTGAACGGCTCGAACAAACGCTCACTCAGGAGCAAAGCCCCAAGTGGTGCGTAGGCTGAGGTGATTCCTTTAGCGCAGACCAGCATGTCTGGTTCAAGTTCGTAGAACTCGCTTGCAAACATGGTTCCAATACGTCCGAAACCATCAATAGTTTCATCGGCAATAAGCAAAACGTCATATTTGTCGCAGATTTCGCGAACCCGCTTGAAATAAGACTTAGGGGCAGTGAAGCAGCCACCTGAGTTTTGCACTGGCTCAAAGATGAAAGCGGCAACCGTATCTGGATCTTCAAAAAGAATCATCTCTTCGACGCGGTTAGCAGCCCAGAGCGCAAAGTCTTCTTCGGTTTCGAAGTCTTCTTGTGCTCGGTACCAGTTGGTGTTTGGAACTCGGAAGGTGCTAGGAACCAGCGGTTCATACATCTTCTTCATAGATGGAATACCGGTTAGCGAAAGTGCACCGTGTGAAGTGCCGTGATAGGCAACTGCTCGGCTAATCACTTTATGCTTAGTTGGCTTTCCAGTTAATTTGAAGTACTGTTTGGCTAACTTCCAGGCTGTCTCGTTTGCCTCACCACCACCGGTTGTGAAGAAAACACGATTCAGGCTTTTTGGTGCATACGAGAGGACACGTTCAGCTAGTTCAATTGCTGGGGCGTGTGCGTGTGACCAAATTGGGAAGTAATCCAACTGCTTCATCTGTTTTGCAGCAGCTTCGGCTAATCTGGCGCGACCGTGGCCAACGTTAACCGAGAACAACGATGAGATTCCATCGAAGTACTTCTTACCATTTGCATCCCAGAAATGATGCCCTTCTGCTTTCGCAATAATAGGCATGTCAGCAGTCTGGTAGGGACTGTGACGTGTGAAGTGCAGGAAAAGATTGTCTTTAGCTGCCTTCTGCAACATTTCTGTTGTTGCCTCTCGACCTGCTTTACGCGCGTCGAGAAGCGGGGTGGCTTGGTCGGCTTTTGCTTCGGCCGGCTTTGACGCCGGAGCCTTACCTGGCTTTAGTGCCGCGGCAAGCTTTCGGGCTTTGCTCTCCTTGGTTGCCATTTGATATCACTCTTTACATTTGTTTGTGTTGCGCTTTTGGACTGCCGAATGACAATCCACTTTGGATCTTTCAATCCAAAACTTTTTTCGTTATCTAACACCCCAGTTATAGAACTGCTTGTGGAGTTTTAGATAAACGAAAGTCTCTGTGGCGATTACCCCCGGCAGGGATCGAATCTTGGTATTGAGCACATCAATTAGGTCCTGGTCATTTTCTACGACTACTTCAACGAGGATGTCGAATGAGCCAGCGGTCATCACTACGTAGTCACATTCAGGCATAGCCGAAAGGGCATCAGCAATCGAGGTCATGTCCCCAGTGCAACGGATGCCGATCATGGCTTGGCGATAGAAACCCAGCTGGAGAGGGTCAGTAACCGCTACCACCTGCATAATTCCAGAGTCTGTCATTTTCTGCATTCTCTGGCGAACAGCAGCCTCGCTGAGGCCAACTATCTTGGCTATTTCGCTATAGGGCTTTCTGCCATCGTGCTGGAGTTGCTCGAGAATCTCCTTGGAGATGTCATCTAGCTGTGAAGCCTTGGCACGGTCTGTTCTTGACATGCTACGATTTTGCCACAATTTATGCCAATTTGATGCAGAAATCGCACCATTTTTACCAATTTGGTACAGAATCATAGGCAAATTGCCAGAAAATGCTACGGATTGTTTCATTAGTGGCCATTTGTAATAGTGTTATCGCAGGAGTTATTGGCTCCAGATCAAATTTGAGGCTCGAAGGAGAGTTCTGAAAATGTCAGTTCGCGAACTGAAAAACTTTGTAAATGGCCAGTATGTTCCCTCTAAATCAGGGGAAACTTCAGATGTCATCAATCCAGCAAATGCAGAGGTATTCGCCAAGGCGGCTGTTTCAAACGAAGCCGATATCGATGCAGCCTACAAGGCAGCCGATAAGGCTTTCGAAGCCTGGAGCCAGACCACACCAAGTGAGCGCCAATTAGCCTTATTCAGAATCGCCGATGCTCTCGAAGCTCGCGCTGAGGAGATGGCCGATGTTGAATCAGAGAACACTGGTAAACCAAGAAGCACCTTGGTCGAGTACGAAGTCATGGTTTCTGTAGACCAGATTCGATTCTTTGCTGGAGCTGCCAGAAACTTGGAAGGTCGGGCAACTGCAGAATATGCAAAGGACCACACTTCTTCTATTCGTCGTGAGCCTATCGGGGTCATCGGTCAGGTTACTCCTTGGAACTATCCGTTGAACATGGCTACCTGGAAATTCGCGCCGGCAATTGCGGCGGGAAACACCGTTGTCATTAAGCCTTCGGATACCACGCCTGCATCAACGCTGTTGCTAGCAGAAATTGCCAGTGAGTTTTTACCAGCTGGTGTATTCAACGTGGTAACCGGTAACCGTGATTCTGGGCGAGCCATGATTGAGCACGATATCCCGCAGATGGTTTCGATTACCGGTTCGGTAAGAGCTGGTATGGAAGTAGCCAAGAGTGCGGCGGCTGATCTAAAGCGCGTCCACCTCGAACTGGGCGGTAAGGCACCTGTAATTGTCTTCCAAGATGCAGATCTTCAAAAGGCAGTTGCTCAAATTGTAGTCGCAGGATATTTCAATGCCGGTCAAGACTGTACTGCAGCAACAAGAATTCTTGTGCACGAGAGCGTTCACGACGAATTTGTTGCTCTGCTCGTTGAGGAAGTAAAGGCGAATGCCATTACTGGTGACCCAAGTCGTGAAGATATTCTGTTCGGTCCAGTAAACAACGTCAACCAGCTTGCGCAGGTAACTGGATTCATCGATCGTCTTCCAGATCACGCAAGTATTGCAGTTGGTGGTAAGGCGATTGAAGGCAAAGGTTACTTCCACGAGGCCACGGTTCTTACCGGCCTACAACAAACCGATGAGCACATTCAACGAGAAATCTTCGGTCCAGTTGTGACTGTGCAGAAGTTCAAGGATGATGCAGAAGCGCTCAAGTGGGCCAACGATGTAAAGTATGGTTTGGCTTCGTCAGTTTGGACTTCAAACCACACCAGGGCGATGCGCTTTGCTAAGGGCCTAAACTTTGGTTGTGTTTGGATCAACACCCACATACCACTTGCTGCTGAGATGCCGCACGGTGGTTTCCGCCACTCAGGTTACGGTAAAGACTTGTCCATGTATGGATTCGAGGACTACACCAGAATCAAGCACGTGATGAGTTACATCGGCGACTAATCGAAGTTTAAGTTTCTGCCCGTTTTCCACAGAGGACAACGGGCAGTTTCTTTTAACTTCCGCTTTTGGAAGCATCTAGCTGTGCGAATAATTGCATTTCTCCCAGCTTTAGTGATTGCGCTTTTGATGGCGTGGCTAACTGGGATGTGGCAATTCGCCCTTTTTGCTCTGTTATCTGTTATTTCTGGCTACATTACTTCAGTAGTTGTGAAGCAGAAAAGGAAAGATCCCGATCTTGATTTCACCGACCAGCCCATCTGGATTCATTCGAGCGCAGTTGCCATAGGGGACCAAGTCTTACCTAGAACGGGCTGGTTCTTCAAAGAGCACTTTAGCGATCACTTCTTCAACTATTTCAGTCAGCTTGCAACAACAAGAGAGGTAGCCAATAAGGCTCGAGTTATGGCCGAACACTTTTATAAAGCGAGCCGAAAAGGGGAGCTTCCTTTTTGGGCGGGTATTGCAGAGAATACCGATTTGGAGTTCGATTTAGCCAGGGATGGGCCACACTGTCTTATTGTCGGTGCTACCGGATCAGGCAAAAGCGAGTTTCTAAAGCTGCTGACTTGTTCAATGCTCGCAAGCGGTGATATCAATAGGCTTCGCCTAGTTTTGATTGACTTCAAAGGCGGTGCGGCACTGAAGTCACTTACCCAACATCCTTCCGCTCTAACTTTGATTACAGATATTGACTCGGCCGATCATGAGCGATTTTGGAATTACCTTCAAGGAGAGTTGCGAGTTCGCGAATTGGAGCTATCCAAACTGGGGAAATCTTCGATAGAGGAAACTCCGGCAATGCCTAGAATGTTGGTTTTAGCCGATGAGTTGCCGGCGATTCTCGCATCCAGCCCTCTCGCCCTGGCCAGTTTTGAGGCTATTGCAGCGCGAGGAAGGTCCCTCGGTGTTCACCTGATTGCGACTAGCCAGTCGCTCAGCGGAATCCCGCGGAGCTTGCTTACTAATTTGCCGCTTCGATTTGCACTCGGTCTGACGGATCCCGGAGATTTGATTTCACTGATGCCTTCCGCTCGTTTGACTGACATTGGATCTTCTCGCGCCGTTGCGATAACGAGTGGAAGAACTGTTGGGTTTGATTTTCCTATGATCACATCGCTACCTAATTTGGGAGATGCGAAATTGGATACAAACGGGGTGGACAGGTGGTCAAATGGACTGCCAACTGAACTTTATTCAGAAAGTTCGAATGTCGGCTTAGTTGAGGATGCTCTCAATCACAGCGAGTTCTATGTTGAGTGGTCGGAATTTGCCAAGCAAAATCTATTGGTAGTTGGTAGCCAGGGGACTGGTAAAACTAGTTTTTCTATACGTGCGAGAGGGCATTTCGGTCTAGTGCTTGATTGCCCAGATGTTTCTGAGCTTGAGCAAGCTCTAGTTTCAGGTGAAACGGTTTGCTGTGTAATCTCCAGCTCCCAAGTGCTGCCACTTTCTCTGCAGAGAAAGTTTGAACAGGTGATTTATCTAAAGCAGTCGAATCTTGATCAGCACATAGCAGCTGGATTACCTCGAAATCAGTGGCGAGAGAATCTTCCGCCAGGTCGCTGCTGGTATCGGGGCAGACAGATGCAGTTAGTTAAGCCAGCACTGAATCAAGATCAGAATGCTTAAGTGAATGAGCCGCAGCAACTGGTTCGTTGACTAACTTGCCATCGTGAGTATTTAGCCCCAAAGCCAATGCATGATCGGTCTTCACAGCTGCTAGCCAACCTTTGTTTGCCAAAGCCCTAACATAAGGAAGAGTTGCGTTTGTCAGTGCATAGGTGGAAGTGTGAGCGACAGCGCCAGGCATATTTGCGACGCAGTAGAACACCGAGTTGTGAACCTTGAAAGTTGGCTCAGCGTGTGTTGTGGGTTTGGAATCTTCGAAACAACCACCTTGGTCGATTGCGATGTCGACTAGCACTGAACCTGGAATCATTTTCTTTACTAAAGCGTTGGTTACAAGCTTCGGGGCTTTTGCTCCAGGAATCAGCACGGAGCCGATAACCAGATCCGCTTGGCTTACCGCTTGATCAATTTCCAAAGTGTTGCTGGCAATTGTCTTTAGCCCACCTCGGTATAGAGCGTCTAATTCTCTGAGTCTGTTTATGTTGGTGTCTAGAACAGTTACTTCTGCTCCTAGCCCAACGGCCATAGCAATAGCGTTTGTGCCAGCAACTCCGCCACCAAGAACTACAACTCGAGCTGGACGGGTACCGGGGACACCTCCGAGAAGTATTCCGTGACCACCATTTTGAGCGAATAGTGTTTGTGCGCCAACTAAAACTGAGAGCCGACCAGCAACCTCGCTCATCGGAGCCAATAGTGGTAATTGTCGGTTAGGAGTCTGAACAGTTTCGTAGGCGATTGAGGTCACCTTCTTGGCAATTAGCTCTTTGGTGAGTTCTAAATCTGCAGCCAAATGCAGGAAGGTGAAAAGCACCAGACCTGGTCGAAGATACTGGTATTCGCTTTTGATCGGCTCTTTGACTTTGAGAATGAGCTCAGCCACGGCCCAGGTGCTAGCTGCATCTGGCTGGATGGTTGCTCCCGCGTTTTTGTAGTCTTCGTCTGAAATGCTAGAGCCGATTCCGGCTCCTGATTGAATGTGGACCTCGTGACCGCTAACCACCAGTTCGTGGACTCCAGCGGGAGTGATTGCCACTCTAAATTCGTTGTTCTTGATCTCTGCAGGTACAGCGATCTTCATGATTCTCCTCTGGG
>CAYUBJ010000034.1:0-10985 GCA_964443065.1 uncultured Rhodoluna sp.
GGCGGTGAGCAATCACTATCATGGTTCGATTCTTAGCCACTGCATCGATTGCCTCGCGCATGCGTTGCTCATTCAATCCATCCAAGCTGGAAGTAGATTCATCTAAAAGCAAAATTGGTGGTGCGGCAAGAAGTGTCCTAGCAATAGCTAGTCTTTGACGTTCACCACCGGAGAGCATAATTCCCTGTTCACCGACTTCTGCATCCAGACCTCGCTTATCGCGCTTGAGAACTGTTGAAAGGTTCACCTCGGCAAGTACTCGCTTTAGATCCTTATCGGTTGCATCTGGTGAACCAATCAGCAGGTTCTCTCTAATTGAGCCAGCAAGCACCGGTGCATCCTGTTCCACATAACCAATCTGTCCGCGCAAATCAGCTCTGCTGAGGCTTCTAACGGTTTGACCGTCTAGCAGAATCTCGCCGCCTGTCGGTTCATAGAATCTTTCCATCAAACTAAATATTGTTGACTTACCGGCACCAGAAGGGCCAACAATCGCAACTCGTGATCCACGCTTAACCTTGAATGAAACTCCTTTGAGAACTTCCTTCGGTTCGGTTACGGTGGTTACGCCAGCCGCATCGGTTTCAGTTCTCACCGGATAGCTGAACTTGACTTTGCGGAACTCAATTGCCGTGTCGTTGACGGCTTTCCTTCTTGAAGGTAGAGCGCGCTCTTTATCGCTGTCTTCTAGAGGAATGTCCAGGATTTCCTGAATACGAGCTAAAGCACCCAATGCAGATTGCACTGATGAATAAGCGCCAAAGAATTGACCGACTGGTCTAATCATCAAGAACATTAGCAATATAAAAGTGATTAGGGATGCGACCTCGGTTTGTCCAGTAGCCACGCGGTAGCCGCCGACACCTAAGACCACGATGAAGGCGCCGTTGGCAGCGAGGCCACCGATTGGGGTTACCCAAGCGTTGATCCTGGCTATCTTCACACCTTGGCTAAAGGCTTCTTTGGCATCTAGTTCGATTTGTTCGGACTCACGAGTTTCTGCTCTGGCCGCACGGATAGTTCTAACCGCAGACAGCGCTCTTTCAACTGCCGCCGACATGTTTCCTACGCGCTCCTGAGCCTTTGTGGTGGCAGATCGAATTCTTCTAGAGGTAAAACCAATTGCTGCAACAGCGACAGAAATCATGATCAGGGTGAGCACAAGCAGTAACCAGTCAATGATCGCCATTGCAATGACGGCACCGATGAATATCAGCGCACCACCGGCTCCATCAATCAAGCCTTGGGTGAGAGCGGCTCTAAGCAGTGTGGTATCTGAACCAACTCTGGAAACCAAATCACCAGTTCTTCTTAGGTCGTATTCCTGAACAGGTAAACGAAGCAGTCTGGTAGAAAGTTTTCTTCTGGCAGAAAGCACGACACCTTCACCAGCTTTGGCTAAAACAAAATACATTGCTCCGCTGGTAAGGGCAGAAACTATGGTTATGCCAACCAAAATCAAGGCAATCGTCAGCACCGACTCACCTTTTTCGACGGTGCTAATAATCTGCCCCACTACAAGCGGCTGGGCTAGGTTTACGGAAGCTCCAATTAGAGAGAAGACCACGGCGACAAAAAGCAGCCCCTTTTGTTCCTTCATGTATGGAACCAGCTGATTGAATTTAGCCTTTGGTCCGGAATCTTTTGGCCCAGGTCTGCGCCTTGGCCCACCCATCATGCTCATTTAGTATCTTTCATATTTATTACACCTGGATTACCCAGGATTTCTTCGTTCAACAAAAATCTAATTTCTTGCAGGGACAGCGCCTCGGTGTAGGCGGTATTGCGATAGAACCTACTAAAGTCAACTTTACCCAAAGCCGGTAGCACCCTAGGGTCATGCAGTTTTAGGAACATCACGGTACTGTTCGGCACGGGTTCAAAGCTGGTTCTGACCTTGCCACAGCCATAGCCGAAGACGGTAATTGCTACATCGGCTTCACTCGGGTCTACCTTGCTAACTAAGCCAAAATCTTGAATCTTGATGATATCGCGCAGTTCGTTTTTCCGCTGCCAGATCTGAAAGCAGGTATTCAATCTGGCCTTCTGCCAAACCATCTGGCCTAATTCGTCCACGTAGTCTATGGCTAGATCCTCATCGTGAACCAGATGAAAGTTTCGATCTAGACGATTTAGGACTGACCATTTGCGCCAGCTTCTTGGCACGATGAAGGCGATTATTTCACTGTGCTTTGCTGCCTTGTTGAAAAATGGGATGCTAAGCGAGTTATTTCTGCCAAAAGGTGGATTTGAAACTGTGACTGCTTGGCTTACCTTGGATAAGTCCGCATCAAGAAAATCGGCTCGGATGACACTATCCGCCTTTGGTTCGATGTCAAAGCTAATCACTTTCTTGGCCCCGAGTTGTTTTGCTGCTTGAACAAAAGAACCAGTTCCACCGGCTGGTTCTAGAACGGTTTTGCCATCCAGCGGCCCGACCACATCAATCAGTTTTGCAGTAAGCCTGAGGGCTAGTTCTTGAGGGGTATAGAACTGCTCCTTCCCAGTAACCCGTCGGTTACCTGGGCGGACTCTCGTTGTCATAAGCCCAAGGATATCACTTTCGGGTTATAGACTGTAAGGCTGTGCTCGTTTATTCGCAAGCAAAAGACTTGAGAGAGAACTTATAAAGTGCCTAAGAAAAGCAAAGACGCTGAAGACATGATTGTCGCCAAAGGGTTAACCAAGGTTTATGGCGACTTCAAAGCAGTAGATGGTATTGACTTCACTGTGAAGCGAGGGGAGTCCTTTGGATTACTCGGACCAAATGGTGCTGGTAAATCAACCACAATGAAAATGATTGCTTCCACCAGTCAGCGATCCGGCGGTGAACTACTTATTCTCGGTAAAGATCCAAACAAACACGGACCTGAGATTCGTGCCCACCTCGGTGTGGTTCCCCAGCAGGACAACCTTGATCGTGAGCTAAAGGTTTGGGAAAACCTTATGGTCTACGGTCGCTATTTTGGTTTGAGTAGAAAGTTTTTAAAGGGAAAAATTAACGAACTACTTGAGTTTGCCCAGCTGGTTGAAAAAAGAAACAACAAAGTTGAAGAACTCTCCGGTGGTATGAAACGAAGGCTAACGATTGCCCGAGGTCTGGTAAATGAGCCAGAGATTCTGATGTTGGATGAACCAACTACCGGTTTAGATCCTCAGGCTCGACACATTCTTTGGGATAGATTGTTCCGCTTAAAAGAACTAGGGGTGACTCTGGTAATTACCACTCACTACATGGATGAAGCCGAGCAGCTTTGTGACCGGTTGATGGTGATGGATAAAGGCAAGATCATGGCTGAAGGATCCCCTGCGGAACTGATCAAAAAATACTCCAGTAAAGAAGTATTGGAAGTTCGCTTTGGAAGTGAAAATAATGCCACGGTCGCCGAGCAACTCAAAGGTATCGGTGATCGACTAGAAATCTTGCCAGACCGTATTTTGGTTTATACCGACAACGGTGAAAAAGCCTTAGAAAAAATCGTGAAGAAAAACCTACATCCGGTAACCTCTCTGGTGCGTAGATCTTCACTGGAGGATGTTTTCCTAAGGCTCACCGGCCGGAGCTTGGTTGAGTAATGTCACTAGATACCAGCACTGAGCCAAAAATGACCTGGACCGGGGCCAAGACTTTGGTTGACCCGCAGGTTGCCATCAAACGTGGAGCGCTCTATGTTGCGGAAAACCGCATCATGAACATGCTCAAGTGGTGGAAGTCGGTAATTGCATTTGGCCTGGGAAACCCAACCCTCTATCTACTATCAATCGGTATCGGGATTGGCGCTTTAGTAGATAACTCTGTTGGGTCGAATGGCATCGATGGAGTTAGTTACCTTACCTTCTTGGCTCCAGCTCTGCTAGTGACCGCGGGAATCCAAGGAGCGCTGGATGAGGTTACCTGGCCGACATTAGAAGGTTTTACCTGGGAGAGAACATTCTTTGCCATGAACTCAACCTCAATCACCGCTAGACAGATTGTTAACGGGGTGATGCTAGCGGCAATGGCAAGATGTGTCTTGCAGATATTTTTGTATGAACTGTGTTTGCTAGCCTTTGGGGCTATTTCTTGGCAATCAATCCCAGGACTACTTTTAGTTTCTGCCTCAGCTGGCTTTGGTTTTTCTGCGGTCATGTTGGCATTCGCTGCGAACATTAAAGATGACGATGGTATCTTCGCCATCGTCGGTAGGTTTGTGGTAACTCCGATGTTCATGTTCTCTGGAACTTTCTACCCGATTACTTCGTTACCTATTTATTTGCAGTGGATTGGCTGGATTTCCCCGCAGTGGCATGGCACAAACCTGGGTAGATCACTGTCCTATGGAATGCCGGTAGAGAATTGGCTATTCATCCTGCACTGGAGCTTGCTTCTTGGCATGGGTGCGATTGGCCTTTTGTTGGCATATCGAATCTTTGAAAAGAGGTTGGCTAAATGAGCCTGATAAACACCTCAGTGGATACCGCAATCGCTATTGCCGAGAAGAGAAGAAACCGGCTCGGAGCAGGGATGTATTCCGGCAGATCCAGGGTGGTTTTGGAGCGAGGCTTTTACGCTCTCAAATCTTCCACCTGGATGGTTGTCTTATCTGGTTTTGTTGAGCCGGTGTTTTACCTACTGGCTTTTGGTTACGGCATCGGTCAGTTTATTGAGGGCACTACCGATGGTGCTGGTAACCCGATTACCTATGCCCAGTTCATCGCCCCAGCGCTGTTGGCAACCAGTGCGATGAACGGTGCTATCTATGACTCAACTTGGAACGTCTTTTTCAAGATGCACTTCGGGAAGCTGTATAACGGAATGCTCTCAACCTCACTCGGCACCTTAGATGTTGCACTGGGTGAGATCAGTTGGGCGCTTTTGCGTGGGCTGGCTTACGCCATTGGCTTTATGGCTGTGGTTACCCCAATGGGGCTAGTTACCTCGGCATGGGGAATACTTGCTATCCCCGCCTCGGTGCTTATTGCCTTCGGTTTTGCTTCGATTGGAATGGGGGTAACGAGTTATCTAAAGAGCCATCAGCAAATGCAGTGGATCCAATTGGTGATGTTACCGATGTTCCTATTTTCTGGAACATTCTTCCCATTGACTATTTACCCAGAACCGATTCAGTGGTTGATTCAAGCGCTCCCACTTTGGCAGGCAATCGAACTGGTTCGAGGGCTTACCTTAGGCGTTATGAACTGGGCGATGGTCGGGCATGTCTTGTATTTCGTAGTAATGATAATCGGCGGGCTGTTTTTCACAACCCGCCGACTCACAGCTTTATTCTTGCGCTAGTTATTCGCTAACTGGTCCACCGAATACTGCAATAACGATGTTGAAAATTGTCAGTAAGGCGATTACTGGGACAACCCATTTTGGTGGAACTTCCTTCTTTCGGTTAGTAAAGGCAAGGAAGAAGATTACAGTCAACACAATGCTCTTGATCGAGATCACTAGAACATTTAGATCACTTGGCTTTATTGCCAGAGCAGACATGGTTAGACCGGAAATCAGCATTAGGTAAACACCGTGCAAGACACCAGCGTTAATTTTCATGCCGGTGCGAATCTCACGCATTGAGGTGAGAAAACCTGCTAGTAGGGAAGCGATACCGATGAAGTGTAAAACTAGGAATGCATTGATTAGTAGTTCTTTTGTAGCGTCGTCCATCTTGGTCCTAACTAATTGATTGACTCAACTAGTCTATGAGCGAAGACGCGCCATATGGATAGCCGCCTCGACGGCCTCGGCACCCTTATCCTCTTTACTCTCCGGCAGTCCCGCTCTATCCAAAGCCTGCTGCAGGTTATCAACGGTTAGTAGTCCAAAACCAATCGGGATACCGTATTCCAACTGCACCTGAGTTAAGCCATTGGTGGCAGCTTCACAGACATAGTCGAAGTGTGGTGTTTCACCCTGGATGACAACGCCTAGGGCAATAATCGCATCAACTTCATCCTCGGCTGCCCACTTCGCCGCCAGCGGCAGCTCGAAAGCACCAGGCACTCGGACGACTGTGTAGACATCGTTACCAGAGTCGCGAAGTGCTTTCTCGGCCCCTGCCAGCAAGGCGTTAGTCACATCGCTGTGCCAACTGGTAACCAAAATGGTTACCGCAAGTGAGCTTGAATCGATTTGTATTTTTGGTGCTGCGCCTGCCATTAGTTCTCCATCTGAGCAACGATCTCAGGAAGACGGTGCCCCATCTTTGAACGCTTGGTTTCTAGGTAGCCAAGGTTCTGAATAGCCTCACCGACAATCACTGGAACGTATGAGTTCACTGGGATACCAGCTTCGATCAGGAAGTTTGCCTTCGCTGGATTATTAGTCATCAGTCTTACCGATTTGACTCCCAATTCCTGAAGAATTGAAGCCGCTGCTCCGTATTCGCGCGCTTCGCTAGGAAGGCCAAGGGCGAGGTTAGCTTCAACTGTGTCGAGACCCTGTTCCTGAAGGGCGTATGCCTTCAACTTATTTAGAAGTCCGATACCGCGACCTTCTTGTCCACGCAGGTAAATCACAATTCCACCACGTGGGTCAGCTTCAATCATGTCCAGTGCATACTGCAGCTGTGGTCCACACTCACACTTGAGCGATCCAAAAGCTTCACCAGTAATACATTCGGAGTGCATACGAACTAGAACATCTTCACCGGTCGGGTTTCCCTTGATGATTGCGATGTGATCGGCACCGGTTTTGATGTCGTAGTAACCACGCAGGCGGAAATTTCCGTGAATGGTTGGAACATTAGCCTCTGCCTCGAAACGAATTCGGTTGTTTGGGTGATTGACGTGCTCAATCTTTTGAGTCGTCAAATACTCGGTCAACTGCTCGATGGTAACTACTGGGATGCCCTCTCGTTCACCAACTTCCATAAGTTCTGGTAGACGCATCATCGAACCATCTTCGCTAAGCATTTCACCGATTACACCTACCGGCTTCAGACCAGCCAACTTCAGTAAGTCAACCGCAGCCTCAGTGTGTCCCGGTCTACCATGAACCCCGAGTGGGTGAGCACGTAGTGGCAGGATGTGACCTGGGCGGATAAATGATTCCGGTCCTGATGTGTCACTGGCCAGTGTTCTTGCTGTTAGTGCTCTATCGGCGGCGGAGACACCGGTGCTCTCACGGTTTGATGCGTCTACAGTTACCGTGTAGTTTGTGCCGTGTGGATCCTGGTTACTGTTGGTCATCAACGGTAGTTCAAGCTCGTTAGCCCTCGTTTCATCCATCGGAGCACAGAGGAAACCGGTAGTGTTCTTCACCATCCAAGCAATTAGCTCTGGAGTGGCAAACTGAGCGGCAATAATTGCATCGCCCTCATTTTCGCGATTCTCATCATCGGCAACAAAAATAGCTTTGCCTTGTCTTAGCGCTTCAAGCGCCTGTTCGATAGTTGCTAGTGCCATTATTTGTCTCTCATTTCGATTAGTCGTTCAATGTGTTTAGCCATGACATCGACTTCGACATTGACCTTGTCACCTGGGGATTTGTATCCCAAAGTGGTAAGTCTCAGTGTTTCTGGGATGAGCGATAAGCCAACGAAGTCTTCGCCCACCTCATTTACTGTGAGTGAAATGCCATCAAGGGTAATTGAGCCCTTGAGCACTACGTATTTCATCAGCTCTTTAGGGATCTGAATTCTAACCCAGTCCCAGTTTTCGCTTTTTTCTCTAGAAATGAATCGGCCCACGCCATCAACGTGACCTTGCACGTGATGCCCCCCGAATCTGGTTTGCATGGTCATCGCTCGTTCTAGGTTAATTGGATCGCCAACGCTAACCCCATCGAGGCTGGTTAGCCGTAGGGTCTCCTTCATCACATCTGCGGTAAAGCTTCCATTTTCAATCTCAATGGCAGTTAGGCAAACCCCAGAGCAACAAATCGAGTCCCCACGCTTGATGTCAGAGGTGACCAGAGGCCCGGCGATGGTAAGCCTTAGGGCATCCGGCTGCTCCTGAATTGCAACAACCTTGCCCAACTCTTCAATGATTCCGGTGAACATTAGTTTCCTTCTCTTCTCACTGCTCGAATAAAAATATCTTCACCAAGCCGGCCAACCTCAGTGAACTCAAGTTTCAAAGAGTCAGCCATCCGGGCTATGCCGATCTCGGCTACGGCAACGTTTGTGCCACCGGTGAGTAGCGGAGCTTGATAGACCAAAATCTCATCAAACAAACCTTGTTCAATGAACGAACTAATCAACTTAGCTCCACCTTCAACTAGGAGGTGCTTAGCTCCAGTTTCATAAATGGATTTCACAGCGCTTTGAATATCACGACTGCTAATCAGCATGGTTTCGGCATCTGGGTTGAAGACTCTAAGTGTTGCTGGCAATTCGGTTTCACCGAGAACAACCCTGAGTGGCTGATGTTCATAAAGTGAGCCATCCGGCTTTCTGGCAGTTAGCTCAGGATCATCAAGGAGTGCAGTTTGGGTTCCAACCAGGATGGCATCGATTTCACTTCGCATTTTGTGAACATGATTTCTAGATTCAGTACCTGAAATCCATTTACTGCTCTTATCGCTTGCTGCAGATCTACCGTCTAAGGTTTGAGCCCACTTCAAGCTGATGAAGGGCCGCTGGTTTTGCATCGAGGTAAACCAAACACGCTGCTGCACCGTAACCTCATCTGCTAGGACACCAGCTAAAACCGAGACTCCAGCATCACGAAGAGTCTGAGCTCCGTTGGCCGAAACCTGGCCTGGATCTTTAGCTCCAAAAACCACATTTTTGACGCCGGCATTAATCAGGGCTTCGGCGCAGGGTCCTGTTCGCCCAAAGTGATTGCACGGTTCTAAGGTGACAACTGCGGTTGCTCCTTCAGGAATCATGCTGAGTTTACTTAGCGCTTCGACCTCGGCATGATTCGTGCCGGCCCCATTATGGAATCCTTCGGCAATTATGTTCAGATCTTTATCTAGGATCACAGCGCCAACTTGAGGGTTAGGGCCGAATTTAGGTCCGAGTAGGGCAAGCTCCATGGCACGGCGCATCGCCGGCTCATAAGCTTTTGGATCTAACATCCCGAACCTTTCCGATAAAAAGGTCTTCGGGGTATAGGCAAAGATGCCTTTAAGGCTTAAAAGCAAAACGCCTTAAGCCTTTAGTTCTTCTACCATCCGGACTTTTACCGTCGGTTCTGGAATTTCACCAGATCAACCGCCAAACCCAAACACCTAAATGTTTGTTGCCCTCGCAGGCAGCTTGTCGGGTCGCGGACTTTAACCGCCGGTTCAGATTTACACTGACCCCGAAGAACTCTCAAGATAGCCTATCAGGACCCGCGGGGAATTCATCTCAGAGATTTCCCTTAATCTCTTTGCGCTCGATGACTCCATTTACCTCGGAGATAGTGATTTTTATGAATTCATCTGAGTATTTACCTACGCAGAAATACTCAGCTGTTGGCTCCCCAAGGACTCTCCTAATCACACACGCTCCACGGTCAGACACAGTCCCCCGATCGACGGCATATCCCTGTTCTACTAGTGAGCTATAGCCCTCTTCGCCGAGCTTCGTTTTGAGGATATAGATCGCCTGTGATCTACCCTCCAGAATTTCTGCCATTTCCGCATCTGTTACGCCGTCGAACTCGGGCATATATACTTCAGGCTCAGTAGTTGAGATGTCATTCGGCTCTAATTCCGGTCTGGCAAGATCCGATGATTCACTTTGTGAAGACCCAGCAGTTGGAGTCGGTTTGGGAGTGATGAAGTTGGTTTTTGCAGTGCTGGGAGTTAGGCCAGGCTGCTCAGTTTCGGCAGTGGCCACAGAAGTGGATTTGATGAGGCTACTTCCTGCACCAGCTGCCACGAGGCAAATGCAGATGACCAAAATCAGTTTAGAAAATTTGACCATGATTCTCTTCTCCTAAACAGGCTCGTAAAGATCTCGAATTTCATATAAGTGTTTGTAGCCTGAATAATCTCCAGTACCCAATCCAACTCTATCGAGTGAACATCGAACACCATGAGGCGACATCATCTGACCACTTTTAGGGTCGACATGTAACAGACCAATCGCATGACCAAACTCGTGGGTTGCTGTGTTTATTAGCAGCTGTCCTCTGTAAAGGCAATCCGAAGGATTTTCAAATTCAAAAAATTCATAAGGGGGATGAGTATTAAACATTATGTCAGCCTCCGAGATTGCGTTTGTGCCTTGAATTGTTGCGGTGCAGGCTATTCCAAAAACATTCACTGGTAAAACTCCCCAAGAGACAAGGCTAATTCCATCCTTATTGGCTTGCTCGCATAAACCGGATCCAGTCGTAACCATACTTTTGTTTAAGGTAGTCGGTCCTAAATAATTCATTCTCAGTGAACTAGGAAATGTTTGCGTATTGCAGCGATTCGAAGCCGATCTCCAGATGTTCGCTGCTTCAGTAACCCTTAGAATTGCAAGACTTGAAAATTCATTACTTGAGTTGTAGTACCAGTTGTAAGGAGATTTCCACTTTTTCCCACTTAGAGAGAATTCTTGGTTTGAGCATCCAATGTCGGATTCAATTAGACTGTCGCTATTTACAAGGTTCATTACTAGTTGGCAATTCGATAGGTCTGAATGCAAAAAGGAATCTTGCGATTCATCATAGGTTAGATCACTTTCTGAATACGAATAGAAAGTTGAGGAGAGTTCGTAACAATTAGATGCTGGTGCAACGGACGCAAGGGAAGGAGAGCAGGAACCCAAGACTAATGCCAGACTCACCAGAATTATTTTCATAAGAACCCCCTATTTCTGTAATAAGAGTAGCAGGGGAACTAAAGAAAGCGATCTTCATTCCAACTTATGAGCTGCTAGATGGAGAAATTGGGCAACTTCTTTTTTCGTTACCTCGACAAGGTTTTGAATTCCAGTAACGGCAAATGACCCACTTTAGATTATTAACAGCTTCAGTTTATGGAGAAACGAAGCCAACACGGTCATAAACAGCGGCCAAGGTTGCCTCGGCAATGGTTTTTGCCTTGTCAGCGCCTTGGGCTAGCAATCTATCAAGCT
>CAYUBJ010000035.1:0-9905 GCA_964443065.1 uncultured Rhodoluna sp.
TCTCTCTGAGCCAAACTCCTCCAAAACCTCAACCACAAGTTTCTGTATTGGATTATCTACCGACAGATAATCCGCAGTACTCCAACCGCTTTTCACACAGCTATATAGGAACCCAGCATGTTTACCAGAGCAGTTGTATTGAATGCCCTCGGGGCAAAGTAGAGCGTTTTCTGGCAAACCAGCCTTAGCCAATATTCCTTGAACAATTGCTATGTGTTCTGGAGTAGATCTATGACTTGCTGAAGTTATCGCCAATTCTTTACCCGTTAGATCCAAACCTGCGCTTACCATCGCCACTGTTTGAAGTGGTTTGATTGCTGACCTTGGATAGATAAGTCGCTTGGCATTTCCTTTATGAACAATGGTTTTGCCCTCAGAATCGGTGACCACGGCTATACCCCGATGCCAGGACTCAACTAAACCACCTCGAGTAACCTGGGCTAATTCAACGAAGTCTTTGGGGCTAGCTGCGATTGCGTCAATGGTTTGCTGATCTGAAATCATCTGATTCTCATCCCGCTCTGGATATAAAAGACTCAAAATAGTCTTCCGCTAACTAAAGAATAAACCTTAAGCTACCCATGCGCTGAGACTATAACCTTGTCTTGGAGGAAAAATGCCAAAGAAACCAGGGCTTAGCCAAGTTGAAAAAGATGCAATCGCCGCCAGAGCAAAAGAAGCTGCCAGAGCCAGAGGCAAAGACCCAGCCGCTGATCTAGCCGAAGTGTTGGCTAAATACAAAGAAATGCCAAAAGATGACAAAGAGATGGGTCTTCGACTGCACGAGCTAATCAGCAAAACTGCTCCGGAACTGGTAGCCAGAACTTGGTACGGTATGCCTGCCTACTACACACCAGGCAAAGATGGGAAAGTGATTTTCTTTTTTCAAAGTGGATCTAAGTTCAAGACTCGTTACTGCACCATAGGTTTCTCTGAACACGCCAAGCTGGATCAGGGTTCGATGTGGCCTACCTCGTTTGCCCTAGTCAAGCTAACCAAGCCTGTTGAAACACAGATAAAGGGCATGCTGCTTAAGGCATTGGGAAAATAACACTTACGTTAAGTTCCTTAAGATGCAAGAAATCCTCAGATTTATTTGATAATTTTTTATCAACATAAGGGGGAATTATGGTTTGCATCAATTGCAACGCTCGCATTACATCTGCAGATAGAAACTGTCCTAGTTGTGGACTGCTAACTGGCATTGAAACACTTCCGCTTTACCGCCTCGGTTTGGCTCTAACAATAGTTGGTGTTATCGCCGGAATAGGACCAACGCTGCTGTTCTTCATGTTAATTAGTGGAGCTATGTATATTCCACTTGACTGGAGTAGTGGCATAAACCTTCTCTACACTGGTATTTTCGTAACAATTACTGGAGTAATAGTTTCGATTGTCGGCTCAATCATGTTCTTCACAACTCTGTCTAGAAAGCGGTTTAGGAGAGGCTAGTGCCGATGCTAGACACACTAAAGCAATCGCTTAAATCTTTTCTTAGACCGGAACCAGCTGTTTGCCCGGAATGCTCAGCACCCTACCCGTCTAACGCTGCCGCTTGCTTCGAATGCGGGGTGCCAAGAGAAGGGAATGGGCCTTTGCGGATATTACGTCGGATACTTCTTCTTATCGGGCTTGGTTTTCTTTTGCTGGCTCTAGTGACATATCTATTGGAAACACTTCTTGGACCATTTATTGGTGTCTACCCTGGAATGATCTCGGCCAACTTTCTTGTTATCGGAGGAGTTTGTGTTCTCCTATTCCTAATCCCAGCAATACTGGCCCTGTTCTGGGCTAGTTAGGCGCTAGCCTAACTAACATGGAAAAGCTTTTTATTGAAACATCCCCCGGTGTGATCACCCAAACCTACTGGCATCCAGGTGGAGACAAACTTGCGGTTTATCATCACGGAACGCCAGCACCTAGACCAATGTCCCCGCAAATGCTGGAGGTGTTTAGCTCTCACGGATTTTCCGTTGCTGCCCCGGTAAGACAGGGCTATGCCGGATCCACCGCGGTTGGTCCAAGACCGATTGCCGATGATGCTGAGGTAACAAAGGCGGTTGTGAAGCACCTTGGCTTCGATGATTTCATCACTATCGGTTACTCAGGAGGAGGCCCTAGAGCATTAGCCGATTTGGTACTCGTCGACAATTGTGTCTCAGGTATCGCCTTTGCCCCGATGGTTCCTACCACTTTAGAAGATTTCAACCCACTGGCTAATGCACCGGAAGATGAAATCAAAGTTTTCGAAGAAGTTAGAAGATGGGAACCAAACCTCGAAGAGCGATTTACTAAATGGCAAGTTGAGTATCTTTCATCCGACCCAATGGCTGATTTCAAGGACGCAGATGCAGATACTAAGGCTTGGCTAGAAAGCCCTGATGTTGTGTTCCGATTTGCCCAACGTGAAATTGCTTTTGAATCTGGAGTGACCGGCTGGATGCTAGATGAATATTCCATGCTGGTTGACTACGGCTTTGAGGTTGGTTCAATCAAAAAACCACTACACATTATTACCGGTGACAAGGATGTGAATGTTGATATGTCCTGCAGTATTTGGCTTAACCAGCAGGTTGCTGGTTCAACTCTGCGAATCGTTGAAGGCTTTGGTCACAGCAGAATCTTCTGCCTAGAAGAAATAGATAGAGCGCTTGCTGCTATTTAGTAGTAAACCTTTTTCAACTCAACACGAATGATTCGATCATCTAGGTAATTCTCTCCACCTTGTGACCAACCACCACGGCCATCTTTATTGCTTGTTATTAGCCAGAGTGACCCGTCTGGGGCAAGTGTTGCCTTACGCAGTCTGCCGAATTCACCTGTGAAGTATTCCTGGGGAACCCCAAGCTGTTTATCCCCAATCACTGGAATCACCCAGAGCTTACCGCCACGAAGACAGGCAGAAATCAAAGAACCCTGGGTATAGATGATTCCACTACAAGCGGCCTCTTTTGGATGCCAAGCTAAAACCGGTGGTGTGTAGCGTGGATCGGTAACCACTTCTTGAACTGAGGGCAAATCAGTTGCCGTTGGTTGTGGTGCAGGAGATTCTGCTGTTCCCTGCCCGTTAGAGTCTGGTTCACCTGGCTTTAGTTCGGTAGGAACAAATTTGTATTTACCTTCGGCTATTGGCCAACCATAGTTCTTACCCTTTTCAACCATGTTGAGTTCATCCCAGGTGTCTTCACCGAACTCGGTTGTCCACATATTGCCAAAACCATCCCAGGCCATGCCTTGGGTGTCTCGGAAACCCTTAGCCCAGACATACGAGCCCGGCCTTGGGTTATCCTCTGGAACGGTTCCATCAAGGTTCAGTCGCAGAATTGATCCGCCCAACCGACTCCAGTTTTGCGAGGTGGCACCTTTCATGCCAGCATCCCCGAGGCTAACCCAGAGCTTATCGTCTGGCCCAATAACGAGCCTTCCGCCATTATGAGTGGTTGATTTACCGCTACGGTCAATGCCCTCTAGTAATACGCGCTTATTGCTCAGTTGCCAATTGCCATCGACTTTATCTAGGTCATATTTCAAAATTCGGTTGTCTTTGAGCGTGGTTAGAAAAACAAACAGGCTCAAGGCGTTACCCGGTCGGTCCTTAGCGTAAGCCATGCCTAAGGTCCCGCCCTCACAGAACTTCTCGCAGGGCGGAGTTGCACTGGTAAAGGCAACGTGGGTAACACTCAGGTCGGCTCCAATTTGCAAGATGGTGCCGGTATCCCGCTCGTCAACCAAAGCCTGGCCATCTGGGAGAAACAGAACTTCCCAGGGAGCTTTTAGACCAGTGACTAGATTCTGGGGATCCCCTGTTGGCACCACATAGTGGGCCTTTTCAATTGTTGGTGATGGTTTGGGTTGCGGCTTAGCTTCTGGGGCATTAGATGAAATTGCAAAGGTCACACCGAGCACGACGGCAAATACCGCCACCGCTTCAAATAGTGGGTCTCTGAATTTCGGCAATTACTCTCGCTTCGGGCTATCGCTTGGGAAACCAAGGAATCATCATGCTTACGCGGTTTTGATATTCCTTGTATTCAGGATACTTGCCCAAAGAGATCTGCTCGGTAAACCTTGCCGAACCAAGAAAGAGAGCAGTAAGTACTACAACACCTACGAAATACTCCGGGTGGGAAAAACCTACCACTGCAAATCCCCAAAATGCCAAGACCCACCACTGAGCTTGCTCAGCAAAGAAGTTTGGGTGTCGTGATGAGGCAAATAGACCTTTGTCCAAAAAGCCTTTGCTGGCTTTCCCTTGCTTTTTGAGCTGGTGAAAATTCCACTGCTGTTGGTCGGCAACAAACTCCATAACCAATAGTCCGAAGAAAAGAATAGGGAAGATAATTTCATAATCGAGGCCAGAAGCTAAGAAATCTTTTTCAGCGCTGAGCGCTAGGTTAGCTGGAAGAGTTATTGCCAGTAGTAGTGCGTTTTGGAAAATCACGATAAAGAAGATATTGAACACCTGATACAGGAAAGGACTCATCTTCTTACGAAGAATTGCCCAACGGTAATCTTCACCACCAGGAGCGTAGCCACCTTTTCTAGCAAAGTTAAAGGTAAGCCTCGCTCCCCAAAGCGTTACTAAAACGGCCATTAGATTTACTCTTTGGTCAACGAAGTCGGCCTCGAATGCGAAAATCCACATATAAACAACTGGAATTATCGACCAAAGACGATCAACCCAGGAGTATTCCTTAGTGATAACCGAAGCTAGCCAAGTGGCAGCACAAACAGCAACAAATAGCCAAAAATTGATTTCTAATCCGGACATAATTCCCCTTAGCTCAAAGAGATTTTACTTTCCGAATGGTCCAACTACAGCCAAATAGGCTCGGTGATTTCATCGGCTAAAGCAATCAAGTCAGTTGCTCTGTAGCCTGGCCAGCCATGAATGATATCCAGCCACTGACCAGGGATGGCTGACATTCCCCATCTTGCCCCAAGCAGTCCCCCAGCAATAGCGGCAACGGTATCGGTATCCCACCCGCAACGAACCGCGGCTTCAATACCAGCAACTAGGTCAGCTGGAGATCCGGTATCGGTCATCATAATTGCCTTATAGGCAGCCTGTATTGCCGAAATAACCCACCCGTTATTCTCAAACGAGGCTGGCCTTTCGGCCTGGTCGGCAGCATCAAAAATAGTGTTCCAATAAGCCTGCCTAAACTCAGGTAAATCGTTGATAGCCAACTGAATCCCATCGTAGTTTTCGAAGAGTATGGCGTGACGAATGGCCTTAGTCCAAATAATGCAGGCCTCACGGCAGTCAAGGTCTACGTGGGTAAGCGCACTAACTTTATCGGCTGCTTCTGCAAGCTTTTCCTTGTTTGACAAGTATGGAAGCGCAACCGCAGCGGTGCGCATCAAAGAGCCGTTGCCGGCTCCTCGCATGCTCTCGTATAAATACTGCATGGAAGCTAGCTTTAGACTTTCTGCAGTTCTGCTCTGCGCTAACTCAAATACAGCCTTAGTTTGATTACCGATATCTTTTGGTTTTGAATCATACCAAGCGAAAAACTCTTCAGCAACATAGCCGGTTTCAGAAAATAGATCACCTTTTGCTGCTGCCTTCATAACTGCTACGAGCATCGCGGTGTCATCGGTATATTCCCCTAAGTCAAAATGTTTAGCGCGGAAAGTAATTTCAACATCATCTGTAAGCGCTGGTCCAAACTCATAGCCAGCGCCAAGCGCATCGGCAACCGCTGTGGCTAAAATAGCGCCTCTTGCTCTATCGAGAATCTGATCTCTTTGAAAGTTCACTTTTGTTTCCAGCGCAGAGTTATAGCTGCAATCAAGACTGAGACTACCGCTGCAATCAGGGAAGCAACAATTGCTTGGGTGTGAAACACATCATTGTCTCCGAAGACAATGTCATTCACAAAGAAGGCGACTGTAAAACCGATGCCGCCGAGAACTGATAACCGCGCATAGCTTCCAATTGGTAATGCGTCTTTAGTTAATTTTGACCCAATAAAAGCACCTAGGGTAATGCCAATACTCTTTCCGATTACACGAAGCACTACACCGATACCAACAAGTGAAGTTAGCACAGCAAGAACTGTAGTTTCAATATGAAGTGAGAGTGAGACAAATGCATACAGCGGCAAAACAATCAGATTGATTACTGGAACCAGTGCATACTGAATCTTTTCAGTAAATCTACTTGGCACCAATAATCCAACTATCGCGCTGCCGGTTACTAATAAAGCGGTGAGAACATCACTTTGCAAGAAAAGCGCAATTACCAGAATGGCTAGTAGGTCATCGATTATGGCAAAAGCAAGGAGGAACTGCTTACTACCTTTAGGCATCTTGGAACCAAAAATCGAAAATACCGCTAGAGCGAAGGTGATATCGGTTGCCATCGGTATCGCCCAGCCTGAACTGGCAATGGGATCTGAACTGGTAACCAGGAAGTAGATTCCAGCTGGGATAAAGGCTCCAAACACAGCGGCTAAGCCAGGCACCAGCAGGGCCTTACGGTTTACAAACACTCCGTGGGTTAGCTCGTTTTTGAGTTCTAAACCAATCACGAAGAAGAACAGGGCTAGGGCTAGCTCGGAGTAATGATGCAGTGGCTCCACCAGTTCTGAAAAACCAGTGACCGAATTGGCTAAAACTAGGCCGATGATTCCAGCGAGAACGATGAAAAAAGCCGCGTTGCGGTCAACCCTGATGAATTTCAACACCCTCTAAGCCTAGCCTGATTGGGTAGGCTGGCTTAATGGCCCAAGAAACCCGCAGTCGCAGCTGGGTGTTCAACTTCTTTGGGGCTGGAATTATCTGGGGTTCTTCCTTCTACTTCATGATTTTTGCTAACCAAACCCTGCCACCAATTGGGGTTGCCTTCTGGCGATGTTTTTTTGGTGCACTGACGCTGTTCATAATCATAAAGATCAGAAAGATGCCGCTGCGTTTTGATAAACGACTGATCATGTTTGCTTTCATCGTAGGGGCAATCAACAATGCAATACCATTCACTTTATTCGCCTATGGCGAGCACCACGTCTCCTCAGCTTTTGCTGGGATGACCAACGCCTTTACCCCAATTGCGACAGTGCTGGCGCTATTGACAGTATTCCGATCAGAAAAAGTTACCAAGAATCAAATCATTGGTTTGTTTGTTGGAACTCTGGGGGTATTAGTGCTGGTAGGAGTATGGGAAGGAATTACCAGCGATTCAATGCTGGCTGTAGTTGCAGTGATTTTAGCGCCAACCCTATATGGTTTTGGTGGACCGTTCATCAAGAAGTTCATCGAGCCGATGAATCAACCGCCAGAAGTTGCTGCCTTCTGGCAAATTCTCGGAGCAACTATTGTGATGATTCCTTTCTACGCAACCGGCCCTATGCTAACTGGACCAATCACTCCGGAATCACTTGGAGCAACTTTGATGCTTGGTGTCTTTGGTACGGCTATCGCATACACCCTTTACTACCCGCTACTAAAACAAGTTGGATCCGCGGTTAGTTCAGCAGTCACCTTCCTAATTCCACTAGTTGCTGTTACTCTCGGTGTTCTTGCTCTCGGGGAACAACTAAAGTGGTATGAACCAATCGGTGGTTTAGTGATTCTCTTCGGTGCGGCAATTGCCCAGGGCATTTTCCGTAAACGTAAAACTCTAGCTATGTAATTAGCGGATGCTCACCTTTAGTTGCGCATATGCGCCTCTAGGAACAGCTGGCTTAGCTGGTGGAACCGGATCAACAACTCTAAACTCACTGCCTAGCTCTGGGCGAGGATCCTGCTCACCCTTGTTCGGCCAGTGAGCGCAGGCCCACTCTGCCTGAGCGGTAATACTCAAGGATGGGTTAACCCCAGGATTTGCCGATAGCGCTGCGCCATCGAGGATGTGTAGGCCGCTTTGGCCAAAGGCCCGCAGGTAACCATCGAGAACGCCTTGCTCTGCAGATTCGGCAATTACTGCGCCACCTAAGAAATGAGCGGTCATTGGGATGCCAAATGGTTCGGTAATAACCGCCCCAGCCGTACCATCAAACTGCTCAGCTAGAGTCTTGGCCAGGGTATGACCTTGGGGAACCCAAGCGGGGTTCTTCTCCCCGTGGCCTTGCCTGGAACTTACCTTCCTACCTAGTAAGCCACGCTTTAGGAAGGTAACCAGTGAATTGTCCCTGGCCTGCATTACCAGCAAGATGAGTGTGCGCTCTGGCCAGGAGCGTAACGAATACATGCTTGGCAGACGGAAGAAATTCTTTAGCGTGGCAACCATTAGCCAGAACAGGTTAGGTGTTTGCCCTTTAGGGCCAGATGCCATCACCGATTCCATCACACCCATAAACCCAGATCCCCTACCGTAACGAACCGGTTCCACGTGGGTGTGTTCATCTGGGAAAACTGAGGAGGTGATAGCCGACCCAGATGAAAAGTCAATCTTTTTTGATTTGGCAACCACCCCAAGCAAAGACTCGCTGTTTGTTCTACTGAGGTAGCCGAGCTTGTCGCTCATTCCGGAGAGATTACCTTTAGCTCTAGTTTTGTGAAGCAGCTTAGCTGTTCCTAAAGCGCCAGCTGCAACAATAACTTGATCTGCAGTAAAGGTCTTGGTTCTCTTCCAACCGGCACTCGATCTGGTTTGAACGGTGTAGCCATTATCTTTGTCGATGATCTCGGTGACCGTGGTGCGTTCGATAACTTTGGCTCCGGCTTTTTCAGCAAGGTATAAATAGTTTTTTACCAGTGTGTTTTTAGCACCATGACGACATCCGGTCATGCACTCGCCGCAATTAATGCAACCGACTCGGTCCGGACCCTCTCCACCAAAATACGGATCCTTGGCTTTTTTGCCAGCTTCCCCGAAATAGATCCCCAAGGGTGCCATCTGGAATGAATCACCGTAGCCTAATTTGTCAGCGGCCTTGCGAAGTTCAATATCACTGGGTGATAAAAATGGATTTGTTTCGACACCGAGCATGCGCTCGGCTTGATCATAGTAGGGAGCTAAAGTTTTCTCCCAGTCACACATTTGTGCCCAAGTGCCAGTTTTGAAAAAGCTTGCTGGTGGCCGATACAGGGTGTTTGCATAAACCAAAGAGCCGCCGCCAACTCCTGCACCGCTCATCACCATTACATTTCTGAGTAGATCTATTCGCTGAATGCCATTTAGCCCAAGACGAGGAAAATATAGGAATTTACTCAACCGCCAGGAAGACTTGGCAAATTCATCATCGGCAAATCTTCGCCCAGCTTCGATGACCAAAACTTTGTAATTCTTCTCGGTTAGGCGCAAAGCAGCAACCGAACCGCCAAAACCCGATCCGATTATGATGACATCAAAGTCTTTATCCTGCATGCCCTATCCAACTGCTCTCAAGCTTGAAACCAATCTTCTCACAAGCCACGAGCTAGTCAGACCTACGGGTGGCGCAGCGGACTAGCCGGCAGCCTCTCTTGAGAAACCCACTTCTCCTGATAACCAGTTGATGAGCTCATCAGATCCAGGAATGGCTTAGGGTCAAATTCCTCTGGACCCATAACCCCAACTCCCTGCCAGATGCCTTGAGCAATCAGCTCAAGAGCGATAACTGGGTTGAATGCCGTTTGAGCAACCACTGCCTGAGCCTCAATCTGAGCCATCGTCTCAGCGTTATCGGCCACGTGGTAAATGTAGGTGGCACGGGGTGTGCCATCTTTTGACTTACCGGTAACTAGAACTCCAGCACAGGTCTTACCGGTCATCTTTGGCCCAATAAAGGCTGGGTCCGGTAGCACCGAAACCACAACATCTCTAGGGGAAACCTCAACCGGACCCTGAGCAGACCTAACCCGAACCGGTTTAGTGGCGTCTAGACCGAGTTGGTGCAAAGTCTTCAACACATTGATGAACTCGGTGCCAAGACCATACTTAAAAGTGACTCTGCCAACATTCATGGTCCTAGGTAGCA
>CAYUBJ010000036.1:0-427 GCA_964443065.1 uncultured Rhodoluna sp.
CCTTTACCTGGTTGATGGGCCGCGCCTCGCCAATTCGTGAGCCCCTCTGGCACTTCCTTAGTCATACCCTCCCACCAGACATCGGCATCGCGTGTCAAGGCGACATTTGTGAACAAAGTCTCTTTAGCAAGCATTTGCATGGCCACTGGGTTGGTTTTTTCACTAGTGCCTGGGGCGACTCCGAAGAAACCGTTCTCTGGGTTTATCGCTCTAAGTTTGCCATTTGCATTTGGAGAGATCCACGCGATGTCATCACCGATGGTTTGAACATTCCAACCATCAAGCGATGGCTTTAGCATCGCCAGATTGGTCTTACCGCAAGCCGAAGGAAAAGCTGCACTAATGTGATATCTCTTTCCTTCAGGACTGGTTAGACGCATGATGAGCATGTGCTCTGCGAGCCAGCCCTCTGCCCTGGCTAAAACTG
>CAYUBJ010000036.1:437-690 GCA_964443065.1 uncultured Rhodoluna sp.
ATTACCTCCATAACCAGAACCAAAAGACCAGACCTCAAGTGTTTCTGGAAAGTGCGAAATGTATTTTTCTTTATTGCAAGGCCAGCTAGCATCGCTGTTTGGAGCGCCGACTGAGTGGATAGTAGCAACCCAGCTGCTGCCGTTTCTGATTCTTTCAAAGATCTCTGATAATACCCGGGTCATGATGTGCATGTTCACCACAACGTATTCGCTGTCGGTAATCTCTACTCCGTAGCGAGCCAGTGGAGAATCT
>CAYUBJ010000036.1:700-9721 GCA_964443065.1 uncultured Rhodoluna sp.
CGATCCTTTGAAAAGATCAGCCATCAAAGACTTCATTTGATGTGGAGCCATCCAGGGGTTAGTCGGACCAGCGTCCTCCTGGTTTGTGGAACAGATAAAAGTTTGCTCTTCGACTCGAGCAACGTCAGTTGGATCTGTCCTGGCTAAATACGAATTTGGTCGTTTTTCTGGATTTAGTTTGATAAGAGTGCCCTTAGCAACCAAATCTGCAATTAGCGAGTCGTATTCTTCTTGGCTACCGTCGCACCAGATTATTCGATCTGCTCCGGTATGTTCGGCGACTAGACGAACCCACTCGTCAAGGCCTATATGCTGCGGCGAGACACTTTTGATGTCGTTCAACCTGACTACCTTTCATCGTTGAAAGATGCCTGCTATCTATAGGCTACTGCGCCAAAGAAGGGAGAATTGGTTACCTTGCCCAAACCTTTATAAATCGAGCCACCCAGGAGAATCGAACTCCTGACCTGCTCTTTACGAGGGAGCTGCTCTACCGACTGAGCTAGGGTGGCGATTACTTAGCGGTAATAATTCTAATTCTCCTGCAGCAGGCCAACTCGCCTCAACCTAGCTAGTGCACCTTCTTCAATCGGAGACTCTGGCCCAATAATCCACCTCACCAAACGTAACGTGAATTTGGTAAGTGGAATAATCAACCAGCGCGGACCAGAATTAAGCCCAAGTAGTTTTCTCTCGGTTGGGCTAAGGCTAACCACAGCGGCCTGAAACAAAAGTTTGTAGATAGCCGAAGACCACCAGGGTAGGCCAGGTTTTTTTATGAACCTAATCACGTCTCTAGTTTTTTCATCCACCCGAAGTGCCCCACTCTTAGCGAAATCTTCGATTGTGGCATTGAGCTCTGAAACCGACATCGGGCATTTAGCCAGCCCAAGATCTTTAACTGCTCGAGACCACTGGCTGACGTAGGCATCTGCCCCGCCTGGCATGGGTCGACTTGCAAACATCTGGTGGCAGACTAAAAAGCTCTCGGTGAAGGCAACGTGCACCCACAAAAGCAGATCCTTATCCGCCGCCTGATAACTTCTGTTCGAACCATCACTGAGTTGGTATTCACCTTTTACTCGTTCATGCAAGCGGTTTACCCGGCTAGCTTCTTGAGCTACCGCCTCAAAAGAACCAAAGGTGGTTACCGTAAGCCACCTGATGGTTCCCGCCAGTCTGCCGAGAGCATCTGCTTCATACCTTGAGTGGTTGGCGACACCGGCAACCGCTCCTGGATGAAGGGCCTGAACCAATAGCGCTCGAATACCACCCACCAGTGTTCCAAAGTCGCGATGAACCACCCAAGGAGCATCAGTCGGTAGAAAAAGACCTCCGGTATCCCCTCTGGCAATCACATCCAGCCAAGGGGGTGTGCCACTGGGATCATTGGAAAGCAGGGCACGAAACTTTTTGGAGAAGAACTCCTGAACTCGATTATTTTTCATTACTATTTGCAGGTCTTTGACTTACCAACCAGTGTGCCGTCGATAAAGAAATCATCAACTACATCGGCAACACAACTGTTTGACTGCTCATATGCCGTGTGACCTTCACCCTTGTAGGTCAGCAGATAGGCATGAGCCAGAACGTTCTCAGCAAAGTTCTTTGCCTGCGAATAAGGTGTGGCTGGATCATTAGTCGTTCCAATCACCAGCATGGTGGGAGCATCTTTAGCTGAGTAATCGGTAGGCAACGGCTTTACTGGGAAAGGCCAGCCGTGACAAGCCAACCCACCATACTGCCAATATCTTCCAAAGACCGGGCTAATTGCCAACGCTTTATCATTCTGCTTCTTCATGCTCGCTTCATCTTCAGACTCTCTTGAATCCAAACAACTGACAGCCTTAAATGCTTCGTTGATATTGCTATCGAATTCAGCGGTGTCGCTATTAAACGTGTAATAGGAATCAGCAAGTAGTAGGAAGATACGACCGTCTCTATCCTCACCGAAGAATTCGTTGAAGCCTTTAGTCAGGTAGCTCCAAGAGTCTTCAGAATAAAGCGCTGCGATAATTCCGGTAAAAGCAGATGAGAGGCTCAGTTTTCTATCAATGCTGGTGTTCAATGGCTTATCCTCCAAGACCCCGAGGAAATCTTTGCCGATCTTCTCCATCGCCTGGTTAACCGTCAGGCCTTTGAATGGACAGTCCGAAACATTATCTATGCAATCGGATAGATAGGCCTCCATGGCCGATTTGAAACCTTTTAGCTGATTAAGGGAATCTTCTTCAGCTGAAGTAGTAGGGTCGACTACTCCATCTAAAACAAACCGACCAACTTTTTCGGGATACAAAACCGCGTAGGTTGCACCAAGCAGAGTCCCATACGAGAAACCCAAATAGTTCAGTTGCTTACTACCCAAGACCGCCCGGATAACATCCATATCTCTGGCTGCGGATTCGGTATCAACATGACCGAGTAAGTCTCCAGTGTTTTCTAGACAAGCATCCGCAAACTTCTTTATTTGAGTTCTGCTGTATTCCAGATCCTGATCCGAGAGGTACTCATATGGTGATGGTTCATAAAGGTATTTCTCTAGGTCTTTAGCTGGCAGACACTTAACCGCAGTGCTCTTGCCAACACCGCGTGGATCAAATCCAACAATGTTGTATTCGCTTCTGAGTCTTTCGGTCCCCGTCGAATCTATGTACTCAGTGACCCAATCTCGCCCACTGCTACCTGGCCCACCTGGATTCATCAGCAAGTATGGGGCATTTTTGGGATCTATAGCTGGGTTTATGGCTAGGGCAATCTTGATGCTTCCATCGCTTGGCTTGGACCAGTCCAGCGGGACTTCAATCTCACCGCAGCGAGCCTGAGTATTGCTCCCCTCGCAGTTACGCCAAAGGGGTTTCTGGCTATAGAAGGGAACCAAATCTTCGGCAACATCTTCAGTTTTACCGTTAGTCGGGGAAAAATCCGAAATTGCATCCGGCAGTTGCTGATAGACCAGTATGCCCATCGACAATATTCCTGCAAGAATGCTCAGGCTGAGCACGACGGTGTTCTTTCTGCTCATCTGGTCTTTCTCCTTCTAAGGCTTACCGTCAGCGAATCAAGCAAAAGGGTGTCCTTAACATTCCTGTCCATTCGATAACGCACCTGTTGAATTTTCTCGATGGCATGAATGGCTTGAGCCTGGCTAATGTCTCTAGCCAGCGCTGTGATTTCACGCTCTAGATCAGGATTGATCAACTCTTGGCCGGAGTTTAGTTGAACAGTCAAAACATCACGATATAGCCCCATCAAATCAACAAAGATACGATCGAGGCCATCGCGCTTGGATCTGGTGGCACGTTTTTTCTGAGCTTCTTCAAGTTTTCTAAGTTGTGATCTTGAGCTAGGCGTAAGTTTCGAATCCTCGGTAACACCGAGTCTTGCCATCAAATCATTTCGCTCTTGCTCGTCAAGTTCACCGGTGAGTTGTTGACCGTCACTTTCGGCTAGCTTCAATAAAACCTCAGATGCCGCAATCGCTGTTGGCAAATCAGTTATTGCCAAGACAGCTTCGAGGACTCGGGTTCTTCTCTCCCGGGCAGCAGCATTAGTGGCTAAACGCCTTGCCATACCGACGTGGCTCTGTGCTTGGGCAGCTGAAGCTAGAGCAAGACTTTCGGAGACCTCATACTTTTCAACCAGCAATCTAGCAACCTCAGAAACACTCGGCACCTTAAGCATGATGCGGCGAACCCTTGATCGGATAGTTGGTAAAAGATCAGCTTCACTTGGTGCACATAGAATCCAAATTGTTCCCTTAGGTGGTTCTTCTAGGGATTTGAGTAATAGGTTGCTGGTTCGCTCAGACATGCGATCGGCATCTTCAACAATCATGATTCGATACTTAGCGATAGCTGGCATCTGCTGGGACTTCTCGATGAACTCACTAACTTCATCGATGCTTATCTGCACTCGCTCTGTGTTCAGCACCTGAACATCTGGATGATTGCCTACCTTGACCATCTGGCAAGAATTACACTGACCGCAGCCACCTGCCTCACATACCAAAGCTGCTGCAAAAGCAAAGGCTAACTCGCTCCTACCAGATCCTGGTGGGCCGGTAAAAAGCCAAGCGTGGTGAACATCGGTGGATTTGGCTAACTCCAGCAGAAGTTCCCCAACAGCCTCGGGCTGTGAGACAACATCGCGAAAGACTCTTGGAGCAGTAACCATAAAGTTAGATTAGCCCCGAAACGCGAGCCCTAATAATCTCCTGCATTTGCTCAACCTCAGCCGAGGCGTCAACTACCAAAAAGCGGTTTGGTTCATCACTGGCTAGTTTCAAATAGGCCTGTCTAGCTCTCTCAAAGAACTCGATTTTCTCGCTCTCCAAACGGTCCGGCTCGGTTCCGGTCTTATTGCGCCTAGACCTAGCTACCTCAGCCGGAAGGTCTAACAGAATAGTCAGGTCCGGAAGTAAGCCACCAACTGCCCAAAGGGATAGGTTCCTAACCTCATCCATCGAGAGCTCTCGGCCAGCACCCTGATAGGCCACCGAGGAATCGAAGTAGCGATCGGTGATCACAATCTCACCCCGGGACAAGGCTGGTCTAATTTTGCTTGCCACGTGATGGGCTCGATCAGCTGCAAAAAGAGCGGCTTCGGCGCGAGGAGCCAGTTCCCCGCGATGGTGTAGCAAAATCTTTCTTATCTCTACCCCAACCTCAGTGCCACCTGGTTCGAGGGTACGCACCACAGTCTTACCCAGACCAACTAGATACTTCTCCAAGAGGTCAGCCTGAGTTGACTTACCGACACCGTCGATACCCTCGAATGAAATAAAAAGTCCGCTCAATTACTTCGCCTTCCGAGTAGAACCTTTTTTCACGGTTCTAGCTGGTGCTACGCTTCGGCGTGACTTGGATGCCTTTGGTGCTGGTTGACCAGGCTCAAGCCCTAATTTCTCTCTTCTTATTGCAAGCAACTCAAAGGCTCGCTCTGCCGTAAGTTCCTCAAGCGGTTCGTCTTTAGGAACGGTTGCGTTAATTGCACCGTCAGTAACATACAAACCAAACTGTCCGCTCTTGGCAACAACATTGGTCTTCGCAGCTGGGTCTTCACCAAACTCTTTCAAAGGAGTTGCCGCGGTAACACGACCGCGAAGTTTAGGTTGAGCAAATAGCGTTAGTGCGCCATCAAGATCAATCTCAAAAATCTGATCTTCAGTTTGAAGACTTCTAGACTCTTTACCTTTGAGCATGTATGGGCCAAACTTACCGTTTTGCGCAGTGATGTCCAGTCCTGATTCTGGATCGACCCCAATTATTCTCGGCAGCGAAAGTAACTTGACGGCAGTTTCAAGATCCATGCTCTCTGGCGACATTGTCTTAAATAAAGATGCCGTCTTTGGTTTCTTTGCATCTGGGTCATCCAATAGAACATATGGTCCGTAGCGACCATCTTTGAATATGATATTGAAACCAGTTGTTGGATCGACTCCTAGAACTCGGTCCTTAATCACTGGAGCTTCAATAAGTTCATGCGCTTTTTCCAAGGTCAATTCATCTGGTGCTAAACCTTCTGGAATGTTAATGATTCTTCGGCCATTCTCATCCGCACCTTCTGTTCCTGGCTCAACATAGATTTCAAGGTATGGCCCATACTTACCGGTGCGGAGCGTTATTCCATCACCAAGATCAAGTGAGTTCAACGCCTTGGCATCAATGTCTCCGATGTTATCGACTATCGAGTGCAAACCTGGGTTTGCGCTAGAGCCAAAGTAGAACTCCTTCAACCACTCACTGCGGTTCATTGTTCCTTCAGCGATTTCGTCGAGATCTTCTTCCATGGCCGCGGTGAAGGCGTAATCAACCAGACGCTCAACGTTCTCCTCGAGGAAGCGGATGACGGTAAAGGCAATCCACTCAGGAACCAGTGCCTGTCCACGCTTTACTACATAGCCCTTGTTCAAGATGTTGGAGATGATGGCAGCGTAAGTTGATGGTCTACCGATACCATCTTCTTCCAGTGCCTTCACTAGGCTTGCCTCGGTGTATCGAGGCGGTGGACTAGTTTGGTGACCCTTAGCGTTCACCTCAACAACAGCAACGTTCTGACCAACTTCAAGGTTAGGTAGTTTGCTTTCTTTCTCTTCTGCCTCGTCCTCTTCCTTACCGGAGTCGTCTTGGCTCTCCTCATAAGCTGCCATAAAACCGCGGAAGGTAACCACAGTTCCACTGGCTGAGAATTCGGCACGGTCACCATTTGCCAGCGGGTGAATCGCGATCTTCGCAGTTGTCGTAGAAACCTTGGCATCCTGCATCTGGCTTGCCACTGTTCTCTTCCAAATCAAATCGTAAAGTTCAAATGCTCTACCGCTTAGTTCAGCCGCCACTTCTGCTGGCTTACGGAACACCTCACCTGCCGGACGAATAGCTTCGTGAGCTTCCTGAGCATTCTTGTTTTTGCCCTGATAAATTCTTGGCGCTGCGGCAACATAATCCTCACCGAACATCTCTTTAGCTTGGCTTCGAGCGGCGTTGATTGCCTGTGTCGAAAGCGTTGGTGAGTCAGTTCGCATATATGTGATGTAACCCTCTTGGTAGAGAGACTGAGCAACATCCATGGTTTGCTTAGCCGACATACGAAGCTTTCTGGAAGCCTCCTGTTGCAACGTGGAGGTTGTGAACGGCGCAGCTGGTTTTCTTGTTGATGGCTTAGCCTCAACCGAAATAACCTCAATCTTTGGACCAGTCGACTTAATAGCTTCAGCCAGTGCATCAGCTTTTGCCTGATCCAAAAGCATCACTTGAGCAACAAGCTCGCCCTTTTCATTGAACGAATCACCGCTGGCAATACGCTGCCCGTTATAGCTAAATAGCTTGGCTTCAAATTTAGGTTCACCATCGACCTTGGTGTCGAAAAGCGCTTTGATGTCGTAATAACTTGCTGATACGAAAGCCATGCGTTCGCGTTCACGCTCAACTATTAGCCTTACCGCTGGCGACTGAACACGACCAGCGCTCAACCCACGCTGAACCTTCCGCCACAAAACTGGTGAAATCTCGTAGCCGTAGAGTCTGTCGACAACGCGTCTAGTCTCCTGAGCTTGAACCAGGTTGTCATCGATTGCTCGAGTGTTCTTCACAGCTTCTTGGATTGCCTCTTTGGTGATCTCATGGAAAACCATTCGGTGTACCGGAACCTTAGGCTTGAGCACATCTAGCAAGTGCCAGGCAATTGCTTCACCCTCGCGGTCCTCATCTGTGGCCAGATATAGCTCGTCAGCGTCTTTGAGCGCTGCCTTCAGTTCTGAAACCGTCTTATTCTTTCCAGGTGAGATCGCGTAATAGGGCTTGAAGTCATCATCCACGTCAATAGCAAATCGGCCAATGCTGCCCTTTTTCTTCAATTCGGGGGGTAGTTCCTTGAGGTCAATCAAGTCCCGGATGTGACCTACCGAGGCTAGAACCTTGAAGTCCGAGCCCAAGTACTTAGCTATAGTCTTAGCCTTCGCTGGTGACTCAACGATGACCAGTTTTGACGCTTCAGCCACTAAATCTCCTACCTTGCTGAATCCAATCCCACACCCGCGTGAGATTGAACCTTATGAACTATACCCATAACTTCCTGTGAGACATCTATATAGATGTCAAAACTGACTATATGACATCTGTCCAGGGTCCCGCCGAATCCTTGCACAATCTCCTCAGCCGTTTCACATGGGTAGCCTGTTGCCAAACCCCTAAGGACATCAGCTGCCGCAATAGCAGCACCGTCCGTTCGGGCTTGTAACCTAGCTAACTCAACACTTTCATTAGTATTCATAAAAATCAGGCTAATTATTCCCAAAATTACAAAAAATGTTGCAAAACCGAGAACAGAACCCGATCCAAGTTCATTTTTTAGCTTCAAAGCCCAGATTTTCTCGAACATTGTTGCTCATTCAATTTATATTCGCCAATCCAAAAAACTTTTGACACAACTGTCAAATTCACACAGCTAAAGTCATTTCGAACCTCAGTTTGTAGTTCAGCGGATTGAAAAACTTCTTGAACCATAACTTTTATGTCATCCAGATCTTCACCACGAGCCAGTGCTCGTGAGGCAACAGCGGCAAGCTCAACAATCTGAACGCGGGTATTCTGCAACCCCATTATTGAAATCCCAAAAACAATAATCAAGACAACCGAAGGAATAACCAAGGCAAATTCTGCTGTGATAGTTCCTGATTCACTAATTAGGTCGTTGGCGGGTTTTCGATTGCTCCACGAACCAGTTCTAAAAGTATCGTTCTGACCTCGTCCGAACGCAATATTCCAAGAAGTAATCCTGCAAAGCCGACGGCTGCCAGAGTTATGATCACATACTCTGCCGTGGTTGCTCCATCTTCTTCTCTTATTCTCTGTAGCATCTAACTTTCCTTTCATCGTTGGGCCAACATCGAAACACTCAACGGCAGTAAAGCGATGAGCACAAAAGCAGGTAACACCGCAATACCAAGCGGAACCAATAAACGTATGGAGAGCTTTTCAATTCTTTGCTCAAGTTTTGATAATTCCTCACGCTGCAAAATTTCGGCCTGTCTGCGTAACAACTCTCCTGCTGGAGCACCTGTTTGCTCCACCAAATGCGTGATTTCGGCTAAGGCCAGCATTTCCCGCGAGGGCGGATTGACACCAAAAACCCGAAGATATATTTCTTCACATCGATTCTGTGCTCTAACTAAAGAACCCGATGCAGACACATTCATGGCAAGAGCAAGAAGATAAAAACCGGTTGAGCTAATAAAAGGTATTGCTCGACGAGTCATTTTGATCGTGGCCCACCGTGCCGATATAAGCAGTAGCACTCCGAATAGGAAGCCGCCGAGTATCAGTGGGTTTGAGCTGACCGCTGAGAGTGTCTCTAGTCCAGCTAACCAAGCAACGCCAAGGACTATGAAAGGAAGCCAGATCACCAGCCTTGCGCTTGCCTGCGGGGCGGCCTGAAGCGTCTGAATTCGCTGAATCGAACGCTCTTGAAAACCAAATTGATCTGCAACCAGATCGATTTCAAAATTCACTGCAGAACCTGTTTCCA
>CAYUBJ010000037.1:0-9468 GCA_964443065.1 uncultured Rhodoluna sp.
CACTCAACTCATAAGTTGCATCAAATGATTCAAAAGTGAAATCATTCACATCGGCTGTTGCTAGTGATGCGGGAAACAAAAACAATGCTGCTAGTAGTAGGCCGGTGATTTTTCGAAATAAATTCATGCCCTTGCCCTCGCTTATCTAACTTCAGGTAGTTTGCAGGCGGGAGTTCCACCTGGTAATTTGTGTCGATATTTAGCAGTTAGAAAATAGCCCAGCCTAGCTAACAAACTAAATGGCGGTATCACTAAGAGTCTTCCAACAACTTTCAGTAAAAGATTTCTTTGCAACCTAAGTAACATCGCGAAAGCTTCATGACCGGCAAATACTTGACCGTCAACTACCAGTTGCACCTTAGCCTGGGCCTGTTCCTGACTAATCCCATACTGGGTAACATCGATAAATTGCCAAGGATGAGCGACCAGCTTGGCTGAACTGTGCTTGAGGATGTAGTTGGTAGCAGACGTGCAGAAACCACATGTTCCATCAAAGATAAGTACTGGTTCTGTCTGCTGCATAGCCCAAGCCTAACTACTTAGCCTGATAGAAACCTAAATGGCCCCTTCATCAAGGCCCTTGAGAACCTGCTTTGCTCTTTTGCGCAGCTCCGGCAGATCACTGAGTCGGTTGAGCCCGTTAACCTGTTGACTCATCCGATGATTCTTTTTAAAAGTTTCCCTATGCCGATCCAGGAAATCCCAGTAAAGAGTGGTGAATGGGCAGGCATCATCGCCGCTTCGCTTCTTGGGGTCATATACGCAAGCCTTGCAGTATTCGGTCATCCGACTGATGTATGCACCACCTGCTGCATAGGGCTTAGTCATCAGCTTCCCACCATCGGCGTGCACTCCCATGCCAACCACATTAGGCACCATGACCCACTCGGCCGCGTCAATGAAGTTCTCCCTCATCCAATCCAGGAACTGCTGGGGGTTAGTGCCGGTTATCAGAGCTAGATTGCTCAAAATCATCAACCTTGGAATGTGGTGGGTCCAAGCTCTCTTTTCAACATCTGAAACGACACTGCTAACGCAATTCATTTTTGTTTTCGAAGAATCCTTGAACGCAACCAGTAGTTGTCGATCGGCCCCCAGTTGATTATTCTCTCGGTAGTCTTCGCCCAAGAACCAATACATCCCGTTAATGTATTCGCGCCAGCCAATAACCTGTCTTACGAAAGCTTCTACAGATTGAATCGGGATGCCGCCTAAGCGGTAGCGCTCTACCGCAGCATCTACTACTTCAGTTGCGTGCAGCAAACCATTATTCAGATAAGGGCTTAGCAAGCTGTGGTGCAGTGTCCAAGAACTGTTAGTGCTGGCATCCTCATAGGGACCAAAACCTTCAAGGTTATTCTCAACAAAATGCTTTAGTGCTCTGATCGCATCTTTTCTCGTTGTCGCCCAGGTTTCGGTCGCTTCAAGCTTGAGCTCTTTAGCCACCTCTAAATCAATAGCGTCTCTTTTGAATCTCAATGGTTCTGGAAAGTTGTAGTTTTTGGGAGGGCCTAGCCGGTTGTCCTTATCGAAATTCCACACCCCACCCTCTGGTTTACCATCGGTAACCAGTATCCCTAGGCGTTGTCTTTGTAGTCTGTAAAAATTCTCCATCACAAAAGTTTTTTGTTTACTAGCCCAGTCAAAGAAATCTCTTCTAGAGGTCAGAAACAAATCATTGGCGATGTAGTGCACACCATATTCAGCTAGCTGTTTGTATTGCCTAAACGAACTTGGCTCCGCAGAGTAAATCGGGGCTTTAGTTTTTAGTTTCTTTAGACCTGAGATAGTGTCGGCTGCTTTGATGTATTCAACCTGAAATCCTTTAGCTTTAAGTTCCTCCGCAAAATGACGAGCTGAGGAAATCAAAAAGAAGAGCCTCTGTTTATGCCAGTGCTCGCCCTCAACCATTCGCTTGCTCTCAACTAAAACAATTAGGTCATTCTTCTTATCGGCTGTGGCCAACACTCCATGGCTTAGGTTTAGGTGATCAAAAGGGACATACAGGATCCGGTTAGTCATGACTTCTTACACTTCTCCGAACAGTACTTAACGTTCTGCCAATCCCGGGCCCACTTCTTGCGCCATTCAAAAGGCAAGCCACACTTCAGGCAGGTCTTCGGTGCAAAACCATTCTTAGTCTTAGCTTGTCTAGGCATACCTAAAGGCTAACCGAAGGTAAACCGCATCAGTTCTAAACTAGGCTCAGGCAAAAACAAAGGAGTTGGCAGTGGCTACTAAGGCGGTTTCTAGAGTTAGACGTGTCCTGCAAACAGGTTCACTGGTATTTGGTTTGAGTGCAGTAATACTGATAGCCATCCCCCAGGTCTTCAATGAATTACTGGGTTTCACCAGCTCTGCTGAGCTGGAGTGGTCTATGCGAATGATCGGAATCACTCTGGTGGCACTAGCCGGAAACATGTTTTCTGTGGCAACCAGAGGAAAAGATGAGACGGTTCTCTTTTCAGGACGAGTGATGCTGATAAGTGCATTTGCGCTAGGTGTGCTTACCTTGTTGATCCCGGCCCCGTTGAATTGGTTCACCATTGCATACTCAATTATTGGTTTTGGATTCTCAGCTGCCTACGGGCTTTCCCTGTTTGGGAAATAAATATTATTAGTTAGCCGTGTCGCTAACGAAAGCAATTCTTACCCCTATGCTTAGCGAAAGGCAACCGATTGCCTAGGGGAAGGTTGCCATGAAAAAATCAGGCGTCGAATATCTAGAGCGAGTAAATTCTCTAACCACACTGTTTCAAGCCCAAGCTCTAGCCGAACGAGAGATCTGTCTGCTTGTTTCGCTCAAACTGTTTCCAGATAGTCCAGCCTGCGGAATTGGCCTTTTCGAGATCAGCACAGAGGGACAATACAATCTAAAAGCCACTTTCGGTGTGCCTGAGCGAGCCCAAACGGCTTGGGCAAACGGGTGCATAAACCGAAATTCGCCAGTGGTGGAGGCGATGCGAACCAGCGAAGTGGTATTCGTGCCTTCCACAGAAGAATTGATCTCTAGATACCCCGAACACTCCGCCAGCCATGACCAAGATGATCTCTCTTCAGTGATTGCCGTGCCAATCAGAAAACTGGGTTCAACAGTCGGAGCATTTGCCGTTATTGGAAACAAGTTTGATGTTAATAGGGAGTGTCGGATCTTTCTTGAGATAGTTGCTGGATTAATCGCACTGAAGCTTACTTCGAACTCACCACATCCTGAAACTAGTCTTAACATTCCTAGACATCCCATGCGAGACGAAGCTCTTAGCCAAAGAGAGTTACTGGTTCAACAAATGATGAAGCTGGGTAAAACAAACAGTGAAATAGCTGAAGAGCTCGGTTACAGCGAATCAACAATCCGCCAAGATGCGGTTTCAATGTTTATAAAGCTCGGCGTGAAAAACCGCAAAGCAGCTGGTGAGCTTTTAGAGGACGACTAAACTCTGTCCAGACTTGTCCAGTCTTTGTCTTAATCGAGTCCACTCAATTAGATAGTTTTCCAATATGGGAAAGCGTTCTTTAAAACAAAAACCGACCCGCCGCATCGGAGGGAAAAGGGTTACCGCTATTGCATCTGGGTTATTAGCTTTAGTACTAATCGGTGGGCCGTCTGCATTGCACTTTATCTGGGGAATGACGGTTTCACCGGTGCTGACGGCTAGTATGGCTCCCTTCGCCGAACCAGGGGATTTGCTGATCAGTATGCCTACTAAGGCTTCGACCCTAACCGTCGGTGATGTGATTTCTATCCACAATCTCGACTCTGATACTTACTATGCTCACCGCATAGTTGAAGTTAGAGATCAGGGATCAATGCTCCGACTAATCACAAAGGGAGACGCAAATCCAACCCCTGAACAGGACCCTCTTCTTGTCGCCCCTGAAGTGACGATCCACCGTGAGGTCATGAATGTCAAATGGTTGGGCACGCCGCTGGTTTACATAAACTCCGACCAAGGTCGTTTGGCCAGCGTTTCACTACTGGTGATTGCAAATCTTGCACTAATCGCCTACTTCCTGCAGAAGAAAACTAAGAAGGCAGGAATGGGAAATGAATAACAAAGGGTTCAGCTCAAAAGAAGGCTGGGTAAAAAAGTCGACTCATAGAGAAGTTCTAGTCATCTAACTAGTTCTAGAACTTCGGAGAAGACCCAATCAAAGGAGAAACATGTCAAGCTTCAAAACAATCTTGGCTCAGGCGACAAAAGGTCTGGTCATAACAACTGCGGCACTTGGTGCCGTAGGTCTAATCTCATCATCCGTATATGCGGCACTGACCGCAACAGCATCAAACACCTCAGGTGGCTCAATCACAAGTGGAACTCTAAAGCTGACCCAAGCGCCTTCGTCGGTTGTTGGAATCACTGGAGGTTTTGTTACTGCGATAACAGCACTCGCCCCCGGTGACACGGTAAAGCGATACATCGATCTAACCAACACTGGAACGCTCGACGGAAATACCGTCACCTTGGGTACGGCCGCTTCTGTCGCCAACGCCCTAACTACAAACGGTACAGCTGGGCTACAGGTAACGGTAAATGAATGTGTTGACCCATGGACGAATGCAGGGGTTTGCACACCAGGTGCCACTTCTGTGTTAGCACAGACTTCACTACTGACCATGTCATCGGCACAGACGCTTACGCTCTCCTCAGTAATAGCGGGGAACGTGAACCACCTACAATTCATAATCAGCCTGCCTGCAGGTAGCGAAGTGACAGTAAACGGAGCCTTACCAGTCGGAACTGTTCAGGGTCTAACTACTGCACTTACCTGGACATTTACCGAAACACTAAGAACTAACACATCAACAAATAGCTAGAAACTATGAGGGGAGCGCTGATGACTAAAGTAAACGCTCCCCTCATCTTCTCATTCATTCTCGTAGTGGCTGGAACGTTGAGTGCGGCTAATGCATCGCCAACTACGATCGCTACCGCATCCGCAACAAGCATCACCACAGACTCAATAATTGCTTTTCCCGCACTCACCTCAAGCGGGGCTAATCCAAACGGATTGGCTCTAACACTTGCAAACACCAGCCTGCCGCAGTATTTCTATGTGCGTAATACCGGTTCAATCGACATCGTGGCAATCACAATTACAGTCACCTACAGCTCAACTACTGCTAAAAAGACTTTCTTGCATTGCAATCAGAACACAGCTTTTTCAGGCACTAACACTTGCGCCTCAGGATCTTCAACGTTGGTAAATGGCTCTGGGGTCTTATCAATCAATTTGGTATCTGGCTCCTGGTATGCCTTTGAGATTGACGCCAAGAAAGTAGTTACCCCAACCATATCTGTTTCAGTTTCCACCAGTCAGATAAGAACTGTCCTAAACACAAACTCCTAAAACACCTGAGCCAAAAGGTCTGCTTGTTTTCTAGGACTAATCTTTATTGTTTGGGACTCTCCACGTCGATACCAAGAGTTACGACTGTTCTCATTACCCATGGTTGAAGCGATGCGGACATAAGCTGCGCCAAGAATGTTTTTCTGTCGATGACTAAAATCCTGTGTTGGATTTGATAATTCAACATAGGAAACAACTGTCATATCTGAATCGAGATACTCAAGTCGGGTTCTTTCGCGCTGAGCGCCACCAGAAACCTTACAGGACACTGTTTTTCCAGCCAGAGCATCATTGCATTCAGCTTTCGGAGCGGCTAAGTCGGGAAAAGTAACAACGATTGGATTGCTGGCATCGCTCCAGGTTTCGCCATAAGAGTCATTAGTTATCTGAACAAACCGATAACTAAATGCCTTACCGTTCACATCTTCGTTGTTTTGCATACCGACCTGAACTCTCTGACCTGGGGAGATTCTCAGCATCAGTCCGTCGGAACGGTAGATCCTTATTTGAGCATTCGGGTGACGATTAGGAATATCAAACTCCACATTCTGATACCAAATTGACTTAACTGTTATACCCGTTGGTTTCTGAGGCTTGATTGGTTGGGCAACCCAACCAATGTAGTCGGAAGAACCAAGAGTTGTTCCTGAGCAGTCTTCATCGCTGAAAGCCACAACATAAAATGAGCTCGGCTGGGTTGGCTGCTCTTCAACAGTGAATGAAGTTTGCCAGGTGCAGTAAAGCAAGGCCTGGGGCTGATAGCGATACTGGTAGCTCTTAGCGCCTGGTACCGCTGGCCATTCAAATTTAGGCAGGCCACTGTCTTGGTAAGTGGTTGTGAAAATGATTTTGCTTGGTAGCACTGGTATCTGGACTGAAATCAATTCAGACGGTTCGCTCAGTTGCGCGTTCTTTCCCATCACCCTGAAGCGTCCTGAAATCGCGGTACGATCGCGTTGGAATGAGCAATAGAAATTTGTTTCTTCGGCTAGGTGGTTATTGCCGTAGCAACCAACAATTTCGCCATCATCGAATTCAAACACCCCTGAATACTCGGCATACGGATCCCAAGGATTCTTCTTCCGCCACACTTTATCCAACTGCGACTCCAACCCAATAACTTCAAACCTAAGTTGAAGATCAGAGTCAACAAAGGATCGGCTAATTACCGGCTTCTCAGGAACTAAATAATCGACCATCATCGCAAGAGCCGGTAGCGATTGTTTTTGATACCTCTGAATGTGAACCGCCACGCTTTGATTTAGGAAACCCTGATACTGGTACCCACTGGAGACATTCTTTGCAACAAGTTTTGAATTGATGTATAGGTCTGCAGGGCCACCTTGCCACTGAATATCTAAAACCAAATTACTTTGACTCAGCGTTACCGGCTCTAACAGTAAGCCTTGGAATGATCTCTTAGCTAGAGCTACCGCAGCTTCAGCGTTAACTACTCCAGCTCCAGTGAAGTATTGTTGCGGGAATTCGGAATCGACAACTTGATTACAGTTCCAAAGTTTTGTATCGGCATTGTATTCACAGCTGTCCCAAACTTTTGCCTTCTCTTCAATGGCTGGACTTGCAGTAGCTTGCAGAATGGCCTGAACCTGATCTGGCTTGAGGTTTGGATTCATCTGCAGAACTAGGGCAGCGACACCAGCAACTATCGGGGCTGAAGATGATGTTCCACCGAAGCCATTTGAAGCAGAAAACGAATCGTAAGCAGAAGTGTCCGTACCAGGTGCAATTAGATCCATGTTTGGACCGTAACTAGAACTCCAGCCAAGGGTAGCAACCCTGCCACCTCGCTGATCGGAAGCTCCAACCGCTATCAAACCTGGAATTGGGTAACTTGCCTGAGTTGATTCCCGAGTCTTACCTTGAAGACAGTATGGATTTATCCCCCAATTGGAGTAGGGCCCACAACCAGAGTTGCCCATGGAAGCAACTACAACCACACCTTTTTTCTCTGCAGCCTTAAATGCACCCAGCATTGCGGCATCAGTGAAGCCAGTGAAACTGATGCTGACCACCTGTGCACCTTGCTCAATCGCCCAGGCCAAACCTTTGCGAATCGCAGTGTTGTCACAACCACCATGATGGCAAACCCTAGCCACTATCAGCGAGACCCCTGGCGCTATACCTCTAATTCCAACAGCGGGATCGTAGTCAGAAGCTATGGTTGAAGCGACCATGGTTCCATGTTCTGGACGAACATAGTTGCCGGGTAGGAAATCCTTATAGGCGATGACTTTGCTTCTTAATCCAGGGGCGGTTGCCGAGATGCCGTCGTCAAGGTAAGCAACTTTTACCCCAGCTCCAGTTGCCCCTAAAGCATTAGCCTGCGGTGCACGAACAGCCTTAGCTCCCCAGTCATTGTGAGAGGCAAAGGTGCCAAAGTCCGGCCAGTAGTAGTAATCATCGGCAACAGCAGAGCTTACTGTTCCAGCGATTATCGCTAAAACAGCGACAAGGAGAGCCGATATCCGCTTCATAACTCAACTTTAGTTTGGCAAGATCCACCTCTCCTAGACACTAGAAAGGACTGTTATAACTGCGGAATAAACTTGTGAAATGGTCGAGACAGAATACGACGTTGCCATCGTCGGCGGTGGACACAACGGTTTAGTTGCCGCCGCTTACCTTGCCAAAGCGGGTAAGAAGGTAGTCGTTCTTGAAAAACTGGAAGTCCTCGGCGGAGCAGCTATTTCAGCACAGACCTTTAAAGGTATCGACGCCAAACTTTCAAGGTACTCATACTTAGTAAGTCTCCTACCTGAACAAATAATCAAAGATCTGGGTTTGGATGTCAACTTAGCTCCTAGACGTTTTGGTTCGTTTACGGCAGAGCCAAATACCAGTCGTGGATTACTAATCGACAAAGCTGATTCAGAGGTAACGAAAAAGTCCTTCGCTGATATTGATGCTGAATCAGATTTTGATTCGTGGAATAACTTTTATGCAAGAACAGAGCTGATCGCTAAAAGGCTTTTCAAAACTTTACTGGAACCGCTTAGAACTGAAAAAGAAGTTCGAGATGAAATTGGTGAACAACTTTGGAAAGACTTCTTTGAACAACCTATCGGTAAAACAATATCCGACAACTTTGAATCTGATTTGGTGCGTGGCGTTGTAATGACCGATGCTCTGATAGGAACATTTGCAAGTAACCTTGATCAAAACCTTGATGCAAATAAGTGTTTTCTTTACCACGTAATCGGTAATGAAACCGGTGAGTGGCAGATCCCCATTGGTGGTATGGGGGGTGTGACCACCTCGATGGCTAAACAAGCCAAGTCGTTTGGTGCAGAGTTGAGAACCAACTGCACTGTAACTGAAATCACAGAAGATCGAAGAGTGCGGTTTATTGCAGATGGTGAAGATAAGGAAATACGCGCAGAGTTTGTTTTGGCTAATGTTTCCAAACCAATTCTTGAGAAACTGCTAGGTAATAACTACAAACACAACATTCAGGGAGCTCAGGTTAAGGTAAACATGCTGCTCAAAAGGTTACCTAAACTCAAAGCCGATGTTGACCCGGTAGCCGCATTCAGTGGCACATTTCACATCAATGAAAACTTTTCTCAACTTCAAAATGCCTACGATACGGCTGAAGCAGGCAACATACCCGACCCGTTGCCTTTAGAAATCTATTGCCACTCCCTTACTGACCCAACCATTCTCGGTCCAGAACTACAGCAAGCTGGAGCCCAAACGCTCACCGTGTTTGCGTTACACGCCCCGCATTCACTAGTTGAAAATATGGACAACGAAGACCTACGCGAGCAATTGCAAGAAGCAGTAATCAAGTCAATCAACGCCGTTCTCACCGAAGATATCCTCGATGTCTTGATACGTGACAGTGACGGTAATCTCTGCATCGAAACGAAGACCACTTTAGATCTGGAAGATGCTCTCGGGTTACCTGGTGGAAATATATTCCACGGACCGTTGAGTTGGCCATTTGTGGGCAATGAAGCAGAACTGGATTCTCCAGCTAAACGCTGGGGAGTCGAATCTGGCTACGAGAACATCTATTTCTGCGGTTCAACTGCCAGACGCGGTGGCGCTGTTAGCGGCATCGGCGGACATAACGCAGCCATGGCAGTACTGGAAAAC
>CAYUBJ010000038.1:0-8966 GCA_964443065.1 uncultured Rhodoluna sp.
CAACAATCAATAAAGCCTGGATAAGTGGCCAAATAAATACCCACAAATCAAAAGGTTGGTTCGTCTCAAGAAGAGATTTTAACGCGAAAAATTCAAAAGCAAGAGTGTAGGCAACAACAATAACGGTAGCAAGAACATACAGTGTGCTAGCTACCTGTGTGGAAACGTATTTCCTAAATCTAAAATCCAGAATGCCTTCCCCAAAAGTTCTTGCCTCCGTGCGTATCTCGTGCATGTTGGGCCTGGCAATAGAGCTGGTTTTTTGGGTTGCGCCTTGGGTTTCCGTTCTTAAGTCAGGCGATTTTGCTGAGGGTGTAGAAGATTCCTTGAGGACTTTGGCTATTTTCGTATCTGCATAAACTGGCTTGCCTTTTGTCCAAAGTTTGCAATCAAAACAATAACCTTGCGACGTGAGCACTGCATCGCACTTTGAACATTTTTGATCTCGATTTACCATGCGAAAATGATAAGTCCTCATTTGAGAACATTATTGAATATTTTCGTAACAATTTAGAGACCTGAATAAACGTGCAGCCCTTTGAAGAATAGGTTCACGATAGTGAAGTTGAAGATCACTGCGCTAAAGCCAATCAGGGTTAGCCAGGCCGCCTTCTTACCTTCCCAGCCACGGGTAGTGGTTGCGTGAAGGTATGCAGCGTAAATGGTCCAGATGATAAAAGTCCAAACCTCTTTGGTATCCCAACCCCAGAATCTATGCCAAGCCTTGTCTGCCCAGATGGCTCCAGCTATCAGGGTGAAGGTCCAAAGAATAAAACCAATTACGTTGAACTGGTAGGAGAGCTTCTCTAGTTTTTCAACATCGGGGAATACTTTTAGTAATTTGCTCTTACTCTTGCCACTCTTAGCAATTAGTAAAGCTGCAACTGCTGCTGCAATAGTGAAGAATGCTGTTCCTAGAATTGCGACGCTAACGTGAATAACTAGCCAGTAATCCTGAAGAGCTGGCATCAGCGACTCAACCTGAACATAAAACAGTGTGTTCGCTGATCCAATTACTAGAACGACAAAACCAATCACAAAAGTAGCGATGAACCTTATGTCTTTGAAGAATAGGGCGAGTAGGTAAATCGCACTTACTACAAATGCCCCAGAGATGCTGAATTCATACATATTCGCCCAGGGAACACGGTTAGCTGCTATTCCCCTGGTTAGCACGCCAGCAAAGTGAACCACTGTTGCTAGTCCCGCCAGTATCAAACCGATGTTCTCAATTCTCAGTGCAGCAGCGGTTTGATCTTTCTGAGTTGCTCTTGCTCGATTGGAAAGGCTTGTGGCCAAAACCAGGAATGCAATTACGTAAATGGTTAGCGCAACCAGTACCAATATTCTTGAGAAAGTGGCAAGTTCTGGATTCAATAGCGCAGGGTTCATTTATTCTTCTTCTTCAGGTTCTTTGTTATCTCTGTAACTATTCTCTCAAGTGCTTCATCCCTAGATTTCGCTAAAGCACCAACTTCAACTCCAGTTGCCGTTCTTTTCACCCAGATTCTTCGTCTAGGGATTAGCAGCATGAGGATCAGCCCGAAGAAAGTAATAATTACGGTTATCAAAACCCAGATGTCCATCGGGTTATAAGTAATGTCCAGTGAGGCAAAACGCTTCAGTGACTTGAATTCCACCGATCCTAGACCGCCCGGCAAACTTACCTTTTCGCCTGGCAAAAGCTTTAGTGCTTTAGTCCCACTCTTGCCACCGGCAATCTGCTTCAGCGAATGTGTCTCTAACTCATAAATGTTGTTATTCAGGCCCTTTTCTAGACCCAGGTCACCAACATAAACGTTGATGGTCATTACCGGATCAAACGGATATGGATGGGTTGAGGTGAGCGCTCCAGTACTCAGCTTTCCAACCGTTGGGTAGAAAAAGGCCATCATGCCAAACTGCTTTGGGGCATCCGGGACCTTGACCACACCGAGCGAGGTCATGTTGGCATCTTGAGGCAGGAATACTACTGGCCCGCTAAAGGTGACATTGCCGCTTGGATCACGCACAACTATCTCTGGAGCAAAGCCATTACCGGTGAGGTAAACCTTGGCATTTGGTAAAGCAATTGGTTCATTGACCCGGATTAGTTCTTGGGTTTGGTTGTCAACCACATTTGTGGTCACGTTTGCTCTAAAGTCTAGGGGTTTGGCGTAATTGGCTGGATTGATGTAGTCGTAGGTGATGCTGAACTGGTCAAGTCGCATGCTGAAAGGTGCAAGCTGATTCTCATTGAAAAGTAATCCTGGGGTGAATGAATCATAAGCTGCACGGTTATTCACGAAAGTGTCACCCTCAACTAAAACCCGTTGACCGTTGAAAGACAATGCTCCACCGAGGGCAACCGAGATCAATACGCCAACTAGTGAAATGTGGAAGATGAGGTTTCCAGTTTCACGCAGGTATCCTTTTTCAGCTCTGATTTCTAAAAGTTCTTGACTGTCGATATCTCTGGTAACGACAGTTCTGTATTTGTTTTCCTCGAGATAAACATAGGCAGCATCAAAGTTTGGATTTTCAGTAGCTGCTTTTTTATATACCGGCAGCCTTGAAAGATTAGTTGGTGGAGCAGGAGGTAATTCTCTAAGCGCTCTATAGTGAACCGCAATCCGAGGTAGCAGACAGCCAATCAGTGAGATAAATAGTAGGAGATAAATTGCGGAGAACCAGCTCGAAGCGTAAACATCAAACAGTTGCATACTGTCGAGGAACTTAGCTAAATCTGGATTGTTCTTAAAATACAGCGCGACACCGTTCGGGTCAGCGCTGCGCTGGGGATAGATGGAACCTGGGATAGCAGCTGCTGCCAAAAGTAAAAGCAGAAACAATGCAATTTTCATGCTGGTTAATTGTTTCCAAATCCACCTAAGCCATGACCGAACAGTTAGATCTGGAGCTTCAATGGGTTCGTTATATTCCTTGCGAACTTTGTATTTAGATTGCCGGGATGAAGCCATTGGTCACCCCCAACAAGAATTCAATAACCAGTTGCCACAATCCGCTAACCAGTAACACACCCAGAACAATTAGTAATCCAGCACCGAGGCGGTTAATCAAGACAATGTTCTTCTTCACAAAAGCCACACTCTTTGCAGCAAAGCCAAAACCGGCAGCCATCAAAACAAAAGGTAGGCCGAGCCCCAGCGAATAAACCGCTGCCAATAGCGCTCCTCTGCCAACTGAGGCCGAATCAAAAGAGAGGTTTAGGACAGCCGCTAGGGTAGGGCCAATGCAGGGGGTCCAGCCCAAACCAAAGACCACTCCCAGTAGCGGAGCACCGATTAGGCCTGCCTTCGGCTTAATATTTAGCCTCGCCGTGCGCTGGGCAAAGTCAAAGCCACCGAGCAAGACAAAACCTAAAGCAATAATCAATAGCCCTGAGATTCTTTGGATCCATACTTTTAGATCACCATAGACAAGAGAACCCAAAGATCCAAATCCAGCACCAAGAAAAACAAAGACTACGCTAAAGCCCAATACAAAAAGTATTGAGCCAAGCACTACTTTGTTCTTGGTGTTGGCTGAAACTAAACCTAGATAGCTAGGTAGAAGTGGCAAGACACAGGGGCTGAAAAATGAAACTAATCCAGCTGCAAATGCAATCGGCATTGCGAGGTAGAGCGGCCCACCGGTTATCGTGTCGAAAGTCAATCTGCTTTTTCCTCATCATAAACAGACTGAATTAGTGTTCTCAGAGTTGACTTCTCGGCCAATCCTAAGATTCTCGCCGCTACCCTACCCTCACGATCAATTACCAATGTGGTTGGCACCGCCGAAGGCGTGACGATTCCGGTGAATGCTAAAACAGTTTCTCCGGTTTGAGCATCAATGATGGTTGGAAAATTCACTTTGAAGCTTCGTCTAAAAGCATCGGCGGTTTCTGCGGTATCGCGAACGTTCACTCCAACAAACTGAACCTTATTCTCATATTGCTTAGCTAGATCAACTAGATCCGGTGTTTCAACACGACAGGGTGTGCAGGCTGCATACCAAAAATTCAAAACCGTAACAACACCGGAGAGATTATTTGCTGAAATACGATAACCGTCACTAGTTAGTCCAGCCCACTTAACCGGTTCGGATCTTGAACCAACTTTGAATTCCGTAACAGTGCCATCACCTGATTGATAACTGTTATTGATATTCGGGTTTTCAGCGCAACCGGCAAAAAGGAGAGTTGCAAGAAGTGCGAAGCTGAATAGTAGTTTTCTCAAACCGCACCTCGATCAATTGCACTAAGTTTGGCTGCTGGTTCAAGATAGCCAACCTCGGTTAGCTTGCCGTCAATAAATTCAAAGCTGGTGATACTACTTAGCGAACAACGACGCTTACGCGGATCGTGCATCAGTTTCTCACCAGCGGCGTGTAGATGCATAACCCAGATAGGTAGTTGGTGGGTAACCAGAACAACATCGCCGTCCTTTACCGATTCGGCCGCTTCGCTGATTGCCTCTTGCATTCGGGCAATAATGTCGATGAAAGACTCTCCCCAAGCCGGTTTAGCTGGGTTTCTGAAGTGCCACCACCAGTGCGGGCGAACAGCAACAGCCTTGACGCTGAGCTTTCTTCCTTCGAAGACATTCCACGGCTCAATCAGGTTCTCGTTGGTTTTTGCATCAAGCCCAAAAAGTTCCTCGATTGGCTTGGCGGATTCCTGAGTTCTAATTAAAGGTGAGCTGAATATTGCCCTGATCGGAAAGCCCTGACCTTTGAGTTCCTGGGCTGCGGCCCTAGCCATAAGCTTTCCGGTATCGGAAAGGTGAAAATTAGGGAGCCTCCCATACAGCACACCACTGGGGTTATATACCTCGCCATGGCGAACTAAATGGATTCTTTTGGCAGGCATACCCCTAGTCTACCGCCGACTAAACTTGGGGTTTAGAGCAGTTTTAGGTGAAAGACATTCGAAATGCGCGAACGCATCCTGATTAAAGACTTGGCCGCCCGTGCCGATGGTGAAATCCTGATAGCTGGCTGGGTGGAAACCCTGAGGGATCAGAAAAAGATTCAGTTTATTGTCCTCAGAGATGAAACCGGTTCGGTCCAGGTAACCTACCCGAGAAGAGCAGAGGAAGATGCTCTAGCCGACACAGTTTCCACCCTGGCAAACGGTAGCTTCGTCTGGGTCAAGGGCCGACTAGTTCATGATGAGCGGGTAAAGCTAGGTGGCATTGAGATTCAGCTGGATGAGCTTGAGGTAATCACCCTTGCCGATCCAGAAACACCGATTGCTGAAGACTCTGGTTTAGATAAGCGTTTGGACTGGAGATTCCTGGATCTAAGAAGACCAGAGATGAACTTGGTATTCAAGGTTCAGACCACTATTGAACATGCTTGGCGAACATATTGGGTTGAGAACGGATTTGTTGAAATTCACTCACCAAAGCTAATGAGTTCACCCTCAGAATCTCACGCTGAACTATTTAAGATGGAATACTTTGAGACTGTTGCGTATTTAGCTCAGTCCCCTCAGTTCTATAAGCAGATGGCGATGATGGCCGGCTTTGGCAGAATCTTTGAGATTGGTCCGGTATTCCGCGCAGACCCTTCCTTCACCTCTCGTCACGCAACCGAGTTCACTTCGGTCGATATGGAAGTTTCCTATATCGAATCTCACGAAGATATCATGAACATTCAAGAAGACTTGATGATTGCAGCAATTAGCGCTGTCAAAGACAAACACGGTGAAGACATCAAGAAACTATTTGATGTTGATGTCGTCGTTCCGACCAAGCCTTTCCCAAGAATTCCACTGGCCGAAGCAATCGACATTGTTGCTAAGCGCGGTCACGAAATCACTCGTGGTGGAGATATGGATCCAGAAGGTGAAAGACAGATTGCCGCTCACGTTGCAGAAACAATGGGCCATGAATTTGTCTTCCTAACCGACTACCCATCAACAGTCAGACCGTTCTATCACATGCGTCACGCAGATAACCCGAACCTAACTAAGAGCTATGACCTAATCTGGCGTGGCACGGAAATCACCACCGGCGCTCAACGTGAGCACCGCATGGATGTTCTGATCGAGCAGGCCAAATCAAAGGGCTTAGACCCAGCTGGGTTGCAGTCATATATCGACTTCTTCAAATTCGGTGCCCCACCGCACGGTGGCTTTGGCATGGGATTACTAAGAGTCGTGATGCTGTTGTTGCACGAAACCAACATTCGTGAAGTGGGGTATCTCTTCCGCGGCCCTAACCGCCTAGAACCATAAAGTGTTCGAAAGAGAATCTCGTCAGATCCAGGATATGAATGCCGGCTATTCAGCCGAGCAACAGGCCCACTACAAAGCCCAGCACGACGCTATCGCTCAAGCCATTGCTGAACTGATGGATGCCGGTAGAGGCTTTGACGATACTGAAGTCCAAGCGCAGATTGCTAAACACTATGAGTTTGTGAAGCAATTCTGGACCCCAACCAAGCAGGCCTATAAATCACTTGCCCTGACATATGTCCTAGACCCGGCTTTCGAAGCAACCTATGAGTCCTTCGCACCGGGTCTAGCTAAATACATCCGACAAGCCATTGAGATCTGGGCTGAGCAGAATCTCGACTAACTGTCTCTTAGTTCTCTCGCTTCGCTTCTAGACATAAAGGGCTCACCCTTGATGCCATAAGACCAGTACTTCTGCAGTGCTGCCCAGCCGGAAACGAAGAAGGCAATTACCAGAAGCTGTCCGCCGCTCAACGTGAAATTATAAACAGCGTCGGGCATCGGACTGAAGGTGAATTCTTTTTCTCCGAAGAAGTATTCCTGGTAGCCGTAGAAAAACGCGCCGATTAGAGCTAATCCGAGAATCCCAACAAAAGATTCGTGAGCACGCTGCAAAGCTTTATCTCTGCGCCTCAAGTGATATTCGTCAAGGATGTTTTTATCCTTTGCACCTTTAATCGAAAAAACTCGTGCCGAGAACCCGTAGGCAAAAGTCCTTTTGTCTTCGATATTGAATACGAATCGGACTGAAATTGCTTGCATCACCAGCACTAGGCAGATTAGGCCAAGATACCAAAGTGATAGCTCTGGATTCATAAACGCGTAATAGCCATAACCAAATAGAACCGCCATTGAAACAAGCGTGATGAGTGCTCTCGCAAAAGTGTTTCTAAAGCCAGCGAAGAATTCATCATTTCTGAACCAGTTGACAATCTTGGCCTCAATTTTGTCACCAATGTCTTTGGCTGGCCATTCCACATCAACTTGTTTGGTGAGTTTCTCAATTTGAGCCTCGAGATCGCGAATCTGCTGCTCGACGGTTTTTTGCTTATTGTTTGCCATTTTCATCCTCCAGGCTAAAGATTTGTTCAACTTTTTTGTTTAGCGCTTTAGCTATTCGAAGCGCTAGCACGAGGCTCGGGCTATATTCGTTTCTCTCGATATAACCGATGGTTTGGTAGTGAACATCAACGGCATCGGCTAATTGCTGCCTGGTCATGCCAGCCTTAGTTCTTACCTGCTCAAGCCGATTCTCAATCAGCTCTTCATCTGCTTTAGGTTTACGTCCCATATGGATAGTATAAATACTATGTAGTAATAATGCAACAACTTTATTGGGGTGTCTAAACGAGCCTTGACTAGCTGCACCCCCCAAGCGCCAAATGGGCCTGGCCACTAGGACCAAAGGCTTTAATTCAACCTTCAGGGTGCGTCTAGGTACTCAGTTTCAGGTGCAGTTTATGAAATCTCGAGGGAATAAATTTGTAGTCTTCGAAATCAAAAAATAGTTCCGATTCAGGTAAGACTTCCCATGAGCTGAATTTACTCAACCACAGTTCTAAAACTATCTTGGCCTCTAGTTGGGCCAGATGCATTCCGATGCATGAATGTCTCCCGTAGCCAAAACCTAGGTGGGGGTTGGCACCACGATCTAGTTTTATCTGCTCTGGATCTTGGATTACGGTCTTATCTTGATTTGCTGAAATGAAAGACAGCCATGCATATTTCGGTTCTTCAGGATTTGTTGTTTCCTGAACATCCACCCGATGCATCATCGGTAATGGCGATAAGAATCTAACCATCTCAGTAATAAAATCTGGGATAAGTTCCGGTTCAGCCTGAAGTTTCTTTCTGTGTTCAGCATTATTAGCCAAGTGCCATAAACAACCAGAGATTAGCTTTACCACTGTGTCTCGACCACCAGCTAGAACCAAGTTAGCTATTCCATACTTCTCTTTACGGGTGAGCTTCCTACCATCTAGATTTGCTCTATTCAGAACCCCAAAAAGATCATCAGTTGGATGCTCATCTAATTCATCAAAGGTTTTCTTTAGGTATCTATCTAGATGATCACCGTGGCGTATCCCATCCTCATCGGTTATCCAAGTATCCGGCCCCCAAGAAAACCACTCTGCGACATCCTGAGGTCTTCTAAAGACAACCCCGAGACACTGAACAATCATTTGTAAAGCGAGGTCTCTAGTAACCTCAACTTCCTCACCGAAAGAATCGATAAGCGATTTCGCTATACTTCTAAATTCCGCTGAGTGCTGCTGGACCGCTTCTTTACTGAACCAGGGGTTCAGTAAATCTCGAATAACTGTGTGATCGGGTGGGTCAACCTCAAGCGGTAATTGCTTGTAGTCTCTGACGTCTTGGTCTCCTTGAAGGTCAGATGAGTAGTTTTCGTAATCCCTAGCGGCTTTTCTTACCTCGGCGCTACCTTTAATAATCTTCATGCTTTGATCAAATCATCTAGGGCTGCTCTAAAACGCTCCGGATCAATCCGCCAGTAATTGTGGACTTTCCCGTTGATCAGCAAGACCGGAACTTCCTCCGAATACTTGGCGTAGAGCTCCTCATCAACCAGAATGTCATGCTCCACCATGTTGACCTGGACATGCCTAGCAACACCGGTGTTCTCTGCCCGAAAGGCACCGATAACCGCGTTCACGGTAACCCTAGCCTCATCACAAAGATGGCAACCAGATTTACCGATCAGGGTAACGTCAATGGTTTTGCTCAC
>CAYUBJ010000039.1:0-3389 GCA_964443065.1 uncultured Rhodoluna sp.
GCGGTTTCACAGTAAGATAAGTCAAGCGTGAAAGCGGTTTCTTAGCAATTCGAGAGGCCAAATTCCAGCCAACTGTTACCAAAAAGTAATCTTTCGTAACACATACTAGAAGCAGAGGTTCCGATGAAGAAAACCGTGCGATTGACCCTAATTACAGGCATCTTGGCCGCTCTCTCGCTTAGCCTGACCCCAGGCGCTCAGGCGGTAACCTCGGCCGAAAAGACTCTTTGGACCCAACATTTCAGCTCAAAAGCTGGCACAAAGGTAGACCCTAAATTCTGGTCCTACGACTTAGGCAATGGCATGGGCTGGGGAAACCTCGAGCAGGAGTATTACACCAATAAAGCCGCCAATATCTCCATGGATGGCAAGGGCCGCTTGGTTATCAATGCGATCAAGTTGAACCCGGACGACCCTAAAGACCAATACATCACCAACTGGTGTGGTGACTGCCGCTATTCGAGCGCCAAGATAGTTACCCGCGGAAAATTAGGTTTCAAATACGGAAGCATTTCAGCCCGTATCCAAGTTCCAGCCGGTGTTGGAATGTGGCCGGCGTTCTGGATGCTCGGTGTGCCTAGATCAACCTGCGATGGTTGGCCATCTTGCGGTGAAATCGACATCATGGAAGCTAGAGGCTCGCAAGAGTATCACTCTGTTGCCAGCTTGCATGGCCCTGGCTATTCCGGCGGAAATGCTTTGAGCCACTACTACTTCTCTGGAAACACTCCATTGACTGCAGGTTTCCACATCTACCGAGTCGACTGGCTACCAAACAGCATTAAGTTCTACGTTGATGGAAATCTAGTTGGGTCAGAAACAAGAACCACGGTTTCGCCAAACTCATGGGTTTTCAATGCTGAGTTCTATATGATCCTCAACCTAGCCACCGGTGGAAACTTTGATGGTGGAGCTTTAGATGAAACAATTCAGCAAGCTTCGCTAAAAGTTGACTGGATCAAATACACCACATTTAAAGGTAAGGGCACTCTGATTAGGCACTAACGCAGGCCAAGATCATCCAGAGTAATCGCGGTTAGGTATTTATAACCGGCATCCTCGATGACCTTCTGTGCGCCTGTGTCTCTATCGACTACTGTGGCAACCGCAACAATAATTGCCCCTGCTTCTTCAAGTGCTTTCGCTGCTGTCAGTGGAGAACCTCCGGTTGTTGAAGTGTCTTCAACTACTACAACCTTCTTACCCCTAACATCCGGACCTTCAACCTGCCTGCCCATTCCATGAGCTTTGGCCTGTTTGCGAACAACGAAAGCATCAATGTTTCTGCCACGAGCATTGGCTTGATGTAAAACAGCTGTTGCCACTGGATCAGCCCCCATAGTTAATCCACCAATAGCAACAAAGTCGGTGATCCCGTTTTGATCCAATAGGTCAAGCATGATCTGACCAATCAAGGGTGCAGCTTCGTGGTGCAGTGTTGCTCTTCTCAAATCAACGTAGTAATCGGCTTCGATACCACTAGATAAGGTAACTCTGCCGTGAACAACAGCAAGTGCTTTAACTAATTCAACTAGGCGGGGCTTGGCGGGGGAAGTAAAGGTCATGGTTTAAGTTTAAGTTGTGCGCATAGCAACTCATAACGTTAACTCAATAAGAACTCGTGTCGGCCGTGTTGTTGATTGGCTCCAGCGAGCAGATATAGATGTCCTGGCTATGCAAGAAATTAAGTGCAAACCAGAGCAGTTCCCCCTAGAACCTTTCCGAGAAGCTGGCTACGAAGTGGTTCTGCACGGGCTAAACCAGTGGAACGGTGTTGCTTTTGCCAGCAAGATGCCTGCCGAAGATGTTGAGATTGGCTTTGCTGGGATGCCTGGATTCGGACCTGACCTCAACCCTGAAGCTAGGGCCATAGGCGCTACCTTCAACGGAGTGCGGCTATGGTCCCTATATGTTCCAAATGGCAGAACCCTAGACGATCCGCACTACACCTACAAACTCGAATGGCTCGATCGCTTAGCTGCAGTAACCAGTGAATGGCTGGAAGACCCCCAACCGTTAGCACTAATGGGAGATTTCAATATTGCTCCCTTAGATACCGACGTCTGGGACATGGATGCCTTTATCGGTCAGACCCACGTTTCAGAGCCGGAGCGAATGGCCTTCGAAGCCTTTGAACAGATCGGTTTGCAAGACGTGGTTAGACCACTTATTCCCGAAGGCTATACCTATTGGGACTACCAGCAGCTGAGGTTCCCTAAGAACGAGGGCATGCGAATCGACTTCATTTTGGGTAATGAAACTTTTGCTGAAAGAGTCACCTCCGCTGAGATTGTTCGCGAGGAACGCAAGGGCGAGGGGCCATCCGACCATGTTCCCGTAGTGGTCGAACTGAACTAAACAAGTATTAGTGTGTCAAGATTGTCCTAACAGTTAGGACAATCAAATGCTTAAGGTCAAAAAACTACTTGTATTTCTCGTTGGGTTTACCTTTTTATTACCAGTAGTGCCAGCCAATGCCGATGAAGCTTGTGAGGTGCCAGGGCCGAACAAAAACCTCACTGGTTGCGACTTCTCCGGGTTCAATTTCGACGGTTACGACCTAACTAACTCAATCTTGAATCAGTCAAACCTCACCAACGCTGATCTAAGCGGTGCAGACCTAAGCGGTGTCCGCGCAGAAAAGATTGTTGGTAAACCAAGTAATCTACCCGCTGGCTGGATTACCCTAAACGGTTTTCTCCTTGGCCCAGAAGCAAACCTGAGTTCATTAAATCTAAGCAATATGAACCTAACCAACGTGAATCTAAAATCAGCTAACCTCAGTTTTGCTCTGTTGATGAATGTCAACCTAAATAATGTTGATTTATCCGATGCCAATCTTGAACGAGTATATGGAAACGGAATTACGGGAACTCCGCTGGCGCTGCCGACTGATTGGAATCTGGAGAAAGGCTTTCTGATTGGGCCAAAGGCTAACCTGACATCGTTGACTATGTCCGACATTGATTTCCGATCACTAAATATCAAAGGTGCAACTTTTCAAGGGACAGCACTAATTCGAGCAAACTTCTCCGGCATGGACATGCGCGAAGTTGACCTAGCTATGTCTGGGTTAATAAACGCCAACATAGACGGTGCAAACTTTGCTGATAACGACTTCGAGGGGCTCATCACTCGGGGTGTTACTGGAACCCCAAGTGCATTACCTGAAGGTTGGGTACTGCGAAGTGGCTTCCTGTTTGGCATGTATGCAAACTTCAGTAGTGCGGATCTGAGCAACATGAACCTAACTGGTCTAGACCTATCCGAAATAAACATGAATGCTGCCAACCTCTCAAACGCTAATCTTGCCGGGGTTGACCTTAGAACCACAAGCATCGTCAGCGCGAACTTTTCTGGAGCAAACATTAATGGAACCAACTTCACGG
>CAYUBJ010000039.1:3489-6230 GCA_964443065.1 uncultured Rhodoluna sp.
GGAGTGAACCTAGTCGGGGCGAATGTTTCCGGCACTTCATTTAGTGGCGCTAACTTCAGCGGTGTGCTTGCTCGCGACCTTATCGGTGTCCCAGATGACATCCCATTTCCTTGGAAACTTAGAAATGGCTTCTTGCTTGGCCCTAAAGCCAACTTGAACGGTGCGAACCTAAGTGGAATGAATCTAAGCGGTCTCGATCTAACAGATGCGACCCTAGCTTCAGCAAACCTCAGCGGAGCAGACCTCAGAGGAACAAAGCTAACCAGGGCAGTTCTGCAGGAAACCAACCTCACCGGGGCAAATCTCCTAAACGTAGTTTCCGGAGAAATTGTTGGAACCCCTACTGGATTACCTTCCACATTTACCTTCACAGATGGGGCAATTAAGGGAATCATCTTCCTAAGCCCAACCCCAACCATTACAGGACTTGCAAAGGTTGGCTCTGTGCTCAGTGTTTCAACTGGAACTTGGGATGAGGGGATCACCCTCAGCTACCAGTGGTTGCGAAATGGTGTTGCCATACCAGACGCCACTTCTAATACCTACACACCTGTTGTTGCAGATTTCAATAAAGGCATTAGCGTCACCGTTACTGGAACCGGTACCGGAGGCGTAAACAAGTCAAAGAATTCAATTGATAAACCAATAGCAGCTGGAACCATGGCGATAAAGGCTCCAAAAATTACCGGGACTGTTGCTAAAGGTAAGACGGTAAAGGTCACAAGTGCAGCTTGGGTACCTGGTGCAAAAATCACTTACAGCTGGCTACTAGACGGTAAAGCTATCAAGGGTGCAACCAAGAGCAGCTATAAGATTCTGCCAACTCAGGTGGGTAAGAAACTAAGCGTGCTAGTCAAGCAAACTGCACTCGGTTACACCACGGCAAGCAAAGTTTCAACTGCTGTGAAGGTGAAATAGCCTTACCTAACTATTGGTAACGAAGTTACCGTGGCGGCATCTTCTAAAGATCCCAGATCGGCTACTTTAGTGAAACCGAGAGCAATCATTTTCTCGTGGGCTATCTCCGAGCGTCGCCCAGATCGACAGTAGATGTAGTAGTGCGCAGTTTCATCAAGCTCGCCAATGCGCTTTTCAAAATCAGCTGACTGAATATCTATGTTGATTGCACCTTGAAGGTGACCCTCGGCAAACTCTTCAGGTGTTCTCACATCGATGATTGCCTCGATGTTGTCCAGGGCTGGATTTGTCTCCGCACATGCAGTCAAGCCAGCAACTAATGAACTAGCAAAAACAATCGCTAGGAAAAAACGTATGGTTTTCATAATCCAATTTTAAGTTAAGCAGCCAAGCAAAGCCAAGTGTCATCCCTGGAACTAGCGAGCTAGAAATTTAGCTCGCTGGGCTGGCCCATACTTCTCTATCGCATAGCGCAACATTGTTCTGGGCATCTTCAACCTGTGCTTGTTCAAGAATTCTGTTAACAGTTCCTCATCACGATTACCTACCTCGCGGAGCATCCAACCTACTGCCTTGTGAATCAAATCTTCCTTATCGCCAAGTAGGTCCCTGGCGATAGCCAAGGTTGGCCCAAACTTACCAATTCTTATCAGTGCGAAGGTAAGTAGGATCGATGCCCTTCTCTCCCAAAGAACATCTGATTTTGCTAGCCCGTGAAGGAACTCGGCGCCGTAACCGATGTGGCGAGCAAGTATTTTGCCCATGATTGGAGCACTGGTATCGACCAAATCCCAATTGTTAACTCGATTTGATCTAAGCAACTTGAGCCAAAATTCAAATAGCTCGATTCGCTGGCTATCGGTTTCAGCTTTTTCGTATTTGTGATTCAGAATAATCAGAGCACAAAGTCGTTCATCGTGATATTTAGAATTAGCAAGCTTTGCTAAATCAGATAAAGAAATGTTTTTATTAGCTTTTGCAATCCTTCTAATTTCAGGGACCGGAACACCTCGATACACATCGACCGTGCCAGGTAGTTGCGTGCCGGCTTTGAAATAGTGAATTGACTTCTCGGCTCTACCTGGATTAGCTAACGACGCCAAATCCTTCCTAAGCTTCGCTAGCAACTACAGATTTCCAACCACTATCAGTGCGTCCCCGGTAGCTGGAACAAACTCTCTCGTCTTTACCGGATTCAAAACGAGACTGGAAGCCCCTGGGCCACCACTGACATTAGCTAAACGATAGCCAATAGCTGATTCGCCATAATTTCTGGCTTTAGCAACTAATTCGGCAAAACTGACCGATTGGCCAAGCTCAGCGTATTCCGAAATGGGTTGGAGGTTTACAGTAGCCCCCTCCACATCAAAGAGATCCCTAAATACAGGCTCAAGCTGCGGGTTTTCGCTTAGTTGCGCCATCAATACAGCACCTAGCGCGTTAATTGTCGGCCACTCACACACAACTCGAGCCTGCGAATCGAGCACACTCATTAGCTCTTCTATTCGGCTTTCGTGCTCAATTATGTTCATCGTCGGGTAATTCAAAATGATTACTTCAGAAGGCTGGTGTTTCTGGGTAGCTTCGATCTCGGCATTACCCTCACCACTAACTAGCTCAACCGAAACACCCACATTGTCAAAATTTAGATCCCGAATTTCATCTGGATCTACCAAATCTTTCTGGGCAACGACATGTATTTTTGAGCCTTTAGTCAAGAAATATGAAAGTTCTCTAAGAACTTTTTTACCAAGCGGTGACCAGCCAACAACCAATACCTTGGCAGGCTCAGGTTGCTGTCTTTGTCGAGGTTCAACTTTGCT
>CAYUBJ010000039.1:6330-8935 GCA_964443065.1 uncultured Rhodoluna sp.
CAACCAATACCTTGGCAGGCTCAGGTTGCTGTCTTTGTCGAGGTTCAACTTTGCTCTCAGCTATGTCTTGCCGAACCCCGGTGTAGATAATCTGATCATCATCTTCCGCGATGGCAATAACTTTTGTATTTGCAGTGAGGATACTGGACATTGGTGGGTTAACTTTTGTAACTCCGTTTTCCAGAAGGCCAATGACCGAGGCCCCGTTGAAGGCAAGTATTGAATCTGCGTATGTTTTCCCACTCAGGGCTGGGATACTCGCAAAATAAATTTCATCATCGGCAAAGTTAAGTAGGTCAAGGAACACCTCTTCAAGATCATCAAACCTGCTTCCTTGAGCAATTACTTTTGCCGCTACGGTATCGGAGTCAACATTAATAACTGACTCAAACCTGCTGGCAATACTTGGATCTTCTAATTCAGTGACAATCGCAGCAGCTGTTCCAGCTTCTTTGAGTGCCAAAAGAGTCTTAGTTATTTTCTCGTCTTTGTTTTCACCATCGGCCAGAACTATTACCGACTTCGCGTGATTTACTCTCACCAGTTGGAGATTTTCAACATTGCTAACATCTGCTGTTAAGTAGTGAATCTTTATTTTTCCCGGGTTTCCAAGCTTTGGAACTTCAGACTCCATGGTTTCGGTAGATAAGTCTGAAACTAAAACCAGTTTTGCTTTCTTGACGTTTGAGTTAGCGGTGTATAGCTCATACACCAAAGTAGAGATCTTTTCTGACCAACCAAGAATTACGGTGTGGTTTTTTAGTTTTGCTAACTGCCTTGCACGAGTTTTCTTACCTAAAGTAGCTTCTGCTGAAGCAGCCATGTTCTCTCGCTTCCAAGAAAGTTAAGTGCAGGTCTTAGCCTTCAGTTTACCTTTTCGGTCAAAGCCTAAGAAAGTTACCTTTGACGCCACAAAACAACAGAGGTTGAACGTCTTGGCCGTTTACCGCTGGGAAGAATTACGGTCTCCGCCTCGCCAACGGCAAATACTCTGGAACCTGGCTGACTAGCCATCAATTTATCGATGATTATTTGTAATTCTTGAACCTCAGCCTTGAGCCCAGTTACCTGATTCTCCAGTTCGATAATGCGCTTTATCGCAACCAGTGAGACTCCCTCTGAGGAGAGTTTGGCCACTTCAGCCAGCTGAGCGACATCGCGCAGGGTGTATCTTCGGGATTGACCAATGGTTCTGGAAGGCTTCACCAAGCCCATCCGGTCATACTGCCTCAGGGTCTGCGGATGCATCCTGGCTAGTTCAGCCGCTGCAGCGATAGTCAAAAACGGGAAGTCTGGATCTATGTTGTTCATTAGAGTAATCCGGCTCTATTTAGTAGATCGGCCCGAGGGTCTTCCTTAGGCAGCAGTTCATCAAATTCCTCGAGCGCCTTAGCAGCCTTATCTGAAACATGCGCTGGCACCAAAACCTCAACGGTTGCTAGCAAATCTCCTGTTCCCTTAGCCGAGTGAACCCCTTTGCCTTTAACCCTGAGCACCCTACCGTTTGGGGTATTAGGTGCCACCTTTAGTTTCACTGGTTCCCCACCCAAGGTTGGAACTGTGATGGTTGCACCGAGCACCGCTTCAGCAAAAGTAATCGGAACAGTTAGCCGGAGGTTATTGCCATCTCTAGAAAAAACCGGATGTGGCCTAACCGAAACGGTGATGATCAAATCTCCATTTGGCCCACCATTCGGTGAGGGTTGGCCTTTGCCACGAAGTTTTATTTTCTGACCATCCAAAACCCCTGCCGGGATTTTGGCATTAATTGGAGCTAAGCCCTCATAGGCAAGCTTTATAGTTGTTCCGTTTACTGAATCAATAAAAGGTATGGTGGTCGTTGCAGTTAGGTCACTGCCGGGCATCGGACCACCGAAGCCACCGAAACCTCGTCCACCACCAAATAAGTTTGCAAATACATCTTCAAAGCCAGCGGATGATTGACCGGCCGATCCACCAGGCGCGGTAAATCTGGCTCCGCCACCCATCGCTCTAAAGGCATCGTATTCTTTGCGCTGCTCGTTATCAGATAGCACCGAATACGCTTCGCTAATTTCTTTGAACTTAGCTTCCGCTTTAGCATCCCCAGGATTTGAATCTGGATGATACTTCCTGGCGAGCTTACGGTAAACCTTTTTAAGTTCCGCGTCCGTTACATCTTTAGCCACGCCAAGAACTTTATAGAAATCTTTTTCTAACCAATCTTGACTTGCCATCTAGATCACTTCTCTTCTGGAATGAAAACTGCAACCATGGCCGGACGGATAATTCGATCACCGAGCTTATACCCAAGCGAAATAACATCGGCTATTACAGTTTCATCTACCTCTGCATTTGGAGTCTGCACCAGAGCATTATGAAGTTCGGGATCAAACTTCTCACCCTTAGCCCCATAAGAAGCTAGATCAAACTTCTCAGCAGCGTTACGAATCTTAGTTAGCACAGCAGCAAAAGGTGAGCCCTCCAAATCTCCGTGAGATTCAGCAAGGGCTAAATCATCAAGAGCTGGAAGCAGTGACCGAAAAACTTCTGCAATAGCAGCATTTCGTGAGACATCTTTATCGCGCTCAACACGAGATTTGTAATTCACAAACTCCGCTTGCAA
>CAYUBJ010000040.1:0-7941 GCA_964443065.1 uncultured Rhodoluna sp.
GCAATTCTGCCTTAAACTAGGTGTATGTGTGGAATCGTTGGCTACGTCGGGCCAAAATCAACCGTTGATGTCCTTTTGGGCGGTCTAAAGCGTCTGGAGTATCGCGGTTACGATAGCGCTGGGGTTTCAGTGATCGACGGACAGGGCAACCTAGCCACCAGGAAACGTGCTGGAAAACTATCGATTCTGGTCGATGACATCCAAAGTGCGCCATTGGGTGAAGCACACATCGGTATCGGTCATACCCGCTGGGCAACCCATGGGGCTCCTACCGATGGAAACGCCCACCCTCATCTTGGCGGAGAACACAAGAAATTGAGCCTGATTCACAACGGCATCATCGAAAACTTCTCGGAGCTCAAGAGTGAGCTTTTAGAAGCTGGGGTCAGTTTTGCCAGTGAAACCGATACCGAGGTAGCCGCGCACCTAATCGCCAGAGAGTTTGATGCAACCGGCGATCTAATCGAATCTTTCCGCAAGGTGGTCAGAAGACTGCACGGAGCTTTCACTATTTTGGTGATGCACCAGGATGTTCCAGATCTAGTTTTAGCGGCCAGGAGAAATGCACCGTTGGTGATTGGCTTGGGCGATGGTGAAAACTTCCTCGGTAGCGATGTTGCTGCTTTTGTTGAACACACCAAGCGAGCAATTGCAGTTGGCCAGGATGAAATTGTTATCTTGCGAAAAGATAGCGTGGAGATTGAAAGTTTTGCGGGGGAAAAAGTAGAGCGCGAAGAATTCACAATCGACTGGGACGCCTCTGCTGCCAGTAAGGGTGGTTGGTCCTCATTCATGGCCAAGGAAATTGCCGATCAACCGCAGTCGGTTGGCGATACGATGATGGGTCGACTTTCAAGTGACGGTACCGTCCATCTAGAAGAACTAGCCCCGCTTAGTCAGAAGCTTGGCCAGATTGACAGAATTATTATGGTTGCCTGCGGAACGGCAGCCTATGCTGCCGAAGTTGGCAAATATGCAATTGAGAGCTGGGCGAGAATCCCAGTCAGTGTTGAACTCTCTCATGAATTTAGATATCGGGATCCAATCCTCACTCCGAACACCTTGGTAGTTGCGGTTAGCCAATCTGGTGAAACCATGGATACGCTAATGGCTACCCGCTACGCAAAAGAGTCTGGCGCTATGGTGCTAACCATTTGCAACACTCAGGGTGCAACACTTGCTCGTGAGGCTGATGCGGTTTTGTATACCCATGCCGGTCCTGAGGTAGCGGTTGCTTCAACAAAAGCATTTACCGCTCAGATCGTTTCAATGTATTTGCTGGCACTACACCTAGCTAAAGGTAGAAATACTAGGTCGCTAAGTGACCTGCAAGAAATTGGTAGAGATTTACTACGCTTACCAGCTCAAATTGCCCAGGTTTTAGAAAATTCGGCTGGCATTCGAGAACTCGCCAAGAGTTTCAAAGATGCCAAGACCGTATTGTTCCTCGGTAGAAATGTAGGTTTCCCAATTGCTCTGGAAGGTGCGCTAAAGCTCAAGGAGCTGGCATATATCCACTCGGAAGGATTTGCCGCAGGGGAACTAAAGCACGGGCCGATTGCCCTAATTGAGGCTGGCCAGCCAGTGATTGTTATTGTGCCAAGTCCGAATGACCCAGATTCGCTAAACGCCAAGGTGATCAGCAATATCCAAGAGGTAAAAGCCCGCGGAGCGATGGTTATCGCAATCGCCGAAGAAGGCGATACGGAGGCGCAGAAGTATGCGGCCGAGGTCTTCTATGTTCCGGTTGCCAAGCAGTTACTTATTCCAGTGCTCTCGGTAATCCCACTGCAGATCTTTGCCATGGAGCTTTCTAGCGCTAAGGGGTTGGATGTTGATCAGCCTCGTAACCTGGCTAAATCGGTGACTGTCGAGTAATTATGATTGTTGGAGTCGGAGTAGACCTGGTCGATCTGACCCGTTTTGAACTTAAGCTTGAGCAAACCAAAGGTTTGGCTGAGCGCATCTTCACAGCAGATGAAATTGGAGCAAGACCAGAATCTCTGGCCGGCTATTGGGCAGCTAAGGAAGCGCTAATTAAAGCAATCGGTAATCCAACCGGTTTCTCTTTTCAGGATGTTTCAGTTACTAAAGACTCTTCGGGTAAACCAGCATTGGAAGTTGCTGGTGAAACTAAGAAACTTGCCGATGAAATGGGGATTCGCAATTGGCATCTTTCGATAAGCCATGACGGTGGCATGGCTGTTGCCATGGTTATTGCGGAAAGTGGTAACTGATGCGCAAGATGATCATTGACCTAAACGCGATTGCCAATAACTATTCGGCGATGCGCAAGCTCGTTAATTCAGATTCACCGGTAAAAGTTCTTGGTGTGGTTAAAGCAGACGCCTATGGTCATGGAATGATTCCGGTTGCTAGAAAACTTGAAGCTGAGGGAATTGATTATCTAGGTGTTGCTGACTTAGAGGAAGCGCTGACGCTAAGAGCAGCTGGCATTACAACTCGGATTTTGGCCTGGTTACACGACCCAACCGATAATTTTGTTTCGGCTATCGATAAAGAGATTGACCTTGCCGTGTCTTCCAGAGACCAATTACTGCGCATCGTTAAGGCGGCAACCCAGCTTGGCAAGTTGGCCAGGATTCACATCAAAGTTGATACCGGACTTGGCCGTAACGGTGTGACTATGGACGAGCTTGGTGATTTGCTCGAGGCTGTGTCCCAGGAAGTCAAAGCAGGGACAATCACCACCGCTGGTATTTTTAGTCATCTGTCCTCAACTGGAGTTACAGAGGATCTGGCTCAGATTGAGAAATTTGAAATTGCACTAGATTCTGCAAAGCAGGCGGGTTTGGAGTTTGAGCTTAGGCACCTAACAGCAAGCGATGGAACCCTCACCTACCCGCAGGCTAGATACGATATGGTTCGCATCGGTGTTGCTTTGTATGGGTTATCGCCTTTCAGCGATAACCGAGCGGCAGAGTTTGGGTTGACTCCAGCAATGACCTGTAAGGCGACTGTGGTGCAGACCAAGCGTGTTCCAGCTGGATCTGGAGTCTCCTACGGCTATCTCTATAAAACTCCGGTTGAAACTACCTTGGCTCTAGTGCCGCTCGGCTATGCCGAGGGGTTACCGAGAAACGCTTCAGGCCAAGCATCAGTTTCTGTCAATGGCAAAAACTACAAAATACTTTCTCGGATTGCGATGGACCAGTTCGTGATTGACGTTGGTAACGCCAGTGTCTCACCAGGCGACGAGGTGATTGTGTTTGGGCCCTCTTCTCCGACTGCGGACGATTTAGCTGATGCCGCTGGAACAATCAACTACGAAATAGTTACCCGCATGGGTGGTCGATTCAAGCGTGAGTACCTCGGGGCAATCGAGGGATAGCTCGTGATCTCAAGCAAAGTGCTTTACAGCGCTGTAATAGCCACGCCCGAAGAAATGTTTGAACTGGGATTACGTTTGGCCAAGCAGTTGCGCGCAGGAGATCTCGCACTACTAATCGGTCCGCTCGGCGCTGGTAAAACCACTTTGGCTCGAGGAGTTGGAGTGGGGCTTGAAGTTGAAGGTAATGTGTCGAGCCCAACTTTCGTTATCGCTAGAACTCATAAGCGAGGAGAAAAAGCACCGTTAGTGCATGTCGATGCTTATCGATTGAAAACCGCGCATGAACTCGATGATTTGGATATCCCGTTCAAGGATTCAATAGTTTTAGTTGAGTGGGGTAAGGGCCTTACTGAAGAGATTACCGACAGCTGGTTAGAAATAGAGATTGAACGTGATCGCTCTGGGGCTACTGAGGAACGAAAAATTACCATAACCGGATTTGGTGAGCGTTGGGCTGAGGTTATTTTTTGAAGACATTAGCTATTGATACCTCAGCCGGAACCAGCATCGCAGTATTAGATCGCGATTTGGTTCTCGCGGAAGTTAATTACCTTGAAAACATGACCCATGCTGAACGCATCGGTGCTGCCATAAAGGAAGTATTGGCTTCAGCTGATTTGAAACCAGTTGGTATTGATCGCGTGGTTGTTGGTTTAGGGCCGGGTCCCTTTACCGGGTTGCGGGTTGGAATTGCTGCGGCTAAGTTTTTTGCCATTGGCTCAGGAGCCGAAATTGTTGGAGTGTGTTCACTAGATGCAATAGCTTTTGACTTCTTCAAGCAGAACGCAGCTACTAACTTGCTAGTGACCACTGATGCTAGGCGCAAAGAACTTTTCTGGGCAACCTATACCGGAGTAACTAACGGCATTCCAAACCGAGATTTCGGTCCTGCAGTTAATAAGCCTGAGGATATTCCAACAAGTGGTTTATTGACAACCGATTTAGTTGTCTCTGCCGCAGCGCTAGGGCAGATTGCCTACAATCTAGGGGCAAAAGCACAAACGGAGATCACCCCCATCTACCTCAGAGAGCCGGATGCCACACCCGGTAAGGGGAAGAAGGTGAGCGGCTGATGCTTATCCGTGAGGCTACCGAGCACGACATCGATCAGATCATGGCGCTAGAGAAGACCTGCTTTGTCAATGATGCCTGGTCTGAAGAGGTAATGCTCTCTGAACTCAAGGCCGAGCACACCTTTTATGTTGTCGGTTTCGTTGGGGACAACCTTGTCGGCTATGGAGGTTTGAGTAAGTTGCCGGGTAGCCACCAGGCTGACATCCAAACCATCGCAACAGCACCGGCTGAGCGCGGCAAGGGTTATGGCCGTGCCATCATGCAGGCGCTTACTGCTCAGGCAATCAAATTAGGAGCCGAAGAGATTTTTCTTGAGGTTAGAGCGGATAACAAGGTTGCCCAAAAGCTCTATGAGGTTTTTGGATTCAAGCGTATCGGGGTTAGAAAGAAGTATTACCAACCCGACGGGGTGGATGCCTTTGTCATGCAAACCAGTTTGGTTCGGCAACCGTTGGTCCTCGGTATTGAAAGCTCATGTGATGAAACGGGTATCGGTATTGTTAGAGGCAACCAACTGCTTGCCAATGTGATCTCATCGAGCATGGACAAGCACGCCATCTTTGGTGGAGTGGTTCCTGAGATTGCTGCTCGAGCACATCTTGAAGCTTTGAATCCTGTGCTCAATGAAGCTTTAGATAAAGCCGGAGTTGGCTTAGATGAAATAGATGCGATTGCCGTTACCAACGGGCCTGGTCTTGCCGGTGCTCTGATGGTTGGTATCGGGGCGGCAAAAGCGCTATCGGTGGCAACTGGAAAGCCAATTTATGCAGTTAACCACCTAGTCGGGCACGTTGCCGCCGACATCCTCGCAAATGGCAAAGTGGAAACTCCAACCATTGCACTATTGGTAAGCGGTGGTCACACTTCGCTACTTTTAGTCAGAGACTTGCTAAAGGATGTTGTTTTACTCGGTGAAACAATTGACGATGCAGCTGGCGAAGCTTTTGACAAGGTTGCTAGAGTGCTGGGTCTAAGTTATCCAGGTGGACCTGAAATTGATCGTGCGGCTAAAGATGGATCAGCCAACGCAATTCGTTTTCCTCGTGGCTTGACTCTGCCGAAAGATATGCAGGATCATCGCTACGACTTTAGTTTCTCTGGTCTCAAGACGGCCGTTGCCAGACATGTCGAATTAGCAGAAAGCAAAGGCGAGAAACTCGAGCTAGCTGATGTTGCGGCAAGTTTCCGAGAAGCAGTAGTTGATGTCTTGGTGAACAAGGCCGTTTCTGCTTGCAAAGAGTATGGCATCAATCGTTTACTGCTGGGCGGTGGTGTGGTAGCGAATGCCAGATTGCGTGAGTATGCCACCGAGCGCTGTGAAGCCGAGGGGATTGAACTTAGAATTCCACCACTGTCTTTGTGCACCGACAACGGTGCCATGATCGCGGTCCTAGCCTCCCAATTGATTGCAGCCGGCGCTATCCCAAGTACCCTGGATTTCTCAGCGGAATCGACCCTTGATGTTCGGGTAGTCCAGTCTTAGATTTGGCGTTGACTCCCAGCCACAGTCCAGCCCTTTCCCAGACTCGAAGACTTTACTGACTCTGCAAAAACAATTTCTATAAGGAGTAACAAATGGCAGAAGCCACAAAATACGACTTCACCAAGCTAAATACCTTGGCTGTAGTCTCCCTTGCAAGCGCAATAACACTCTTCGGTGCCCCAGCAGCTTTGGTTACCGGGTTCCTTGCTCTTGCTCAAATCAAGCAGAGCCAAGAAAAAGGTCGCTGGATGGCAATCACCGGCATCGTCTTAGCCGGTCTAGCAGTAGCGCTAGGCGTCTTGCTAAGCATCGCTAGCGTTTGGTTGAGGTTTAAGTATGGCGATGGCCACATGAATGATGATCGTTTTTGGAACGATGGTCCTTACGGTCAAGATGATTGGCGTATGCCTGGTCAGAACTAGTTCCTAGCTAAAAAGATAAACCCCTCTTCGGAGGGGTTTATTGTTATTCGGGCTCAACAATCAGCACTCGATGCTGATCCTGAATTCTAGTGACAACTATTGTCGCTGGATTACTACCCTTCAGGTTCAGTTCCTTACGTAAGGCCTCCGGGGTTATATCTGCTCCGCGTTTTTTAATTTCTAATGGTCCTGTGTTTTTATCTTTGAGGTAAGCCTTTAGTTTCTTTCGATCAAATGGAAGATTATCCAGAATTCGATATCTACTAAGCCACGGATTATCGATTGCTAAATTCCCAGTCAGGTAAGCGATGTCGCTACTGATTAGCTTAAGGTTCAACTCCTCTGCCAGATTTGCAATGAGGTGGGATCGGATAAGCGCGTTATCCGGCTCGTATAAGTAACTCTGTATTTCTCCAACTTCAGCTTGCGGAGTAGTTGGCGTCTTAGCAGAAATCTCAAATGTTCCGTTGGATGAAATTAGTAGTGCTGATCGAGAAACATCTACCCGCTTCACCTCGTTAAAGTAAAGCGATAGTTCGACTAAATCGCCATTTATTGATACCCATACTGCTTCTGCAGCTTCGGGAATCTGGTCGTGCGGGTGACCTGGCCCGAGTTTGATAATCGTTGGCTTAGTTTTTGCCTTTTCTAAAACAAAACTAAAGCTAGGGCTGAAATCTTCAGGGTTGAATTTTCTGTTCTTACTATCTCGTCTAGCCGGATCGAAAAAAAGGCCACCGAAAATAGAAAGATCCAGTTTCGTGACATCCGCCTGTTCGACGGTGACATTGCTGAAGTGGGCAAGGTTATAGGTTGCAAGTGCAGCGGTGAGTTCATCGCTGTCAAAAGCCGAAACGTTGATATCAAGGCTAGCCATTGCCAGAGCTTCTGCTCCAATACCGCAACCTAGGTCGGCAACGACTGAAATACCCGCCTTGCGGAACCTTCCGGCATGTATTGCCGCCACGCTTAGTCTCGATGCCTGCTCCAAGCCGGCTTGACTAAAGAGCATTTGGTCGGCAAATTCGCCAAACTTTTCCCTGGCTTTGCGGCGTAGTTTCACCTGGCTCAGTACCGTGGCTATCAGCTCGGGGTCGTGACCGTCTTTGCGCAACCGGCTAACCAGCTTGACCACATCAGTCTTACTGTCCATCGGTTCTAGCTCAGCCAAAAGGCGAGAGCCTTCCGGGCTAACCAGTTTTAGAAATCCTGAGCGGTCCACCAGTCAACGCTAACAGCCCTCAGTTAGCACTCATGGCCATAGAGTGCTAATATAGGCAAGGCGTTGCTAAGACGCCATTCCCATTTCCAAGACAAAAGAAGAGGTTCCAAGTGTCGGTTTCAATTAAGCCGCTTGAAGATCGCATTGTCGTTTTGCCGGTAGAGGCAGAGCAAGTCACTGCTTCCGGTCTGGTTATTCCAGACACCGCTAAGGAGAAGCCTCAGGAGGCTGAGGTTATTGCTGTTGGTCCTGGCCGTGTTGATGACAACGGTAATCGTATTCCGTTGGACATCGCTGTCGGGGACCGCGTAATTTTCTCTAAGTATGGTGGAACCGAGCTAAAGATGAATGGCAAGGAATACCTTGTATTGTCAGCTCGCGATGTTCT
>CAYUBJ010000041.1:0-5712 GCA_964443065.1 uncultured Rhodoluna sp.
ACACTCTGGTCAATCATCACGCCACGATCTATGCTCACCTCATAAGTGTCAGCCTCAACCGAAGTCCACACCCCAGCGGTAAAATACTGCACCTGCAGATGTGTCTTGATGTCCCAAACGTTATTAGCCATTAGTTAGCGAAATACATCTTTCCAGTTTGTTTTTCAAACTTACGAATCTCTCTAATGATGTCTGCAGCTGAAACGTTAGCCTTGTTGATATTGATGTTATAGGTCTTTTCTGGAGTCTCGTTAGCAATACGAGCAACACCTGCACCGGTTCCATACAGAGATCCACGAAGTCCAAGATATTCGGACAAACGGCCAGACTTCAGCAAACCTTTAGCCACAATGTTACCCTGTGCTGGACCCATACCGATAAGCTCGTTCACTACATCTTGGCCAGCACCCTGTTTGACAAGTCGTCTGAGATTCTGTCCAAAGCCTTTAGCGGCATCAACCATACGCTTGAGTTTTTCGATAACCATGTCCACGTTGAAAAACGAGAACTCGTCTTTGCCAGATACACCGAAAGCAAGGCTCACACTGTCTCTGAACTTTTCAGCAGTTTTCACGATGTTGTCATTAGCCGCTTTGATCTTGTCCTGAATTGCCGCTATTTTGGCATCCCATGCAGCCTGGTCGAAAATCAAAACACCATCTTGCCAAATCTGGCCTAGTTGCTCGTTTATTTCTACAGTGGCATCGCCAGTTTGTTGGAGTGCATCATAGAATGCTTGACTTTGTGGAGTTTGTTCGTAATAGTCCTCTTGAGCCGAATTAGCTTCCGCCCAGGCTGTCGCTAAGCTAGCAACCGCCACAACCAATAGACCAATACCTGTGCTGGCAATAGCAAGTTTCAAAGTCTTTGTGGAAATAGTCGCCAACTTGGTTGCAAAATCATATGCTTTCATGGCGGTAGTCATAGCAAAAATGCCGAGTTTTATGCCAACATACAAGACAATAAGGCTTTTTATCAAAGCGATGTTATTGACTAGGAATCCAATAATCTTGCCGAACAGTGAACCAATGTCCACTAAAACTCGGGCCACATTCTTTAAAGTTCTTTCACCTTCTGGGCTTGCCAGGTATTTGGAAAACTCTCGAATATAAGGCAATAATTGCTGGCCAACGCTTTCTTTCAGATTGTCAAAAATTACTGCAACCCGCTTGAATGGATCAGTCTCGGCTGCAAGTTCCGCAGCTCCAGCAAACTGTTTCCGCAACTGGCCCATAACATCGGCACCCTTTTTGATACCTGGGATAAGTCTTTGCAGTCCACCAAGTTGCCCTTGTTGAGCCCTAGCAATTGCTTTGGTAACCTGAACTAAATCTTTACCTGTTCCAGCGGAAACATCCAAAGCCACGTTTAATAAATCTTGGCCTTTAGTTAAAGATCCAGTGGCTCGAACAGCGGTGGCTAATGCTGGTCTAAGGTCATCATCCAAAATGCCTACAGTGTTAGACAGTTTCTGAATGTATTTTTCTGCACCGGCAACGTTAGCGTTATTTACGCCGAGAGTGTTTTGTAATGCAAGAGCAAGTTGCTTTTGAGAGTTAGCATCAGCTGCAGCCGCTTTAGTTGCCTCTTTTAGGTAGCCAGCAAGTTTTGCTAAACCAAATCCAAGTCCCGCGGCTCCGAGAGCCCTAGACATAGTCTTTCCAACTCGGTCAGCTGTAGTGCCAAGAGTTTTTAGATCGCGACCAATAACTGTAGTGGTTTTGGATAACTTATTATTACCAAGAAAATTGACTACTAGATTAGTGGCCATGAGACATCTTTCTTTCTACAGCTTCACGAATGGCAACAAACTCTCTAAGCGTTAGAGCCCTGTATTCGGCGACACTTAGGCCACCATACACAACTGCAAACGCCATACGTTCCGCCGCCTGTTCCGCTACTTGTCTTTTGGGTCCTCAACCACTAACAGTTCATTCACATCCGACATCTTAAACTTGCCAGCCTGTTCCAAAGTGAACTCTGGCTCCTGACGCTTTTTGATAATGTAAATGATTGCCTTTAACGCTTTGCCTTTAGGTGCACCATCAGACATAATCTGGTCAATACTTGAACCAGTTAGTAGCTCGATGGTCTCAACCTCGTCTAACGTTAAACTCTCAAAATCGAATGGGGTGGTCATTTATTTTGCTCCTGGTAATCGGTTGATGTAATCCTGCATTAAGCGATCATACGTTTTGAATATTTCCTCTTTAGAATAGCCTAACGCTTCACTAAAGAATGGATTAGGTGGAATACCGACATAAGTGCCTGGTTTCCTAACTCCTTTGTGTCTATAAGAGACCACAGCCCAACCCCAGTGAATAGGGTTAGCATACGGCACTCTGGTTCCACTAATGATAGTTCCACCACCCTTGAGCAAACGTCTAGGTTTAGCGTTACTTTTCATTAGCCCTGTTCGGACCGGAATCAACGGCAGTGCCCGCTGGAGCATCACTAACGATGCCTGGTAACCTGCCTCTTTTATTACCGATTGGTCTGCACCAAGTTCGGCCATAGCTTTCAAGGCTAGGTTTAGATCACCGCGGTCAATTCCGGTCTCCACAAGAAACCTGACTAAGCAGTCTTTAGGGTTACTCCATAGTAAACCGGTGGTGTTGCTGATGGAGTGTGGACAGCGTTCTTGACAGTTAGAGTCACAGAGAACTTAACAATGTCGCCAGAGTTAAGGCTTAGTGGTGGCAACTGGTCAAAGATAACTGTTCCAGTGTAGTGCGGTTGAGTTGTGGAAGCGGTAGCGTTGCCGTTAGGTGCAATCACGAAAGCGACCTCGGTTCCGAAGTTGCTCCAGAGAATGCGGTAAAGGCTAGTTGCATCGCCAGAGGTCACACCATCTAGCTGTAACTTCCACTCTCCACCTGGACGGACCTCGCAGAAAGTCTGAACATCGCCAGGGGCATCGTTCAAAGTCAATTCAACAAGGTTAGCATCGCAGTCATAACGTTCAGTTGCTCCAATAATGAAACGAATGTTCGTTGCTTTGATTCTGGTTGATGGGGTTGTAGGCATTTCTTTTCCTTATAGGGTTATGGATAAATCCAAGGTGATGTCCGCTGCGAAATACTCTGCAGTATTCACGGCAAGACGATACGGGCTGGCTACTGTTTTGAGAACTACATAGCCCAAATCTGCCACCGCTGAAACCACGTCAGAAATCAGTTGATCCAGTTCCTCGGTTGATTGCTCATTAGTTGCAGTTGCAGCAACAAGAGTCAAACGAAGTCCAAGACGATACTGGTTCCCAATGGTTTCTGGTGTCAGGTAGTTAGAATCTGCGGAGATAATAACTATTGGCGGGACAACTCTTTCGGGCACATAGTCCAAAACCTCTAAACCTGCAGCTTGCAGATCTAAAGCGAACTCGGCCTTGCTGGCTGTAATCTCGTTGGTCATAGACCTGGACCAGTGAAAGGCATCAGCATTTCTCTAGCCGCGTTCATAGGGTCTTTAGCGATTCTCACCGCTGTCCCCATGTCTGCGAATTGAGCAACACCATTAGGGGCTGAACGTCGGTGGAACAATTCAGATGCACATGACAACACTGCAGAGTCCAGAACACCTTGCGGCACTCTAGCGGTTCCCACGAACTTGCTTACCATCTGGTTTGCAGATGCCAGGCATGTGTCCACGAAATCCGATACCTCTTTAGTGCCAACATAGGCCCTAAATTGCTCCACCGATACTGCCATGAGTTATTAGGCTCCGGTGTTCAGCTTGACGATTGCACCCTCGAATGGAACACCAAAAGCAGCGTAACCATAAACAGAGTAAGAGTTCTGCAACTTGGTGACATCCTCGCTTGAAAGACGTGCAGGAGTTCCAGCACTTTCCCAAGTAGTTAGAGCCAACGAGTTAGCAAGATAAGCGGTCTTGCTGTCAAGAGCAGGGTCGCAAATGATTGGAAGTCCAAGAATAGATCCAGTTAGAGCTGGAACGTTTGAACCACCAATGTTGTTCACACCCTGTCCGACTGGAAGCACTACTGGACGACCTGCAGTGTCAACGATTGAAACCAAACGCTTGTAAGCAACAGTTCCAGCAACAATGAACTCTGGTAGGAGTCCAGTCTGTGCGTTGATGTATGCAGCACCATCGGCGATTCCACCCATTACTGCAGTTGCAGTTAGAGCCGAAACGTCAAAGGTCTTTCCAGTCCAAGTTAGGCCAGCAAGAACAGCAATGAACTCGGTGTTCATCTTCTTGGCGTATGCAAGTGACATAGCCTGGAATACGACATCGAGGTAGTTCACAGTTGAACGCTCAATAGCCTGACGTGAAATCAGCGAGTAACCACCATAGGTGCCTACAGCTACAGAAACAGTTGAAAGAGCAACGTCACCAGTTGAGAGTGCAGTTGATTCAGTGGTCTGCTTGCCTACAGCAACAGTGTTGGTGTTCACCTTAGCGTATTCAACAGTTAGACCAGTTGCAGGTAGTGCCTGGATGCTAAACGCGTTAAGGGTTGGACGACCTGAGTTAATCAGGTTGTTGATGAAACCGACAAACGCTGGACGAAGTGCAGCATCAGCCGAGGTTGCAGCTCTAAACAATTCGACAGCATCGCCATCGTTTGAAATAAGAGCCTTAGCGTATTCACCCTGAGAACGGAACTTTGTCTCAAAGGTTGGAACGCTGATTGTTGGAGACTTTACTAGCTCAAGTTCGCGGCGAATCTCTGCCACTTCATCCTGAACAGTGCGGACATCCAATTCCATGTTCTCTGACATAGATGGTTCCTTTACATTAGGGGTTGAATCCGCTACCGGGTCAGTAACGGGCATTTCCTCACGAACTTCGGCCACACTTGCACCGCTGAACGCTGGAAAACTAACTAGGCTAACCTCTTTTAGATCCACTAGGGTTCTAGTAACTAGGTTGCCTTCGCGAGTCTGTTCCACTGGAACGAAACCCACGCTGAACTTGTTGATAACACCATCACGCAAAAGCGTGTAAGCCTCTTGGCCTCTAGGTGTGTCTGAAATCTTGGCGGTAATCTCAAAACCATTTTCGGTGTCTCTACCTTCGGTAATTTTGCCGATAGGTTCAGAATGTTGCCAAAACAGTTTCACATCCTCGACTGAACGGATAGCACCTGGCACAAACTGTTCCTGGTATGCTCCACCAATGTCAGCGGTCTGGCCGTAAGGCACAGCTATACCAGTAACCTCACGCTTCTCGGCATCTAGCCGAATCTCAAAACTTCTTGTCTCTAATTCGGTCATATTAGACCTTCCTTTTCTCTAACTTCATCGGCAGTCATAAACCCTGCACGAATAGCGGTCTCCCACATGTTGAATCTTGCAGCCATATCGGCCTTGAACAATCCCTCAAAGTTGAACTCGGTCCTAGTGCCACGTGGCAAACATTCGGACAAGGCATCAGCAATAGCATCGGTGTAGGCCATCAAAGTATGGCGGTAGAAAGTTTGCTGTTCATCAACCAGGTTCGAGTAAGTGTCACTAGATCCATCAACACCGGTCAAAAGTAATCTCGCTGGAACACCGAACAATCTGGCAATAGCTTGGACTTGCTGAACCTGAACATCAGTGAAAAGGGCATCGCGTGGATTCAGTTGAACAGTCTGCCACTCAAAACCTTGCCCCAAAACTGCAACTTTACGTTCACTCTGTTTAGCGTGCCAGCGTTCAGTAATAACTTCCGCATCCTCGGCACCAATAGGCTTATCGGTCTTTA
>CAYUBJ010000041.1:5812-7870 GCA_964443065.1 uncultured Rhodoluna sp.
ACCACAGTCTGAAAAAGAAAGTCACGCTTAGTTTGTGAATAGTCTGGTTTATTTACCAGGATTGGGTTCTCAATTGGAACCTCAAGACCAGTCGCATACCGGAGAGTTTTCATCGGCATCTTAGAAACAGGTGTTGCAATGATCTGGATTGAACGATAAACCGCAGTCAGCGTTAGAGCTGTGTTGCCGTTGATAGCGTAGTCGCTCCGGGTAGGCCAAACTGGAGTTGCAGAACGTTGCTCTACATCTCTACCTAAAAGGCGTTGCCAAATGCTTGCCATACATCAGAAACCTATAGCACACATAGGACAAGAGTCAAAAAACTTGCAAACCATATTCTTGGTGTGTCGCGGAAACATACAACGCCATAACAGTCGCCATCAAAGCATCAATGTCGCCTAAAGATTCACGCCTAGAAATCAACCAAGTCTCGCCGGTGTATTTAGCAATTCCACGCGGTGACTGAACTACAAGTAATGGATCATTACGATGTTTAACCACGCCAGAACTAAACATGGCATAGACAGTCGAACAAGCTGCAGAAATTTCTTTAGTCCATAACGGCCACACCGGCAAACCATCAGCCTTTAGACGTTTCACTAGGTTCGGCATCTGTCTATCATCTAAGGCGATGGCGATAATGTTTCCCCTGGCATGAAGCTCATGCAGTTTCACATAAAGTTGCTGTTCAGTGCCACCCGCATAACCTGCAACAAGTTCAGTCTCAAAAGTGCCATCCTCACATTTACGAGCAGCCGCAATACTCGAATACTCCCAATTCTTAGTGCGGTCCACCGCCAACACGACTGACTCTTGTTTAGTGATACCATCACCCGCCGCTTGCACAAACAAATCTCCAGGTATCCAAGATTCGGCAGTCCCAGAAATAAACCTATTCAACCGGTAGCGTTTCGCCTCATGTTCTGGAATAGATCTAATGTCAGAGAGAACAGTTGCTAAATCTAACCTGCCAGCATCTATGGATGGGTTCGCACATTTCAGGGCTATAGGGTCGTCAATCTGTGAATGCTCTGGAGCTTCCCAACAAAAGAAACCAAAACGTTCTAATTCTGGGTCTCCCGATGCAGCTTGATAACCAAGTTTATATAACTCGATTAGTGTGTCCGATGTTTCATCGCCAGCAGTAGTAATACCAATCACCATGCCGTCTTTACGTTGAGCAGTTCCCAAAACCGCAGCCGACCACATGCCACGTTTAGCAATATGCAATTCATCAAACAAACACAGAGACATCGGAATACCTTGCAACGCTGATTCTTTAGCGGCTTTCACGTCATACCTGGCAGAACCATCAGCGGTAACAATACCTCGTTGCTCGGTAGCCTTTTTGAAACGCTTTTTCAAATACTCGTTATTTTGAATCGTAAAGAGAACCCGCGAATAAATAATCCTCGCCTGATCTGTCGAACTAGCAATAGAAATAACTTGAGCACCTTGCTGATGCAATAGCAAACCATAAACACCCAGAATCGCACCTAATAAACTTTTTCCATTTTGGCGACCCATCGAAACCACAATCTGCCGGTAACGAAGTTGCCCAGGATACTTAGGATGGTCCTCTGGATAGCGTTCCAGCATCCTGCGGATAAGCCACTTCTGCCACTCGTCTAACTCAATACCCGCTGGATGTTCAGGTGAAGTCCACGCCATCCGAACAAGCTCAATAACCTTGTCGCCATCAGTTAGCATTCGAGTTTTATCGCGTAGCGGTTTTGTATAGATAGCGGGCAGTCGAACACCCTTATCGAGCCTTGATGCCGTCATTAGCGTTTCAAAAGAGCATCCAACGGATCATGTTGGACCTTATCGCCTAAAGACCGCTTGAGTTCAAGATAAGTTTTCCGAAGTTCAGCTGCAGTCGAAGTGTTAGCCTTTTGGTCGAAGTCTCTGGCCAGTGCCAGGCATAACTCGGCAAGTATTCTCTGATCTAACGTCAGTTCGACAGAATCTAACCAAGCTCTAAACTTGTCCTCAATCATTCAGACCTCTCTTTCTGGATAATTTAGCCTATTCGGTATCTTTCCGAGAACTAGCGTG
>CAYUBJ010000042.1:0-7844 GCA_964443065.1 uncultured Rhodoluna sp.
TTGCTAGAAACCAGTGAGCCTAGAACAGTGCTTACCGACCTGGCCAAAAAGCTTGGTTTAGGAGAGCCTAGTTTCGAAGTTAGTTTCATTGGCCCAGATCACGATCGCATCTTTTTTGCGATTGTGGTTATTGACGGAAAAGAAATTGCCAAAGGTGAAGGCAAATCGCGCAAGGCCGCCGAAGCAGTGGCGGCCAGTGCTGCCCTAAGTGTGCTGCGAGGTTAGCAATTGCCCGAATTACCTGAAGTTGAAACGGTGCGGCTCGGGCTCGCTGAAAATCTCACTGGAGCAAAGGTTCTCGATGTCGCGATCCACGATGTTAGAAGCCTGCGCCGGCATGTTGCCGGAAGTCGCGACTTCGTCGAAACGCTAACCGGCCGGACAATAGAGGCTGCGGTGCGTAGAGGAAAGTTTCTCTGGCTACCGCTGAGTGTGAAAAAATCTGAACCACCGATTGCCCTGATGGGGCATCTGGGTATGAGTGGTCAATTACTGCTTCGCACAAAAAACTTCGAAGCCGAAGCGCTAAACCGAGTGACAGTGACCCTTCGTTGCGCTGATCGCAGCAAGCTTGAACTTCGTTTTGTCGACCAGCGAATATTTGGCTCGCTAGCTATAGATGTGATGGAGCCGACAATTGATGGCCTCCCAGGCGGATACTCGGGTCAGCCGGAGACCAACTGGACGAATCTGATTCCATCCCAAGCCAAACACATCTCGCGCGATCCATTGGATGAGAATTTTGATCTTGACATGGTGCTAAGAAGATTCAAGCAGAAGAACTCCGGGATCAAGCGAGTGCTATTGGATCAGCAGGTGGTAAGCGGTATTGGCAACATTTATGCTGATGAATCGCTCTGGCGAGCAAGAATCCACTATGACCAGCCGGCGGCTACCATTTCTAGTGCTAAGGCTAGATTGCTCATGGCTGAGGTTCAGCAGGTGCTTGCCGCAGCAGTTGAGGCTGGGGGGACCAGCTTTGACGAGCAGTATAAGAATGTGAACGGTGAATCTGGCTTTTTTAGCATCAACCTAAACGCCTATGGTCAGACCGGTTTGCCCTGTAATAGGTGCGGTAGGGCGATAAGGCGGGATAACTGGATGAATCGCGGCTCACACTTCTGCCCAAACTGCCAAAAACTGAGGGTCTCGAAAGCCTAGAAACACCGCTAACTGGCAAATCCAGCGATTTATATAAGGTAATTTTTTATAGAGACCAAAACCACTAAGAAAGCGAACCATTTTGCATCTAAAAAGCCTGACCCTCAAGGGCTTTAAGTCGTTCGCAACCCCTACGACTTTCGTCCTGGAAAAGGGCGTTACCTGTGTCGTCGGGCCCAATGGATCTGGTAAGTCCAATGTGGTTGATGCTCTAGCTTGGGTTATGGGTGAGCAGGGTCCGAAGACCCTGCGCGGTGGCAAGATGGAGGACGTCATCTTTGCCGGTACCGCCACCAAAGGTCCGCTCGGTCGAGCTGAGGTTTCACTAACTATAGATAATTCCGATGGCGCACTGCCAATTGAGTATGCCGAGGTCACAATCTCCAGAACACTCTTTCGCAATGGTGGCTCAGAGTATGCCATCAATGGTGAGCCTTGCCGACTTCTTGATGTTCAGGAACTACTTTCTGATACCGGGCTTGGCCGAGAGATGCACGTCATTGTTGGTCAAGGAATGCTCGATGGAATTCTAAAGGCAACTCCGGAAGAACGTCGCGGCTATATCGAAGAGGCCGCCGGAATTCTAAAGCACCGAAGGCGCAAGGAGAAAACTGAGCGCAAGCTAGAAGCGATGAAAGCTAACCTAACTAGGTTGAATGATCTGGCCGGTGAAGTTAGAAGACAACTTCGACCACTCGGTCAGCAGGCGGAAACTGCTCGCAAGGCACAGGGCATCGCCAGCGTAGTCAGAGATGCCAAGTCGAGACTAATGGCTGCCGATGTTGTTGATTTGATTAACGCCCTCGAAGAAACCTCACAATCTGAGGCCGATCGCAAAGCAGAGCGCAACATCCTGCAGCAGCAGCTGGATCTAAACAATGCCAGACTTTCCGAGCTCGAAGATCTGCAGATGTCCAGTGAAGTTGAAACCGCTCGCGCTTTGGCTTTCTCTTTTGATTCGGTAACTGAGAAGTTTAGATCGATGCTCACAATTGCAAATCAAAGAGTCACGCTTTTGGAAGAACAGGGTAAGTCGAATCTAGCTGTGGTTGACCCAGCTGCTATCGAGGCTGATGCAATTAAGGCTGAAGAGAATGTGGTCGAGTTAGCTGTTGCAGTTGAACGACTTCGTGGTGCACTCAATGAAGCCGAAGAAAACAGAGATCAGGCCAGAGCACTACTTGAAGAATTCGATAACAAGGCAGCTGTCAAATCTAAAGAGATTGCTGATTACGATGCCAGATTAACTGCGCTAAACGGTGAGATAACTCTGGCCCAGGCTAAAGTAAATTCCCTTCGAGGTGAACTATCTCGCCAGGTTGAGGCAATTAGCGAAAGCTCGGGTCGATACGAGAGTGCGCTGGCGTCATTAAGACAACTTGAGGAAGAGCACAATCGCACGCAGCCCAGTGACAACAGCTATGAAGCGAAATATGAAGCTGCTTCGAAATCGGTCTCTGAAGCAACCGCGGCAATTGAAGCGACTCGGGATAGCCTGCATCAGGCCGAACGTGAACGCGATGCGCTGGTTGCCAAACGCAGTGCACTGAATTTCACCTTGGATCAAAAAGATGGAACCACCGAACTTACCAGTGCTGGTCTTCGGGGTATTCGTGGCCTCCTGGCTAATCACATGCGAATCGACTCCGGTTACGAGGCCGCGATTGCGGCGGCCCTGGGTAGCCTAGCCGACGCCATTGTTGCTGATAGTAGAGATGAAGCGCTCTCTGCGATTGATCACCTCAAACAAAATAACGGTGGCCGAGTTGAGCTAGTTGTTGCGGATATTGAAAACACAATCAAGCCAGCCGACCTACCTAACCTGGCTGGCGCGGTCAATGCCGTTGACGTGGTAACTGCACCGAACGGCATTCTCGCCACCCTCAAAAATGTTGTCATCGTTGATGACATTCAGGCGGCCAAGCTTCTTTACTCGCGCGGACAGGTGCCAGCTAATTTGGTAGTTATCACCAAAGCTGGGGATGTGATCACCGAGTCGGTTATTCGCGGTGGTTCAGCACAGCTGAGCTCCAAAGTTGAACTAGTTGCCGAGCGAGATTCAGCAGAAGCACAATTATCCCTAGTCAACAAAAGAATTGAGCAACTGCGCTCTGAGCTTTCCGCTAATCGTCAAGCAGAAGCTCAGGCTAAAGAGAGCGCTGCCAGAGCGCTGGCTGAACTTAAGCGTCACGATGGAGAGCTGGCAGCCAATGCCGAGCAACTTGGTAAAGCCAGAGTTCAAGTCGAAGCACTTGAGGGTGAAAAGAATCGTCTGAGCAGTGTGCTGGGTCAGATGAATGAGGTTATCGCTGAGGCCGAGGCTCAACTAAACCTAGCTAAAGCTAATTACGAAAGCTTTGCTTTATCCGAACGACCTAATCTCCAGCTCGGTGATCGAGCCGAACTGGTTGCCGCAGTTGAGGCAGCACGCAGTAAAGAACTAGACGTCAGGGTTGAACTAGGTTCGGCAGCAGAGCGACTAAAGGTTGAAACAGATCGTGCAACTGGATTGCGCAACCAGATCAATGAGGCCCTGGGTGCAATTGAACAGGCGAAGCAGCAGGCGGCCAGTCGAGCAAACCAACTTAAGAATGCTAGGAATGTGCTAAAGATTTTGCCTAGTGTGATTACCGCAATTGAGGCTTCCGCTCAGCAGGCAAAACTTACCCTGCATGATTTGGAAAGTAAGCGTAAAAACCAAAACGAAGAGTTGGTAAGACTTCGTGGCGAGACCGCGACACTAATGAACCGGCTTAGTCAGCTGACTCAAACAGTGCATGACATTGAGTTGGCTAACCACGAGAAGCGCCTAAACTTAGGCAATCTAGTGGCTAAGGCTAATGAGGAACTTGGGCTAGATCAGCACACGCTAATCAATGAGTATGGTCCGGAACAGTTAATTCCAGACCCGGATAACCCTGAAACGCCAAAGATTTTTGACCGAGCCGAACAGCAGAAACGATTGCACGAAGCGGAGCGTTTACTAGATCGTCTCGGCAAGGTAAACCCCTTGGCGCTTGAGGAATTTGCCGCGCTCGAGCAGCGTCACGCTTTCCTAACTGAGCAACTAGCCGATTTGACTAAGACCAGGCAAGATCTTGTCCAGATAATTAAAGAACTCGATGAGAAGATGCAGACCATCTTCGAAGAAGCATTTGAGGACACCAAGAAGGCCTTTGAAGAAGTATTCCCTGTTCTCTTTCCAGGTGGTACGGGTTCAATTTATCTAACCGATCACGATAACTTACTCACCACCGGTATCGAAGTTAACGTAAAGCCGGTGGGTAAGCGCATTGAACGACTTTCCCTACTATCTGGTGGCGAGAGATCGCTTGCCGCACTGGCCTTACTTTTTGCCATCTTCAAAGCTCGCCCTTCGCCCTTCTATGTTCTGGATGAGGTTGAAGCGGCACTGGATGATGCGAACCTCGGTCGTCTGCTGAACATATTCAATGACCTAAAACAGTCATCGCAGTTGGTAATCGTTACACACCAAAAGCGCACCATGGAGATCGCCGATTCGCTATACGGTGTTTCAATGCGTCAGGGTGTCAGTGCTGTTATCGGTCAGCGCGTTGAAGAGTCAGAGTAGTAAAGATGTTTTGGCGCAGGAAAAACTCTTCCGAAACCACTTCCCAGCCAGCTGAAAAGAAAAATCTTGGCGCGGCAATAAAATCCGTATTTAGTCGGATTAAGTTTGACCTTGAAGACCTTGAGTCTCTCGAAGATGTTCTGATTCAATCTGATTTTGGTGTTGACGCTGCAGCGGATCTGGTTGAGGAGCTAAAGAGCCGAGCCAAGCGAGCATCAGCATCAAGCGAAGCAGAACTTAAAGGAATACTGAGTGAAATCCTGACTCAAAGATTAACTCGTGAAGATGTTGAACTAAACCTAGCCGGCGAGAAATCACCGAAAGTCATTTTGGTGGTTGGCGTAAACGGTGCTGGGAAAACTACAACCATTGGTAAGTTGGCTAACTATCTGGTGAAAGACGGTGCCAAGGTGACCCTTGCCGCAGGTGATACCTTCCGCGCGGCAGCAGTGGAACAGTTGGCCACCTGGGCAAATAGAGCTGGCGCTGAACTAGTCGTGCCGACAGTAGAGGGTGCAGATCCTGCTTCGGTTGCATATCAAGGTGTTGAGGCTGCTATTGCCAACCAATCAGACGTTTTGATTATCGATACCGCGGGTCGATTGCAGAATAAACAGGGTTTGATGGACGAGCTGGCGAAGATTCGCCGCATTGTTGAAAAGCAGCTGGTCGTCGATGAGGTACTGCTGGTGCTTGATGCGACAACCGGTCAGAATGCTTTGACGCAGGCTAAGGCTTTCACTGAGGTAGCCAAGGTGACCGGCTTAGTGCTAACCAAACTCGATGGAAGCGCCAAAGGTGGAATTGTCTATGCTATTCAGCAGGGACTGGACATACCAGTAAAACTTGTTGGTTTAGGCGAGGGAATCGATGATTTTGGATTCTTTGACGCAGCTGAGTTTGTCTCTGGCTTGTTAGGAGATCTCTAAATGTTTAACAGTCTTTCGGAACGTCTAGTCGACACATTTAAGAACCTCCGTGCAAAAGGAAAACTGTCGGCTGCAGATATTGATAGCACCCTGCGCGAAATTCGACGAGCACTACTTGAAGCAGATGTCGCTCTTGAAGTGGTAAAGAACTTTATTGCCGCTGTGAGAGAACGTGCTTTAGGCGATGAAGTATCTAAGGCTTTGAATCCTGCCCAACAGGTTGTTCAGATAGTTCAGGAGGAGTTAGTCGGCATCCTCGGTGGACAACAGCGCAAACTACAGTATGCGAAAAAGCCGCCTACCGTAATCATGTTGGCCGGTCTGCAAGGTTCTGGTAAGACCACGCTGGCTGGAAAATTAGCGAAGTGGCTCAAATCTCAAGGTCAAACCCCAATCTTGGTCGCTGCCGATCTCCAAAGACCAAATGCCGTAAACCAACTGCAGATAATTGGTGATCGAGTCGGCGTTCCGGTTTTTGCTCCAGAACCAGGAAACGGCGTTGGTAATCCTGTGTCGGTGGCCAAGGATGCCATCCGCGAAGCTACCCGCAAAGAGTTCTCAATTGTGATTGTCGACACCGCCGGTCGCACCGGTGTCGATGAAGAAATGATGGATCAGGCAAGAGGCATAGCCAAGGCTGTTGAACCAGATGAAATTTTGTTTGTGGTTGACTCGATGATCGGTCAGGACGCCGTCAATGTTGCCAAGGCTTTCGAAGACGGCGTCGGAATCACCGGTGTTGTGCTGACCAAACTTGACGGTGATGCTAGAGGTGGTGCCGCACTCTCGGTAGCCCAGGTAACCGGAAAACCGATCATATTTGCCTCCACCGGTGAAGACCTTGATAGCTTTGAACCTTTCTATCCAGATCGCATGGCAAGTCGAATTCTGGACATGGGAGATATTCTTACCCTGATCGAAAAGTCTCAGCAGGCTTTCGATGAGGCAGAAGCGGCCAAACTCGCCGAGAAAATGGCGAAGGATTCCTTCACTCTGGAGGATTTCCTTGAGCAGATGAATCAGATCAAAAAGATGGGTTCAATCAAGTCGATGCTCGGCATGATGCCTGGCGCTGGCAAGCTAAAGAACCAGCTCGATAACTTTGACGATAGAGAGATAACTAAAACCGAGGCAATAATTCTCTCCATGACTCCGAAGGAGCGTCGCGATCCAAAGATTTTGAACGGTTCGAGAAGACTCCGAATTGCTAAAGGGTCGGGTATGACGGTAACCGATGTGAATTCCTTGGTGAACCGTTTTGAACAAGCCGCCAAAATGATGAAGACGGTTGCCAAAGGTGGCACACCAGCCATCCCAGGCATGCCGATGGGGCTACCAGGGGCACCTAGGCCTTCTTCCAAGAAAGATAAGGGTAAGAAGAAGGGCTCTAAGTCCGGTAACCCAGCTAAGCGCGCTGCTGAAGCCGCTGGCAAGAGTTTCGAACCTGAAAACAAGGAACCGGGTTCGGCATTCGGCCTCTAGTGCCTACTTGCCCGCTACCAGCCTTTCTGGCAGAATAAAGAGGTTGCCCGCAGCCTGACCCTCTAAACAGGCTGGAGCCGGCAACCAAATTAGAGCAAGACTACCGAGTGTGCCCCCACGCTCACGGTTGATCGTTCGCCCCAATACATAACTAACAGGAGCATTGTGGCTGTAAAAATTCGCCTAAAGCGTCTCGGAAAACTCAAGACGCCGCACTACCGTATCGTCGTTGCCGACTCACGCACCAAGCGTGATGGTCGTGTGATCGAAGAGATCGGTCGTTACGTACCAACCACCGAACCATCAATCATTGAAGTTAACTCAGAGCGTGCAGTTTACTGGCTAGGCGTTGGCGCTCAGCCAACCGAGCAGGTCGCTGCTTTGCTAAAGCTAACCGGAGACTTCCAGAAGTCAAAGGGTGATGCATCTGCAAAGAGCACAGTAAAGCCTCAGGTTGCTAAAGAAACTTTCGTTGCTGACACCAAGAAGAAGCCTGTGCTAAAGCCACGCGAGGAAATCAAACTTAAGGCTGCTGCCTCTGAAGCTGTTGCCGAAGAAGCTGCAGTTGAAGCTCCAGTAGAGGAAGTCGTAGCGGAAGCTCCAGCTGCTGAAGCTGTTGTTGAAGAGGCCGCAGTTGTTGAAGAAGCTCCTGCTGCCGAAGAGGCACCTGCTGCCGAAGA
>CAYUBJ010000043.1:0-7121 GCA_964443065.1 uncultured Rhodoluna sp.
TTCCTAGTGCTCTAGGCCAACCTTACGCTGAACCCATTTCATCCACTTCGGGGCATACCAGTTGATCTCACCAAACAGGCGCATCAGGGCTGGTACCAGTAATGCTCTAATCACTGTTGCATCGAGAAGGACTGCAAAGGCTATACCCAGGCCGAGCATCTTCATGATGCTTACCCCGCTTGTGGCAAAGGCTGCAAAGGATACCGCTAGCACTAGAGCGGCAGTGGTGATAATTCTGCCGCTTCGCTGCAGACCAATTGCTACCGAGTCAATAGTGTTTAGGCCCTGATCATGCTGTTCCTTAATCCGCGATAGCAAGAACAGCTCATAGTCCATCGATAAACCAAAACTGATTACAGCCACCAGGACCAGAGAAGATGAGTCTATGGTTCCGGTAGTGCCAAAGTCTCCCAGCAACCACTTCAGATTGCCATCCATGAAAACCCAAACTAAAAAGCCCATGGTCGCAAACAGTGACATGAAATTAAGTAGCACTGCTTTTATTGGCAAAATCAATGAGCCGGTAAATAAAAACAGAAGCACCAGGGTTGTCAGGATGATCCAGAGCGCTGCCCAGGGCAGATTGTTGGTAATGCCGGCAAGCGCATCGGTATAGATTGCGGCTGAACCACCAACTAAGAAGTCTTTATCGAATTCTCTAATTGACTTGGTAAGTGCTTCACCCTCGGGGCTTCGTGGTTCAACATCAGATGTTGCTTTGATTCTTGAATAGTTAGCCGTTTCAAAACCAGGGTTAGGCGCTGGAGCTACTAACTGTCCGTCAACAAAGAAGCCTTGGCTGGTTTGAACACGAGTGATGCCGTCCTGCTTGGACAGATCAATAGCAACTTGTTCGACGTCTCGATTAGCAGACTTAGGAATAATGATTTCAACCGGTGAACCCTCACGGCCGTCGAAGCGTTCTCGAATTTGGTTGCTTGCAACCACCACTCGGTTGTCTTTAGGCAAGATGCGGTCATCAACCTGACCGAGCTTTACATTCATACCTAAGGCGGTGAGTGAGCCTAAACCGATTAGTGAAACCAGAATGATGCTAACTGGTCGACGCATCACGAACTTAGCTAGCGTCTCCCAGAAGCCGTGGTCTTTTGGTGGACGGTGTTTGAATAGCGGCCAGCGATCCACATTATCGCCAACTAGGTTTAGTAATGCTGGCAGTGCAATCAGTGCTGCTGCAACAGCGATCGTAACTGACACCACCCCAGCAAATGCAAATGACTTCAAGAAATATTGCGGGAAGAAATTAAGTGAAATCATCACTAGGACGACAGTTAGACCAGAGAAGAAAACTGTTCGACCTGCAGAAAGAATTGTGTTCTCCACTGACTGGGACACAGTGAGATTCTTATGCCGCTCTTCTCTAAAGCGATTAACCATAAGTAGCGCGTAGTCGATACCTAAACCTAAGCCCAAACCGGTAACTAGGTTTACCGAGAAGGTTGATGTGTCAGTGAATAGCGAAGCTAACCAGATAAAGAAGAAGGAGCCGAGGATAGTCAGGCCAGCAATCATCAGTGGTAGTCCAGCCGCGACAACAGACCCAAAAACAAAAATCATCAACAGCAAAATAATTGGTATTGCAACTGACTCTGCCCTGACCAAATCTTGTTCAATGATGTGATTGATTTCTGAGGTTATCGGAGCCCAGCCAGCAACATAGATTGTTGCACCAAAGTTATTTCCGCCGATTTCATCTGCAATCTGCTGCGCTACTTTTGCCTGCTTCGCATCGTCTTCAAGTTTTGCAAACATGTATACGGCTTTGCCGTCGGTGGATTTCAAGGTCGTTGGTCTGAAAACTGAGTAATAGGAATAAACGTTCTTGACACCTTCGGTGTCTAGAAGTGCTTGGGTAACTAGGTTTGCGCTTTCCTCTGACTGCAGATCATCAGCACTTCTATCAAAGTCAAGAATCAAAACTACCTCTGGGTCGTTTTGCTTGAACTCGGTTTGAAGTAGTTCGGTTACCCGCTGAGATTGGGCACCGGGGTCGTTATAACCCCCGCCCTTGAGGTTACCGAAGGCTTGGAGACCGCCGATTAGGGAAAGCAACACTAGGCCAACAAAGCCAAACAGGGCTAGTTTGCTGTGTCGAATGACAAAATTACTTAGAGGCTTCATAGGTATCTAAGTCTAGGTTCCGAACCTGAGAAAGAAATTGGAATGAACGCAAAAGCACTGTTTTACTTCATAATCTCCGCTATTGGCTTAATCACGGCATGGTATTTCAACACCATAGCCATCCTGCGTGGTGAAGACTTCTTTGGTTCCTGGTTTGGGAATAATGCCGATTGGGTACTAGCTCTAGACCTTCTCCTCACAGCCTTTGCTGCTGTGCCTTTTATGATCATTGAATCAAAGCGCATCGGGATGAAGCGGGTATACCTCTACATCCTCGCTGGCTTCATCTCGGCAATAGCATTTGTCTTCCCATTCTTCCTAGCAATGCGTGAGCTTCATCTAGCCAAGCAAAAACAGAAAGCTCCTATAACTAAAAATAGTTCTATTCACAATGTCCCTGTTGAGAGAGAGTTAGCTGGTGGCCGACTAGAGAACTTTACTTTTGAAGGAAGGCGGATTGATGTTTGGGTGCCAAAGGATGTTTACCCGGACACCCCACTTTTGGTAGCGCATGATGGTGCTAACTTTTTGCTGGACATCGCAGAAACTTGGAACCACCAGAACTGGGGTATTCCAGAAGCTATAGCCGCTGGCAGGATTGTGGCCAAGAAAGGCAAACTGCCGATCATCGTTGGTGTTTATCGAATAGATGATAACCAACGAATGGCTGAGCTATCTCCAGAAGATATTTTGAAATCAAGACCACACATGCTGGAGAACCTCGGTGCGATTAGGAAACCGAAGGAACTGGTTTATGCGGCTAACGACTACCAAGACCTCCTAGCGCTTCGGTTGGTTCCAGAACTTGCCAAACGATATGGGCTAAAACTTGATCCAAGTAGAACAGCACAAATTGGTGCTTCACTTGGTGGACTCGCGGTTATCTACGGAGTATCAAGACATCCAGAGGTTTTCGGAACAGCACTTGGTTTATCAACGGCTTGGCCACTAGGTCACCAAGAACTAATCGATCATTTAGTTGCGGGGCTACCAAGAAATGTAAGGGTGTATTCGGATGTTGGCACTGAAGAGCTGGATGCCTCCTACTTCACCTGGCACTTCAACTTCGTTGAAGCGATGGATAAAGCTGGTTGGCAAAGAGATAAGAACTACAAGGCTGAGCTATACCCAGGCACCGGTCATAAAGAGTCTTGGTGGGCAGCCAGAGTTGAGCACCCAATCAACTGGTGGCTAAATTCCTAACGGATCCTCGGCTATCGGCGAGCGGGCTTGGCCCATAAAGGCAACCACCGCTGGGTCGACTTGAATGTCTTTGAGTCTTATCGGCTTGGTCAGATACAAGCCTTCTAATGAGCGCACTCTCGAAAGAGCAACATAGGTGTGTCCCGAGGAGAATGCCCCCGAGCCCATGTCAACTATTACCTCGTCGTAGGTCTGACCCTGAGACTTATGCACCGTAACCGCCCAAGCTAGGCGCAGCGGAATCTGCTTAAACTCCGCCAAAATCTCCGGGACTATGGTCTCGTCGAACTTACCGGTACCCTCATTGAACTCTTCTTCAACCAGGTATCTAACTTTTTGCCAGGTGCTCATCCCTACTGTGTGCACCTCGCCATCGGCCTCAACCAAAACCTGATTGCCTTCTCCGAAGGCAACGACCTTACCGATGGTTCCGTTAACCCAGCGCCAGGTCATAACGCCTTCAGCATTTTTTATCGGCTTCTGATCATCGTTTTTGATGAACATTACCTGTGCGCCGAGCTTGAGATGTAGATTGCTTTCGGCTGGAAGTGAATTGTTAAATGCCGATGCATCACCCATAGCGAAAGAAGATTCAAATACTCGCTCGTCGGTATCTAGCTTTGCTAATCGGTTAGCGTTCACCGAATCAACAATGTTGTTAATTGTTGCTAGACGTATCACATCATCGTGAGGTGGAAAACGGTTACCAGCATGATTTATTTGATCAACCAATTCCTGGTCAACCTCACCAACTCTAATGGCGTTGAGGATCCGCTTAAACTCTGGATCACGTTGACGGAATATCTCGACCAGTTCGAATATTTCCATTCGCTCTGATAACCAAACTTTTGCATCAAAGAACCACTGTGAGCGATACTCCATCTCAACCAGTTGCTCTAGTTCTTGACCGCGAGCTGGAACCGGGGCTAACTGATATGGATCACCAAACATGACAATCTTGCAGGCACCAAAAGGAACCTTTGGCTTTCCTCTTGCGGCACGAAGTGCAACATCAATGGCATCCATTAGGTTAGCCGAGACCATCGAAACCTCATCGATAATCAACATGTCGATGCTCCGGAGCACCTCGCGCGCTCTTCTGCCAAGATGTCTAGCAACATCGCTCGGGGTTAGCACACCGAACGGAAAACCAAACAGTGAATGGATCGTAATTCCGCCGACGTTGTATGCTGCAACACCGGTCGGAGCACACACCACAACGTGCTGTTGAGTGTTATCGCGCAGATAGGAAAGCAGTGTGGATTTGCCAGTACCAGCTCGACCGGTAACAAAGACGGTCTGACCGTCTTTCTCGATGTATTCAAATAACGCTAATTGCTCTTTAGAGAGCTTGATTTCCGACAACTACTTACCTTTATTAATTCGCTCAAGCCATTCATTGTATTCTGCGAGGTCTTGGTTGCCGCTTCTATCACTTGCTCGGTCCAAGCGTTTTGCCTCACGCTGATCACTTCTTGACCAGCTGATTGCAACAAATAGCGTCAGTATCGCCGTTGGAATCTCACCAATACCCCAGGCAATAGCGCCACCGATCTGTTGATCTTCCAAAGGTGGCGCTCCCCAAGTTCTGCCCATAGCCCCAAACCACTCGGGGAGTAATAGGGTTTGGCCATTCATAATGGCCAGGCCAAAGAAGGCGTGAAATGCCAAGGTCCCGATTAGAAGCATTAGGCGTTGAGGGTAACCCAAGCGCTTAGGGCCAGGATCAACACCGATTAGAGCCTGAACAAATAGGTAGCCGGTAATTACAAAGTGAACAATCATCCACTGGTGACCTAGGTGTTCGGCGGTGGCCCAAGCAAAAATCGGAGTGAAATAGAAAACCACAAGTGAGCTGGCGAAGATGACCGCAGCGACAACCGGATGGGCAAGGAACTGCGCATACTTGGTGTGAACTGCCCAGAGCACCCACTCTCTAACTCCACGCGATTCATCTTTACGTTTAGTAACCGCACGAGCGATTAGAGTTACCGGAGCACCTGGCACCAACAAAACTGGAACACCCATGGTGAGTAACATGTGAGCCAGCATGTGAGCGCTGAAGAGATACTGTTCATAAACATTGAAGTATCCGTTGGTCACATAGAACAATAAACCAACACCGGAAAGCCAGGATGCCGTTCTACCAATCGACCAGCTGTCGCCTCGTTTGGTTAGGCGAATCACTCCGACAATATAGAAACCAGCGAGGGCAATACATATCAAGCTCCAGAGTAGATCTAACTCCCACACCGTAAGCCAAGACCAGGCATTGGGTTCGGCTGGAAGTTTTGATCCAGTGAGGATCTGGGCTGGAGTTAATTCGCCTTCGGGATAATCCGAAACGGGATTAATGGTTCGGGCCAGTGCAGTGCCTAAGCCCATCGCCAAACCAAAAATCAAAAACTCGACGGTAACTAATCTCCAAAACGCCGTTGCCTTTTCTGAAAGTTGGTCAATGATTCTGGTGCGATAAACAAAACCAAAAATAGCTAGTACTACAAGCGATGCGATTTTCATCAGGGTCACTTGCCCATAGCCGGTGCTGAACCAATTCGCGAGTGTACCAATACGCAATTGGGCTGAGGCGATTCCCGAAACCGCAACTAGACCAATTGAGAGTAAAGCTAATGATGAGTAGCGAGTTACTAGTTCTGTTCTCGGATCTTTCCGGTAACTAACCATTAGTGTGGCCAGACCACCAACCCAAATGCATATTCCCAGCAAGTGAAGACCAAGGGCATTAACTGCAAGTGCGTGCGAGGCTGATCCAGCTGAATGACCACTGAAAGCAATCGGTATCAGCGCTAATAAACCAACACCAGCTGTAATTAGAACGCCAAAAAAGTTTCTGACTAAAAGAACTACTAGTGCAAGTAGATAGGCCGCTAAAACATTTAGTGAAAGAAGTTGACCCAGCTCGATTGAAGTTAGGAAAATCCAGAACTGATCAGCAAAAGTGTTGTCTAAAGAAAATACTCCGCCGGTGATGTTTAGGTAAGTCAAAAACAAATAGCCGGTTCCGGCTAAGGCCCAGGTTGATGCTGCTACAGCAACAAAACTAAGTGCCCGCAAAAAAGCTGGTGACTTTGGTTGCAGTGCAAAAGCGGTGAACACTAAACCACCGATAGTCAGCGCCTGCGAGATCTCAAACAAAATACGCACCGCTGGCGCACCCCAGCGTAGCCAGGGGGAAATTTCAATAAGACCAGTTGGGCTAGCTGCGCCACCAACAAACATGCCGACAATTAGGCCTAGCCCAGAGCCCAGCAAAAGCAGGGTTATGGCTAATGGCCATTTTGCGGATTTATTCATGTTCACTTACCAAGCCTAAGTTAAAGCAAAACGGCGCACCGAAGTGCGCCGTCTGCTTGTGATAAGTAGCTACTACTTAACAGCTGCCTTCAGCTTGGCTCCAGCTGAAACCTTTACGGTGTTAGCTGCAGCGATCTGAATGGTAGCTCCAGTCTGAGGGTTACGTCCAACGCGTGCTGCACGGTGACCCTTCTGAACTGAAAGCCATCCTGGGATGGTCACCTTGCCGCCAGCTGCGACGGTCTTGGCGATGGTCTCAAAGAATGAGTCAACAATGCGGTTGACAGCAGCCTGTGATTCACCAGTCTGGCTTGCGATAGCGGCTACTAGCTCGCTCTTGTTTAGTGCTGACATTTTGGTCCTCCTGGACTTTCAAAGTGCTTGACGGTATGTCGAATAAACCCTATACGGCTATAACCCGCGTGTTTATTAGGGTCTCGGCGTGTTGAGGATAACGAACA
>CAYUBJ010000044.1:0-2916 GCA_964443065.1 uncultured Rhodoluna sp.
TGACCAAGTATGGCAAGGACCTAAACCTGAACTCTGCTAAGGAGTACTACCAGTCAAAGACTCAGAACGAAATTCTGGTTCAGACTGATGAGACCAGAGCTAATGGATTGTTCACCATCAGCGACGACATGATTGCCCTGAACTTGGCAACCCTGAAGTCTGCCGGTTACACCATTACCGCTGACAAGCTATTCGACATGAGCCTTCTAAAAGAGGTCTATGAAGAGAACCCAGACCTAAAGGGTTAATTCATCGTGTCAAGTTCCACTAATGCCGCTGCTCAGGGCCCAAAAGCTCTGGGCAGCGGCATTACCATTTCCAAACTGTCGAAGACCTTCAAGATCGGTAAAGAAAGCCTCACCGCCCTAGATGACGCTTCACTACACAGCGATAAGGGAAGCTTTCTCTCACTACTCGGCCCCTCTGGTTGCGGTAAGTCAACGATTCTTCGCATCCTTGCTGGTCTAGAGACTCCAACATCTGGTTTTGTCACTGTCGATGGCAAAGACCCAGAAGAGCTTCGCAACAACCACGAACTCGGAATTGCTTTTCAAGACTCAGCGTTGATGCCTTGGCGAAGCGTTATTTCAAACATCAAGTTACCGCTAGAAATTTCCGGCACCAAGGTAGATGAAAAAGCGCTAAAAGACATTATTTCTTTAGTTGGGCTTCAGGGTTTTGAAAATGCTAAGCCCGCCCAACTCTCTGGTGGTATGCGCCAAAGAGTTTCTATTGCACGAGCCCTCATTGTTCAACCATCAGTGCTGCTACTTGATGAACCCTTCGGTGCGCTAGATGACATGACCAGGCAGCGATTGAACCTGGAACTACTTAGAATTTGGACCGAGAAACCAGCAACCACTCTCATGGTTACTCACGGAATCTCAGAAGCTATATTCCTAAGCGATCAGGTAGCGGTGATGAGTGCTCGACCAGGTCGGATCAAGGAAATCATCGAGGTTGATCTACCAAGACCTAGAACCATCGAGATGATGCGCACTCCAGAATTCCACGCGCTCCACGACCGCGCTTCAGAACTACTATTTGGTTTGCATGGGGAGAACGCTACCGATGAGTAGAACTCGTCCGCGCTGGATCGGCGGCACCCTAGGTTCTTTTTCAATTGTTGGCATCTGGTGGCTTTCAGCTGTAACCATTTTTGCTCGAGCCTCTGAAGATGGTGTCAGTAGAACTGGTGCCATCCCAACCCCGGTTGAGGTGATCAGCAAATTTACTGAAGATGGTTTTGATTTCTACTGGAAAAATGCTTCACTAACTCTGACCGAAGCCGGACTAGGTTTTATTTTCGGTAACCTCGGCGCACTTGCCCTGGCTGCGGTAGCCCTTATCGTCCCAAAGCTTGAAAATCTTGCCACCCAGATTGCGGTAATCACCTACTGTATTCCGATTGTGGCAATCGGCCCAATCATCAGGTTGGTGCTCGGTGCCCCATCAGAGGGTGAACCAGCCGGAGCAGCGGTCGCCCTGGCTGGATTGAGTGTATTTTTCACAACTATGGTTGGCGCGCTCACCGGAGTGAAATCAGCCGACCAAGCCAGCTTGGATGTGGTGAGTGTCTATGGTGGCGGAGCTTGGCAAAAACTAGTCAAGGTGCAGTTCCTCGCCTCGCTGCCATCGATTTTTGCCGCGCTCAGAATTGCTGCGCCAGCAGCTTTCCTTGGCGCTATCCTCGGTGAATACGTTGGTGGACCTGATCTAGGCTTTGGCCCGGCACTGGTCAATGCTCAACAGAGCCTTGAGGTAGCCAGAGTCTGGGGCTTAGCCCTTGTCTCTGGAGCGATTGCAGGGCTCGCCTACGCGGCGTTTGGCCTATTGGCTAAAGTGGTCACCCCTTGGTCTAAGTCGGGTCTAGGTGGTGCCTGATGAACACACTTTCCAAACGGATTCTAAAGACACTTTCCAACACGGCCATCTCGCTGGTTGTAGTTGCGGCCCTGTGGCTATTTAGCCTATGGGCTCTCGATGTGACGCCTTATATTGGCAAGAACCCAATCGATGTGTTCAATTTTCTATTCAATTCAGAAAAGGCAACTGCCAACCGCGAACTGGTCTTTGGCGCTCTGGGTCAAACCATGATCGATGCCAGCATCGGATTTAGCTTTGGCATCCTGTTTGCAACACTTGTCTCGATTTTGTTCACACTTTCCAAAGGCATTGAGCAAGCGCTGATGCCGATTGCCATGCTGTTTAGATCGGTGCCACTTATCGCTATGGCTCCGATCATCATCCTGATTTTTGGTAGAGCAGAAATAACTGTCGCGGTAATGGGTGCTATCGTCGTGCTATTTCCAGCCTTGGTAAATATCGTCTTTGGCCTTCGTTCGGTATCACCGGCGATGTATGACTTAGCAAGTGTCTATGGCGCCAACAAACTCACCATCCTTCGAACCGTAGCTTTCCCTTCATCGCTACCCTCATTTTTTGCCGCGGTAAAGATATCAGTGCCAGGTGCAATTACTGGAGCTCTGCTGGTGGAATGGCTAGCCACTGGAAGTGGAATTGGTTACGGCATAGTCTCCGCGGTTGGTCGAGCCAAGGCTAACGAAGTTTGGGCATACGTGGTTGTCATTACGCTGGTATCCATCCTGCTCTATAACATTGTTGCCCTGATTGAGCAGTCGGTTTTAGCCCGCTTCGGCTATTCGTCCGCAAAATAGTCTGAAACCAGTTCTTTAGCCATTCTGGGCTAGCCTTAGAAATATGGGAGTTAAGGGAACAGACAAGCTCGCAGCAAAACTAACCAGAGAGCAATCTCAATTGCTGGCTAAACGAGCTCAGCTCCCCTCGTTAAACAATTCCGAATATCTTTCAAGTGGCTTAACTTCAGCAGATATCAATCAAAGAATTTCTCTAGGGCTTGTGAACACCCAAGACTTTGTTTCGTCTAGATCAATA
>CAYUBJ010000044.1:3016-6554 GCA_964443065.1 uncultured Rhodoluna sp.
ATAAGGAAGTGGGGGCTGAACTGGTCTCTGGCTCAGTTGTGATTTCAGGTGCTGCACTTGCCCAAGTAATCAGGGTTGGGATTGAGACCTACTCGGGAAAGATGAGCGCCGAAGCCAGAAGATATTCGCAGGTCAACTCAGAAATCAGGTCTGCGCTAAACCGCATAATCATGATTGTCTCGATACTCTTACTACCGGTTTCACTTGTGGTATCAATCGGTCAAATTCAAGCCCTCGGTGGCTGGGAAGAGTTTATCTCTGGTAAGTCATCGACAACCGTGCTGGTTGGTTCCATTGCCAGCATCGTCAGCATGGTGCCGCAAGGATTGGTTTTGATTGCAAGTATCGCCTTTGCCTTAGCGTCGATTAGGTTAGCCCGGCGTCAGGTTCTGACCCAAGAATTACCTGCGGTTGAGACTTTGGCCAGAGTAGATGTGGTTTGCTTTGATAAAACTGGAACGCTAACTAAAGGTGAGCTAACTCTCGGGCAAGTTGAGATACTAAATACCAACTCAGAGCTGACTTGGGAAAAAGTAATTGCCCACTTCGCCAATGACCCAACTGCAAACCCAACGGCTGCAGTATTGCGCACTAGGTTTCAAAAAGACGCTTCGCTTCGAGAGGTAAGTAAACTTGATTTTGATTCCACCAGAAAATTCTCTGCATACACCTTTGAACTAGCTTCAGGCAAAACTGAAACCTGGGTGCTTGGTGCTCCCGAACTACTTATCGATCAAACTGGTTTTGCAAGGGAATATAACCAAGCCCAAGAACTAGCGAGCCAAGGATTACGAGTTTTAGCTTTGCTATCAACTACTAGTACTGGTCTTAGCGACGAGAAGTTGCCAGAACATCTAATCCCCAGGGTCTTAATAACTATCGTGGAACAAATCAGGGAAGATGCAAAAGAAACCTTGCGCTACTTCGCAGAGCAAAACGTTTCGGTAAGGATAATCTCTGGAGATAACCCACTTACTGTTGCTGGTATTGCCAGAGCGGCCGGACTTGAAACTCTTGGTACTAGAGGCCAGCTCGAGGCTTTCGACGGTAGGAATCTTCCGACTGATCCAGAAGCTCTTGCTGAGGTAATGGAACATAATTTTGTTTTCGGCAGAGTAAAGCCTGAACAAAAGCGAGACATGATCGCCGCACTGCAGCAAAAAGGCCATGTGGTCGCTATGAGCGGCGATGGCGTGAATGATGCCCTGGCAATTAAACAGGCGGATCTGGGTATTGCCATGGGATCAGGTAGCCCGGCAACCAGGGCAATCTCCCGCCTGGTGCTCCTAGATGGCAAATTCTCATCTCTTGCCCAAGTGGTTGCCGAAGGTAGAAAGGTAATTGCAAACATTGAATTGGTGGCCAGGCTCTTCCTAACCAAAACCGTTTGGGCGATGCTGCTTGCCGTTGTCTTTGGCTTGCTGGCTTGGCGCACGGCTTATCTTCCAAGACAGATAACCGCCCTGGATGTGTTTATTATCGGCATCCCATCATTCGCACTAGCCCTACTTCCAAACCGCACCCGATACTCGCCAGGCTTTCTAAGAAGGACCCTGCTGTTTTCAATACCAAGCGGAAGCCTGATTGCGCTATCGGTGGTGGCTGTTGCGTTGCAGTTGAGGGTTTATGAACTAGAAACAAGCTCCGAACTGGCCAGCCTGCAGACCAATGTTGTGTTGATTTTGGCAATAACTGGGCTTTGGATAGTGAGCACGCTTAGCCGACCTTTGAATAGAACAAAGGTTGGGATTTTATTTGCCTGCTACGGATTATTTGCGCTGACCTTCACTGTTCCGCAAATTGCGGGTTTCTTTGGCTTTGTGAGCCTAAAGACAGATCAATTGGGCTTTTCAGTGGCTGTTGCCTTGGTAATCTGCGCTGTCATCGAATTGGTTCATCAAAAAACTGTAAAATCGAAGGGCAGCCGTAGCTAGCTCGTTCCAGAGCCAACTTCAAGACAGCATCTAGCAATACGGCGGATTTAGATTTTTTTACCAGCCATGGACAAGGATCGAAGCATGAAACTCATTGGAGTCGTCAAAGAACAAGCAGGCGAAAACCGCGTAGCGGCAACCCCGGCCACAGTTAAGGCCATAATCGCTCTAGGTTACGAAGTGCTTGTTGAAGCTGATGCTGGAGCCGAATCATCTTTTCCTGACTCCGCCTATGCCGAAGCTGGAGCAAAAATAGCCGGCAAGGACGACACCTGGAAGGCAGATCTAGTTCTCAAGGTAAATGCACCTAGCAATGAAGAGATTGCAGAGCTAGCTGATAACGCAACAATCGTTAGCCTGATGACTCCTTCGCTTCGTCCGGAACTTCTCGAATCCCTTGCTACTCGAGGAATCACCGCCCTAGCCCTCGATGCAGTTCCTAGAATTTCACGTGCCCAATCAATGGATGTTTTGAGTTCTATGGCAAACATCGCTGGATACCGAGCTGTAATTGAGGCTGCTCACGAATTCGGAAGGTTCTTTACCGGTCAGGTAACCGCTGCTGGCAAAGTTCCTCCAGCTAAAGTTCTTGTTGCTGGCGCCGGTGTTGCCGGTTTGGCAGCTATCGGAGCAGCCTCCAGCCTAGGCGCAATTGTTAGAGCAACAGATCCTCGACCTGAAGTTGCCGACCAGGTGAAGTCAATTGGTGGAGAATACCTTCCGGTTGAAGTTGAAGAAAAAATGCAGTCTTCAGATGGCTACGCTAAAGCAACTTCTGAAGCCTATGACAAACGCGCTGCCGAGATTTACTCCGAGCAGGCACGCGATGTCGACATTATTATTACCACTGCACTGATCCCAGGTCGTCCCGCACCAAAACTGATAACCGCAAGCGATGTTGCCAGCATGAAGTCGGGAAGCGTAATTGTTGACATGGCTGCAGCTCAAGGTGGAAACGTTGAAGGTTCAGTGGCGGGACAAAAAGTTGTCACCAGTAACGGTGTGACGATTCTTGGCTACACCGATCTACCTGGCCGACTTCCAGCTCAGGCTTCACAGTTATTTGGCACCAACCTAGTGAATTTGTTGAAACTTCTCACACCAAATAAAGATGGCAATCTGGTCATCGACTTTGAAGATATCGTTCAGCGCTCGGTGACTGTGGTTCAAAACGGCTCGATTACCTGGCCGCCTCCTCCAGTGCAGGTCTCGGCAGCACCTGCCCAGGCTAAACCGGTAGTGGCAGCTGCCAAGGTTGAAAAGAAGATGTCAGCTAAGCTGCGTGGTGGTTTGATTGCCCTCGGCACTGCGCTATTGTTTCTGATCTGCGCCTTTGCCCCGGCACCACTACCTCAGCACTTCCTGGTGCTGACACTTTCAGTGGTGGTTGGTTTCTATGTGATCGGTAAGGTTCACCACGCGCTACACACACCACTGATGAGTGTGACCAATGCCATTTCTGGAATTGTGATTGTTGGAGCATTGCTGCAGCTAACCACACCGAATCTAGCTGTTCAGGTGTTGGCAGGAGTTGCAGTCTTACTGGTTAGCATCAACATCTTCGGAGGTTTTGCGGTAACCAGACGAATGCTGAAGATGTTCTC
>CAYUBJ010000045.1:0-6102 GCA_964443065.1 uncultured Rhodoluna sp.
TTGGCCCGACGTAGCCAACGATTCCACACATACACCTAGTTTAAGGCAGAATTGCAGTGTGACTGGAGCTCCCCTCGATAATAGCGATGCAGCTCTATCCCCATTTGTTGAGATTCTGCGTGCCGATTGGGCGGAACTAGCCCGAAGCGGTGAATCACCACTTACCGAAGCCGAAATAGAAAAGATCCGCGGTTTAGGTGACTTTTTGGATTTAGCCGAAGTTAGCGATATCTACCTACCGCTTAGCCAGCTGCTGAATATTTATGTGAGCGAATCACAGGAACTGCACCAGGTGACTGGAAACTTCCTGCAGAAAACTAATAAGCGAACTCCTTTTATTATTGGTGTTGCTGGTTCGGTAGCAGTTGGTAAATCAACTGTTTCTCGTTTGCTCAAAGAATTGCTTAGCCGCTGGCCATCAACACCTCGAGTCGCGTTAGTTACCACCGATGGGTTCTTGTATCCAAACAAGGTGCTCGAAGAACGTGGCCTGATGCAACGTAAAGGGTTCCCCGAATCCTACGACCGACTAGCCCTACTGAAATTTGTCGCAGACATCAAATCCGGAAAAGAAAGAGTATCCGCACCACTCTACTCACACCTAACCTATGACATCGTGCCTAATGAAGAAGTTGTCGTGGATTCACCAGATGTGGTAATCGTCGAAGGTCTCAATGTCTTGCAACCACCAGCTCTGGGTCAAGAGGTAGCGCTTAGCGATTATTTTGATTTCAAGATTTATGTTGATGCTCCAACCAAAGAAATTGAAAGCTGGTACCTGAACCGCTTTGAACAACTCAGAGAGTCAGCTTTTAGAGACCCGGCTTCTTATTTCCACCGCTATGCCGAAATGCCAGCCGATCAGGCACTGACTAGAGCAAAAGAAATCTGGCGAGAAATAAACCTGCCGAACCTAATGGAAAACATAATCTCAACCCGATCCAGAGCAACCCTAGTCCTTCAAAAAGGTCAAGGGCACCGAGTGGAATCAGTTCTGTTGAGAAAAATCTAAATAGCTAGGTTCTTTTCAACCACACGAGCAATGCGGTCTGCCCAAGAGTGTGCAGTTCCCTCATCATTGGCTTCAACCATGACTCTGACAAGGTTTTCTGTGCCAGATGCTCTGAGTAAGACACGACCAGATGCACCTAGTTCAGCGGTTGCCTCGGCAACTATCTGCTGCAACCCGCTGTCGCTATCAACCCTGGTTCGATCAACATTCTTGACGTTTACCAGAACCTGCGGGTAGCTAACCATCTGGCTGGCTAACTGCTGAAGTGTCTTACCGGAAGCTTTCACCTCGGCGGCAACCATCAGCGCGGTAAGGATTCCATCACCGGTAGTGGCATAGCGACTAAAGATAATGTGTCCCGACTGCTCGCCACCTAAGGTATAGCCACCCTCACGAATTTGCTCAAGCACATATCGGTCGCCAACTTTAGTTTCGATTAGTTCAATCTTGGCTTCGGCCATAGCCAACCTGAGCCCGAGATTACTCATCACGGTGGCCACCAATGTGTTTCGAGCCAGCTCTCCCCTTGCCTTTAAGGCAAGGGCCAGAATGACCATCAGCTGATCCCCATCAACGATAGCTCCGGTGTGGTCAACTGCAAGGCAACGATCAGCATCCCCGTCGTGGGCAAAGCCCATGTCCGCCTCATGCTCAAGAACTGCTGATTGAAGCGCACTCAAATTAGTTGAGCCATAACCGGAGTTGATGTTAAAGCCATCTGGATCATTACCGATAACAATTACTTTTGCCCCAGAGTCAGCAAAGACTTGCGGTGAGATACCGGATGCTGCACCATGAGCACAGTCAATGACGATCTTTAGTCCATCGAGGGTATTGGGTAGCGCACCTAGTAGATGGACCAGGTAACGATCTTCAGCATCGGCAAAACGCTGGACTCTACCAACAGCAGCACCGATTGGTGAAAGCGGGGTTTGCGTCATGGCCAGTTCAATCTGGTCTTCAACCTCATCAGGAAGCTTATGACCACCGGAAGCAAAGAACTTGATTCCGTTATCTGGAGCTGGGTTATGTGATGCAGAGATCATCACACCAAAATCTGCTTTGATATCGCCAGTTAGAAAAGCGGTGGCTGGAGTTGGAATTACACCCGCATCAAAGACATCAACACCAGATGATGCCAAGCCTGAAGCAACAGCGGCTGCTAAATACTCACCGGAAATTCTTGGATCACGGCCGATTACCGCAACTGGTCGACGTCCTTCGCTTCTAGCCGATTCGCCTAAAACTATTGCAGCGGCTTGAGCGAGATTAGTGGCGAGATTTACTGTGAGGTCGCGGTTAGCAACCCCTCGAACACCATCGGTACCAAATAGGCGAGCCATGGATTTAGATTAGCCGAGCAAGGCTCGAAGCGTGATTAACGCTTAGAGAACTGCGAAGCCTTACGGGCCTTCTTAAGACCGGCCTTCTTGCGCTCGATAACGCGTGCGTCACGAGATAGGAAGCCTGCCTTCTTCAGGGCTGGACGGTTGTTGTCGCGGTCGATCTCGTTAAGTGCACGAGAGATACCAAGGCGAAGCGCACCGGCTTGACCAGCAACTCCACCACCTTGGATACGTGCTACGACATCGTAAGAATCCTGAAGACCAAGAACCTTGAACGGATCGGTGATTAGCTGCTGGTGCAACTTGTTCGGGAAGTATTCAGCAAGCTCACGACCGTTAACCTTGATCACACCGGTGCCAGGCTTGATGCGAACACGAGCGATAGCTTCTTTACGACGACCTAGTCCTGCACCAGGAACAGTGAGAGTTCCCTTAGCTTTTGCAGGAGCTTTACTCTCGGTTGAGTACTCGGTAGCTTCGACAGTTTTCTTAGTTGGCATGTTTTTCTTTCTGCGCTATTGCGCTACCTGTCCAATAACATATGGCTTTGGTGACTGAGCAGCGTGTGGGTGCTCGGCACCGCGGTAAACCTTAAGCTTGGCTAGCTGATCGCGACCAAGTGTGTTCTTCGGAAGCATTCCACGAATGGCTTTCTCAACAGCCTTCTCCGGAGACTTCTCCAAAAGTTCTGCATAAGTAGTCGCGGTTAGACCACCTGGGTAACCAGAGTGGCGGTATGCGTTCTTCTTCTGCAACTTAGCGCCGGTTAGGGCAACCTTGTCAGCGTTGATGATAACTACGTAGTCGCCGTTGTCCATGTGTGGAGCAAAGGTTGGCTTGTGCTTGCCGCGCAAAAGCGCTGCTGCAGTTGAAGCCAAACGACCTAAAACTACATCAGTGGCGTCGATGACGAGCCAGTCATTCTGAAGCTCGTGAGCCTTCGGTGTATATGTACGCACGCTAAAATGCTTTCTGTTTCTTTACGATTGACGATGGATAAATCCACCAGGATGGCCCGTTAGTTTTAGGCACCAAGGGTCAAGTTTAGCCCGAAAGGGTAAGCCTGTGCAAGTGCGAATATCCCTACTCCTGGTCTAGAGAGCGCATATTTCGGGCCTTTTCGGCCTGTTTAGCCAGATCCCTTTTAGCCGGGTAGCCCACCTCAATTAGGCTCAAGCCCTCTGGGCCAACCACCTTGAATCCATGGGTCCTAGACCGCGATTTCAGAGCTCTCACAACATCCTGAGGCTCTGCCCTACCGGCACCCACTTTTATCAGGGCCCCAACTATAGATCTGACCATGTTGTGGGCAAAGGCATCGGCCATCAACTCAATTTCAATAACATTACCCATGCTCTTGTTTCGGCTAATCTTTAGGCTCTTCAGTTCTCTTATCGCCGTAGCCTTATCCCTTGGCTTACTAAAAGCAGCAAAGTCATGCAAACCAACAAAAGCCTCCCCTGCATCTGCCATCTTGTCCATATCCAGCGGGTAGGTAAGCCAAAGCTGTGTCCTAGAAAAAAGTGGATTATGGCCGCTAACCGAATCCGCAATTCGATAGCGATAGCGTCTGAAGCTGGCCGAGAATCTAGCATCAAACCCAGCGGGGGCTGGCTCAAACTTGGAAACTCTGATTTGCCTTGGTAAGAGCGAATTCAACTTCGCCACCGCATCGGGGCTTCTTCCTAGTCGCTTGAGTTGAGCTTGGCTGAGATCTATGTGAACTACTTGGGCCTCAGCGTGGACCCCAGCATCAGTGCGGCCGGCAACTCGCATTCCGAAATCATCCTCAGTCTCACCGAAGACAAGTTCCAGAGCTTCTAGGAAAGTTGACTGAACAGTTTTTAGCCCAGGCTGTTTAGCCCAGCCGGCAAAATCGGTTCCCTCGTAGGCAAGATCGATTCGGAAACGAAGAAAGCCGTCGACCTTTAGGCCAACGGCTTGCTTCATGATCTAACCTTTAGAAAACTCTAAGCCTCTTCGGACTTAGTCTCTTCAGCGGCTGGTGCTTCTTCGGCAACTGGAGCTTGATCAGCGGCCGGTGCTTCCTCAGCAACCGGTGAGCCTTCAGAAACTTCTTCAGCAGCAGCTACTTCCTCGGCAACTTGAGCTTCAGCTTCTTCAACTACAGCTTCAGCAGCAGCTTCGTCAGCGACGCTCTGCTCAGAAAGCGCTTGCTCACCTAGTGCCTCGGCAACAACTGCATCTTCTTCAACTACTGTTTCAGAAGCGGTTGGCTCGGCAACCTCTTCAACAACTGCAGCAGCAGGAGCAGCCTTTACAGCTTCAGCAACCTTAGCCTTCGCCTTAGCTGGCTTAGCAACAACTGGTTCAAGCACTAATTCGATCAGTGCCATCGGAGCATTGTCTCCCTTGCGGAAACCAAGCTTGGTGATTCTGGTGTAGCCACCGTTACGCTCTTGAACTAGCGGAGCGATAGCAGTGAACAGTTCGTGGACAACACTCTTGTCAGAGATGTCAGCCATTACTTGACGACGGGCGTGCAGATCTCCGCGCTTAGCCAATGTGACTAGCTTCTCGGCAACCGGCTGAACGCGCTTAGCCTTGGTCTCGGTAGTGGTCACAGCCTTGTGGGTGAATAGCGATGCTGCCAAGTTGTTTAGCATTAGTCGCTCGTGGGCTGGACCGCCTCCTAGGCGAGGACCCTTAGTTGGGCGTGGCATTTGTTTCTCCTCTTACTTTCTTGACTTAGGGCCTAAGCCTTGTCGTCCTGGTCAAAACTTGAGCTGAAGTATGCTGCGTCAAAACCTGGTACGGCATCGCGGAAACGCAATCCCATTGAGGTTAGCTTGTCGCGCACTTCGTCAACCGACTTGCTTCCGAAGTTGCGGATGTTCATCAACTGCTCTTCAGTTAGGTTGATTAGTTCGCTTACGGTGTTGATACCCTCGCGCTTTAGGCAGTTGTATGAACGAACAGTTAGGTCCAGTTCCTCAATCGGCTTAGCTAGCGCTGGTGGAAGGTCAACCACTGCGTCGGTAGCTGGAAGGTCAATACCCTCAGCGTTCTCATCCAAAGCAGCGGCAAGACCGAATAGGTTAACCAGAGTCTTTCCAGCAGAAGCAATTGCCTCGCGTGGAGAGATAGATGGCTTAGTCTCAACATCAACAATCAACTTGTCGAAGTTGGTGAACTCACCGGCACGAGTTGCCTCAACGCGGTAAGAGACCTTCAGCACTGGAGAGTAGATTGAGTCAACTGGAATGATCGCGTTGTTGGCCATGTCTGGTAGACGGTTCTGTGATGCCTGAACGTAACCACGACCGGCTTCAATGGTCAACCACATTTCCAAGGTTCCCTTGTTCACAGTTGCTAGAACCAACTCAGGGTTGTGAACGGTAACTCTTGCGTCTCCGGTGATGTCTCCAGCTTTGACCTCGCCAACGCCAGCCTTTAGGTGAACCATTACTGGCTCATCTGCATCTAGCGAAACGACGATGTCCTTCACGTTCAAAATAAGTTCGGTAACGTCTTCCTTTACTCCAGAAATCGGTCCGAATTCGTGGCTAATGCCCTCGATCTTGATGCTGGTGACAGCTGCACCTGGGATTGAAGAAAGCAGGGTGCGACGAAGTGAGTTTCCTAGGGTGTAACCGAAACCTGGCTCTAGCGGATCTAGAGTGAATCGTGCGCGGGTTTTGCTCTCTTCTTCTTCTTTTAGAACTGGTGTCTGTGCAATTAGCACTGTGTTTCCTTTCATTGAGACATCCGCTATTTGATGCC
>CAYUBJ010000046.1:0-6012 GCA_964443065.1 uncultured Rhodoluna sp.
ACGAACAAAGGGTATAACTGTGGTTTACGCAGTAGTAAAGGCCGGAGGCCGCCAAGAGAAGGTGTCAGTAGGCACCATCGTCACGCTAGACCGTATCAAGGCTAACGCTGGCGAGAAGATTGAACTTCCTGCGCTGTTGCTAGTCGATGGTGACAAGGTCACTCACGAAGCTTCGGCTCTATCAAACGTCAAGGTAACCGCAACCGTGTTGGGTAACCTTCGTGGTCCAAAGATCGTCATTCAGAAGTACAAGAACAAGACTGGTTACAAGAAGCGTCAGGGTTTCCGCGCCGACCTAACCCGTGTTCAGGTAACTGAGATTAAGTAAGGGTTAAAGGAGTAAAGCAAAATGGCATCCAAAAAAGGTGTTTCCTCAACCAGAAACGGTCGCGACTCCAATGCTCAACGTCTAGGTGTTAAGCGTTACGCAGGTCAGGTTGTCAACGCAGGAGAGATCCTAGTTCGTCAGCGTGGCACACACTTCCACCCGGGTCGCAACGTTGGTCGTGGAAAAGACGACACACTATTTGCTCTCGCCGCGGGTGCAGTAGAGTTCAGCGAAAAGGGCGGTCGCCGCGTAGTGAACGTGGTTGCAGCGGCCTAAGGCTAAAAACAAAACTTATCGGCAGGCGAGCATTTGTTGCTCGCCTGTTCGGCTTTTGACCAAAGGAGAATCATGGTTACATTCGTTGACCAAGTGACTCTACATCTGCGCGCCGGAAACGGTGGCGACGGTTGTGTTTCGGTCAAGCGAGAAAAATTCAAACCACTAGCTGGACCAGATGGAGCAGACGGTGGTAACGGTGGTTCGATCACACTGATTGCTGATCCAAACGTGACAACTCTTCTGGATTATCACTTCAACCCCCACCGAGCAGGTGGTGATGGAGGTGACGGTGCTGGAGATTTTAGAAACGGGGCTGCGGGTAAAGATGTGTTGCTACCGGTTCCGGTAGGAACAGTGGTCAAGGATAAGCGCGGTAATTTGATTGCCGATCTGGATGAAGCCGGAATGGAGCTTGTCGTCGCCGAAGGCGGTCAAGGTGGTTTAGGAAATGCCGCTTTATCATCCAGTAAGCGTAAGGCACCTGGTTTTGCACTTCTCGGTGTTCCAGGCTGGAAGGGTGATGTCATCCTTGAGCTCAAGTCAGTTGCCGATGTTGCGCTGGTAGGTTATCCATCAGCCGGTAAGTCATCATTGATTGCCGCAATATCATCAGCCAAACCGAAGATCGCTGATTACCCTTTCACAACACTGCACCCTAACCTCGGTGTCGTTCAAGCAGGAGATACCAAATTCACCGTTGCTGATGTGCCGGGATTGATTGAAGGTGCCAGTGAGGGTAAGGGGCTGGGACTACAGTTCCTGCGTCACGTTGAAAGGTGTGCGGCACTACTTCATGTTTTGGATTGTGCAACGCTTGAACCTAACCGTGACCCAATTAGTGACCTAGACCTGATTCTCAACGAGTTAGCAAAATACGAGGTTCCTGCTGGGGAGAAGCCACTTGTGGAAAGGCCGCAGCTGATTGCGCTAAACAAGATTGATGTTCCAGAGGCAAAAGAACTTGCTGAGTTTGTAAAGCCCGAGCTTGAAGCGCGCGGCTATCGAGTGTTTCTGATTTCTGCGGTTAGCCACGAGGGCTTACGTGAATTGAATTTCGCTTTAGCCGAGTTGGTAAAACATGATCGTGAGAATAAAGCGGCTATCCCGGTTCGTCCAAGAATTCAGCTGATGAATGTTAGAAAAGAAGATTCTAAGTTCACAGTTACTAAAGAAGAAGTTGATGGCGAAGAGATTTTCCGAGTTTTGGGTGCTAAGCCTGAGCGGTGGGTAGCCCAAACCATGTTCTCCAATGAAGAGGCAGTTGGGTATCTGGGAGATCGGCTGGCCAAATTAGGCGTTGAAGAAGCACTACTCAAAGCTGGTGCCGTTGCCGGTTCTACCGTGGTCATCGGTGAAGGCGATGGGGTGGTCTTTGACTGGGAGCCAACTATTGCCTCTGCTGGTGAGCTAATCGCCGGACCGCGCGGTTATGACGCGAGACTGGATACCAATGATCGACGAACCAACATTGAACGTCGTCGTGAATACAAGGAAATGATGGATGCCAGAGCAGCACTTCGTGCTGAAATGGAAAAAGAGGGCAATCCGGTTGTGATCGAAGATGAGGAGAACAAATGAAACTCTCCGATCACAGGGATTTACCAAAGGCCTCTAGAATCGTTGTCAAAGTTGGCTCATCTTCAATTACTGGAAGTAATGAAGCCAACTTAGGAAAACTGGTCGCCGCTATAGCTAAAAACCTACAGGCTGGTCAGGAAATTGTCCTGGTCACCTCCGGCGCAATTGCTACGGGACTACCGTTACTAAAACTCTCTAGCAAACCAGAGGATCTTGCTACTAGCCAAGCGTTGGCAGCTGTCGGGCAAAGCAGATTGATGCTGCGCTACCAACAGGAACTTGATAACTTCGGTTTGCTTGCTGGGCAAGTATTACTTTCTGCTCATGATTTGGAAAATGAGGAAAGCTCAAACAATGCCAAGGAAGCACTCGGTCGCTTATTTGAGCTTGGTGTTTTGCCGATAGTAAACGAGAACGATACGGTTGCCACTGCTGAAATTCGATTCGGTGATAACGATCGACTAGCGGCTCTGGTAGCGATTTTGGTTCAGGCTGATGCGCTGATTCTGCTCAGCGATGTGGATGCCCTATATGACCGCCCACCGACCGAGCAGGGTGCAAACCGAATCGAGTGGGTCGAACCCTTAGATGACCTTACTGGAATCAAAATTGGGGCAAGTTCTTCAAATGTTGGTACCGGGGGTGCTCTAACAAAATTGCAGGCAGCTAGAACAGCAACCGATAGCGGCATCACTGTGTTGTTGACCTCGATTGATAATGCCGCGGCAGTTCTTGCTGGGCAACGGGTTGGCACCTGGTTTAGAGCGAAGGACAACTGAATTGTCTGCACTTGAACTTATCCGTCAGGCTAAAGAAGCCTCAAGACAACTTTCTCTGTCTTCGACTGCTACTAAAAATAGTGTGCTGAAGAGTGTTTCACAGTTGCTAGCTAGCAGAGCTGCAGAGATTATCGCGGCTAATCAGAAAGATGTTCTCGCAAACCAGCAGCTAAGTTCAGGGCTAATCGATCGACTTACCTTGAATGAAGATCGGATTGAATCGCTGAGAATACAACTAGCTGAGCTAATTGGCATTAATGATCCGATTGGTGAGGTGGTTCAGGACATTCACCGCCCCAATGGACTCAACCTAAAACAGGTTAGGGTTCCATTTGGCCTCATTGGTGCTATCTATGAGGCTAGGCCTAATGTCACTGTGGATATCGCCGCGATGGCAATCAAAACAGGTAACGCGATTGTTTTGCGTGGAGGAAGTGCTGCAGAAAACACCAACAGAGTATTGGTCGATATCTTAAAGCAAGCGCTCACCGATAACCTCCTGCCGGCTGAGGCAATTGCAAGTGTTGACGAGTTTGGAAGAGATGGCGCGAAAGCAATAATGGAAGCCAGGGGCTTAGTTGATGTTTTAATTCCTCGTGGCTCAGCTGAACTAATTAGAACAGTAGTTGAAAACTCTCTGGTACCGGTGATCGAAACCGGTGACGGTATTGTTCACGTTTATCTTGATGCAACGGCAAGGCTTGATTACGCTGTCGAGATAGTGAAGAACTCAAAAGTGCAAAGGCCGAGTGTTTGCAACTCATTAGAAACACTCTTGGTGCATAAAGATGCCGTTGACCGAATCTTGTTACCGGTGTTGAATGAGCTTGCAGCTTCTGGTGTTACCATTCACGGTGATGACCGGGTCAGAAAGATATTCCCAGCTGCGATTCCAGCAACCGAAGCCGATTGGTCAACCGAGTATTTGTCACTAGATCTATCGGTAAAGGTAGTTGACAGTTTTGATGAAGCAATTGAACACATTCGCCGCTATTCATCAGCTCACACCGAATCGATAATTACCGAGGATCAGGCAAACGCCGAGAGATTCCTAGCCGAGTTGGATTCAGCGGTAGTAATGGTGAATGCTTCAACCAGGTTCACCGACGGTTTTGAATTTGGCTTTGGTGCAGAAGTTGGCATTTCAACCCAAAAGCTCCATGCTAGAGGTCCGATGGGGCTTACCGAACTTACCAGCACCAAGTGGTTGGTGCGCGGTTCTGGGCAGTCCAGAGCCTAAAAGGCTTTCCCTAGGGTAGATTTGAGTTAGAGGTTTTAGGAGAAATAGTGAGATTTTTAGAGATTTTATCCCGCAGCGCTGAAGAGGCACACGTTCAACTGCCGATCCCGGCACCGCTATTTGGGGCAATCGCCTTCGGAGTATTTTTATTGCTCGGAGCAATCATCTGGTCTTACCGTGACGTGGCTAACCGCCATGACCACAAAGGTAATGACTCTAAGGCCTCACACTAAGGATTGCCTTTGACCGAACGCTTAAGAATCGGAGTCATGGGTGGCACCTTTGACCCAATTCACAACGGTCACTTGGTGGCAGCCAGCGAGGTTGCCAGCGCCTTCAAATTAGACGAAGTAATCTTCGTTCCAACCGGATCTCCTTACCAAAAACAGCATGTGACACCTGCGGAACACCGCTACTTGATGACGGTTATCGCAACTGCGTCTAACCCCAGATTCAAAGTAAGCCGAATCGATATTGACCGTGGGGGAGATACCTATACGGTTGACACTCTGACCGAGATGCAGGAGCTCTACCCAGGTGCTGAATTGATATTCATTTCTGGTGCCGATGCCATAGCTCAAATACTTTCCTGGAAAGAAGTGGACAAACTGTGGTCGCTAGCCCACTTTGTTGCAGTGAGTAGACCGGGGCATAAGCTCACCATTCCAGAGAGCCCTGAAGGATCAATTTCATCGCTTGAGATACCGGCTCTTGCAATATCGTCAACCGATGTTAGAGCCAGAGTTAGAGCGGGCTACCCGGTTTGGTATCTGGTGCCAGACGGTGTTGTTCAATACATCGCTAAGAACAGTCTCTATGGTGATCATGACTGATTCAAATAACCAACCGCTAACTCGCAAGGCGATGCGTGAGCAAGCCGAAGCCATTGCCCGTAAACAAGCTGAAGAGGCTAACCAAAAGGCTGAAGAGATAGTCAAAGATGTTGAAGTCGATGAAGAAGGGAACCCGATTTTTCGAGTTTCCAGTGCGCTGACCGGAGAGATAACCACCACCAACCTAGTTGTTGAAGTGCCGATGGACATCACCGCAGGTGGATCGGTGATTACCGATGCCGGTGAAGTTGTTATCACAGACAGCATCGATGTCAGTGCTTTGATAACTCACACCGGTGAAATATCTCCAATTACTATCTCCGATGAAGCCGATAATGATCTAGATCGTGATGCCAAAGCGAACTACATTCCAGGTATCCCGCCGATTAGAGTATCGGGTGTCTTAGCTCGGACCCAAGGCCAAGTGGCAATGCCAGGCGGTGCTCACCGCGGACTAAATCCCTACCTAATTTTTGGACTGCTCACTTTAGCCGGAGCGCTAATTGCCGGTGGGGTTGCCATTGCATTTTTCCTAGGCTACTTCTAAAGAAAGTAAAGACATTTGACCGCATCTAATCAAGCACTAGCCATGACCAAAATCGCTGCCGCAGCAGCTGAAGAAAAACTCGGTGAGAACCTAGTTGCTTTAGATGTGAGTAAGCCTTTTGTGCTAACCGATGTTTTTCTATTTGTTTCAGGTAGAAACGAACGGCAGGTAGCTTCGATAGCTGATGCCATCGAAGAGAAAATGTTGGAGCAAAAATATAAGTTACTTCGTAAAGAGGGCAAAGAAACCGGCCGTTGGATCCTGATGGATTACGGCGACCTTATCGTCCATGTCATGCATGAGCAGGAGCGCATGTTCTATGACATCGAGCGTCTTTGGAAGGACGCCGGGGTAGTTAAACTGTAGTAATCTATAGATACACAAGGGCCTATGGCGCAGCTGGTAGCGCACCTGCATGGCATGCAGGG
>CAYUBJ010000047.1:0-5802 GCA_964443065.1 uncultured Rhodoluna sp.
GTGCCAAGACCATACTTAAAAGTGACTCTGCCAACATTCATGGTCCTAGGTAGCATGCTGATTTCCTCGTGCTCAACATTCACGCACTCAACCGCACCAATACCTTCTGGGAATTCAAAGATTTCTGGTTCACTAAACGGAGCGGTAGTAAACCAGCCTTTGCGCTTTTCAAAAAGTGTTGGTGGGTTTAGGCACTCCTCAATCGTGGTCCAAATTGAAAATGATGGGGCAAAAATAACTTCACCCTTATCGTTTCTAACTTCTAGGTTTCCACCGTCTTTCACCGAGACCTCATCGATCTCGCTGAAAAGATTATCGGCAGCATACTTGGCAAAAATGTTGCTGAGCCCTGGCTCTACTCCAATGCCAACTAGTGCAAGTTTTCCAGCACGTTGCCACTGGTCATTCAATGCATACTGGGCATCGCCGAGCTTGATACCTGTCTTGTGATACGGATCGTGCTCGTGCGCTTCAGAAAGGCTCAAGGCCATGTCTAGGTAATTAGCCCCTGCGGTAAAGCAGGCGGCGAATATTGTCGGCACGAACTTAGGTTCAACAGCATTGATAACGTAGTCGACTTTATTTTCGGTTATCAACGCGGCAATGTTTGCTGCGTTAGCTGCATCAATCTTTGCTGAGCTAAATCGAGCAGCCGATTCCGGCCCGTATTTGTTTTCAATCCAGGCGATGGTTTTATCGGCTCGAGCCTGATCGTAATCGCTAACTATGAAGTGTTCGAAGAAACTGCGTTTGGCAGCTATTTTTGCTACGGCGTCTCCAACGCCACCCGCGCCTATTAGCAATATGCGCATAAATTTCACAACCCAAATAATTTGTAATTACTACCCTCGTTGGTAGTAATACCAGCCTACTAAATCTCGCCAGAACGCCGGCGCAGCCTTTGCAGGAACTCAATGGTTCTAGGCATTTTAGGGTTCCCAAAGAATTCGGCAGCTGGCCCCTCTTCAATAATGACCCCGCCGTCAAGAAAGACAACCCAGTCAGCGACATCTCTGGCAAAAGAAAGTTCATGGGTGGCCATCAAAATCGATGTCCCACCGGCTTTGAGGTCTCTAATCAGCTCGAGAACCTCCCCAACAAGTTCTGGATCCAGTGCGCTGGTGACCTCATCCAAAAGCAGTAGTTCCGGCTCAAGCGCAACAGCCCGCATGATTGCTGTTCGTTGCTGTTGCCCACCGGATAACTTATCTGGATATTCGTTTGCCTTATCGGCTAGGCCAATACGCTCAAGTAGCGCTAGCGCTTTTTGGTTAGCCGCCTCAGGTCTTAGCCCCTTCACATTCTTAAGTGCCAGGGTGATGTTTTCCAAAATAGTTAGGTGGGCGAAAAGGTTATAGGCCTGGAATACTAGACCGACCTTTCGTCTAATCAGATCCTGATTAATTCTGGGATCAGAAATGTCCTCATCGTTTAGGAATATTTGACCATCAGAAATCTCTTCCAAAAGGTTCACGCAGCGAAGCAAAGTGGACTTACCGGATCCGGAGGATCCAATTAGCGCAACAATCTGACCGCGATAGAGCTCTAGGTCTATGCCACGAAGCACCTGTTTATCTTCGAATTCCTTCTTGAGGTTCTTCACATTCAAAATCATCGGCCCAAGATTTGTCACAGGACACCTCCAGCCTGCTCACGCTTAGCTAGACGAGTGGTTATGTAGTCGGCCAATCGAACAGTCGGAATAGCCAGTAAGACAAACAGCAAGCCAGCAATGACATAAGGGGTGAAGTTAGCAAATCTTGCCACCTCAATCTGTGCTGCTCGAACAGCATCCACGGCCCCAAGGACTGATATCAGCCCGACGTCCTTTTGTAGGGAAACAAAGTCATTCATCAGCGGTGGTGCCACTTTACGAAATGCTTGGGGTAGCACAACCAGCCGCATCGATTGACCATAGCTGAGACCGAGCGAGCGGGCAGCTAACCGCTGTGAGGGATGGACCGCCTCAATTCCTGCTCGGAAAACTTCAGCAACATATGCGCTGTAGGTGAGAACAAGTGCAACAGTTCCGAGAACCTCAGCCGGTATGCGACCGAGAAATTCCAATCTCAGTCCTGGAATACCAAAACCAACCAAATACAAAACAATGATTAGCGGTAAGCCACGGAACAAATCTACGTAGCCTCTTACCAGAAGCCTAATCGGGGTGAATATCGGCGCTCGTAGCGTTCTGAGTAGGGCCAAAGCCAAACCAAAAACCAAGACTCCAATAGCTGAAAAGAGCAATACGCGAAGGTTCAACAACAGCCCATCAAGCACTTTAGGCCAAGCTGCCTGCATCGTCTCTAAATCAAAGAAACTCTGCTCAACCCGATCCCAACCCGGTGCGTTAGTGATTGTGAACCAGGCAATAACTGCAAAGGCAACCGTGCTGATAAATGCAACGAGAGTTGATTTCTGTTTTCTGGATTTACGAAAAGCCCGGCGCTCAAGCTCAACATCACTGATGGCTTGAGACCGGGCTTTATCGTTAGACATTCCTAGCTGATTACTCTAAGACTGGAACACCAGCGTCAGCGGTGAGCCACTTCTCTTCCAACTTAGCTAGAGTTCCGTCGGCACGAAGTTCATCTAGAGCCTTGCTGACAGCTTCAGTTAGCTTTGAGCCCTTGTCTAGAACTAGTCCGAACTGATCGCCCTTTTCGGCTGTTGGTAGCTGACCGATGATTGTTCCACCGTCTAGTTCACAGCAAGATGCGTAAAGTGCGGTAGGTAGGTCAAGAACAATCGCGTCAACCTGGCCGTTAGTCAAAGCAGCCTTGGCATCATCGTTGTTGTTGAAAGCAAGGGCTGCCTGAGTTGGCTTGATAACACTGCCAATTGCATCAAAGGATGTGGTTCCAGTGGCTGCACCAATAAGATAGTTCTTTAGATCAGCGATGCTCTTAGCTCCGGCAGCTGGGGATGAAGCAACAGTCACGACCACCTGAGCGGTTTCGTAGTAGGGGGATGAGAAGTCAACGTTTGCTTTTCTCTCCTCAGTAATTGAATACTGCTGGAGGTTAAAGTCAAAGTTCTTAGGTCCCGGTGCAATGGCTTCATCGAAAGTGGTTCTAACCCAAACCACATCTGATTTAGCAAAGCCGAGCTTTTCAGCAACTGCATATGCAACAGCAGCTTCAAAACCTTCACCGGATGCAGGGTCATCGTTTAGTACCCATGGTGAGTACGCTGGGTTACCGGTTCCGATAGTCAGCTTGCCTGGGGTAATGGTGTCCCCAGAAATTGAATTTGAAGAACAAGATGCCAAGGTTATTGCTAGAACAGCCGAGACTACAGCGGCAAAGGACCGCCAAATTTTCTTTGATGCCATAAGGATTCTCCTTCGGTATTGGTGGGGTTACAGCCTCTATTTTCCCACGCTTTTGCGGGCTAAAAACCTATTCTTACGATCTGTTACCGCTAGGCAGATACTGGCTGGGGATATTGGTAGCAACCAGATACTGGGTAAATATAAAGGTGTTTTCAAAGGTTTGATTGATCAGGTCGTAGTCGATTCTGGCTTTGGCCAAGGCTATGTCTTCCGGGGTATAAATATGTGCTGGGAAGTAGCCGGGCTTATAGAACATCAAGAAATAGTGCCCCTTCGGGTTCAGAAGATCCAAAACCTTCTGATATGAGGTCTTATCGAAATAAGAAGGAGCGCCGTATAGCCCCAAAACCGTATCAAAGCTTTCGGAGTTTGACCCTAGCCACTCCTCAAAAGTGGCTTGAACAGTTTGGTAGCCGCTGAATTTCTCGCCTAGTTTTTTGAGCATCCCCTCGCTGGGGTCAATGCCCAGATAGTCCGCTTTGGCGATTTGGTTGTAGTGCAGGGTAAGGCCAGTCCCGCAGCCAAGATCGAGAACCTTTCCTCTTATCCAAGGGGAAAGAATCTTGAAGAGTTCTTGATCTTCTTCCTGAAACTCTTTAGCCGAGTAGTGATCGTCATAGGTCTTGGCAAACTCATCGTAGATTGCCTGAACTCTCTCCTGCTCCGAACCTGACATGAAATTTCCTAGATTTTGTCTAGAGCTTGATTCAGATCAGCAAGGATGTCGCTTATGTGCTCTACCCCAACCGATAGGCGAACAATGTCCTTAGGTACCTCTAGTGGCGAATTGTTTGCCGATGCGTGCGTCATCTCCGATGGATAATTCACCAGCGATTCAACCCCACCTAAGCTTTCAGCGAGAGTAAAGAGTTTGGTTGACTCACAAAAGCGCTTGGCTGCGGCTTCACCACCAGATAATTTGAAGGAAATCATTCCGCCAAAACCAGACATCTGTTTTCTAGCGATGTCATGGCCTGGATGATTCAATAGCCCAGGATAATAAACCGCAGCCACTGTTTTGGTTTGAGACTCAAGGAAGTTTGCCACTGCTTGGGCGTTGAAGCAGTGCTTATCCATACGCAAAGCTAAAGTCTTCAGTGAGCGATGGGTGAGCCATGAATCAAAAGGTGAGGAAACAGCCCCAACAGCAAACTGAATAAACTCGATTTTCTTGGCAAGCTCCCCATCGTTCAAAACCACCGCACCACCGAGAACATCCGAGTGCCCACCTAGATACTTGGTGGTTGAGTGAGTCACTACATCGGCGCCAAGTTCCAATGGGCGCTGGAGATAAGGCGTTGCAAAGGTATTGTCAACAACCGATACGGCCCCATGCTTTCGAGCTATTTGAGCAATTGCGGAAATATCAAAAATTGTCATCATCGGGTTAGATGGAGTTTCAATCCAAACCATTTTGGTCTTACCCGGGATAAATGCTGACTCAAGTTCAGCATGGTTATTTAGATCAACAATCGAGAAGTCGACGCCCCAGTCCTTGAAAACACGGGCAAACAATCGGTATGAGCCACCATACATGTCATTAGCCAAGATGGCGTGATCGCCTGGTTTTAGTACAGCGCGAATCACCGCATCTTCTGCGGCAAGTCCTGAAGAGAAGCTAAGCCCGAATCTTCCGCCTTCCAAGGAAGCTAGCGCTTCTTGCAGAGCAGATCTAGTTGGGTTAGCGGCTCGGTTGTATTCAAAGCCATCCCGTAGGTTGCCAACTCCATCTTGCTTATGGGTGGAGGTCATGTGTATTGGCGGAATTACACTGCCAGTTTTTTCATCGGGATGCTGGCCAACGTGAATGGCTCTGGTTTCAAATTCTGTCATAGTGAGTTAAGCCTAATCGTAAGCGGTGAAAGTTTCACCAGTAATATCAGGCAAGCTAAATCAGATGCCAGCCCTAGTTAGTAATCCAAGCACTTCACCTTCACGTAAAACCAAAGCGCAATCATTCTTAGAAAGCACCTCTCTTGCTTTAGCAATAGTGTCGGTGCAACCAAGTAACGGTGGTTTAGCTTCTAGGTGTTCAACAACCAGACTGTTTGGGTCTAGGTCTAATAGGTTTTCTCTTCGGATAACCCCCATAACTTCACCGATGCGAACTGGTGGTTGATTATCGAAAACAACAACTACATCGGAACCAGTAGCTAGAGCATCTGAAATTGTTGAAGTTGATGTGATTCGAACCAGATCCGGCTTATCGACGGATCCGCTGAGCAGATCTTCAACTGCATCATCTAGTCTCGGCATGAAGCCATGTGTTCGCATCCAAGTATCATTGAATACTTTTGCTAGGTATCCTCGTCCACCATCGGGAAGAATAACCACCACGACTGATTCCTCTGGTAGGTCTCGCGCCACTTTCAAGGCTGCTGATACTGCCATCCCACAACTTGGCCCAACTAAGAGTCCTTCTTCTTTAGCCAACCTTCTGGTCATCATGAATGATTCAATATCTGGAA
>CAYUBJ010000048.1:0-5790 GCA_964443065.1 uncultured Rhodoluna sp.
CCGAGCTAAAGATGAATGGCAAGGAATACCTTGTATTGTCAGCTCGCGATGTTCTTGCGATCGTAGAGAGATAAATTAGTTCTCTTTTTAGACCCCGACTGCTGTCGGGGTCTAAAACTTTAAGCCTGTGCTGTTGAAAACTTTCTGAACTTTTTGTAATTCCAATTACAGTTCCAGAATGAAAAGAAAAGTTTCCTTTATCTCTCTCGGCATAGTGCTGATGCTCGCGCTGGTATACGGGACCAGTCAGGCTCGCCCCATGGCTCCTGCTTTAAAAGTCGGTGTGTTGATTTCAAGCTCTGGTCCGCTCTATTTTGCTGGTGCATTTCAAAAAGCGGCCGCTGAACTGGCAGTTTCAGATCTAGCCAAGAGTGTTGCCGTATCCCTGTTTTATGAGGATGCCGGTGATACCGAGGCAGAAGCAAAGAGTGCACTGGCAAGATTTTCTAATCGCAAGATTGATTTACTGCTAGCCCCAATCGAATCTGAATCGGCTAAACGCGTTTTGCGATTATGGGATGACCCGGATGTTCCGGTCATAGCTACCTCATCACTTGCAGAAGGGTTTGTCGAAAAGGCAAACTTTTTTCGTCTGGCTAGCACTGTTAGCCAAGATAGTTATGCATTGGCTGAGTTTGTAACTAACCAGAAGCCTAAGTCCGTTGCTGTGGTTTCGTCTCAAGATGAGTATTCAAAAGTGGTTTCTAAGAGTGTTGCATTCGGGCTAACCATGCGGGGGATTGAAGTGAAGAGCGTTAGCTTTACTGATTTGGCCTCATTGAAAAAGCTAAAAGCGGAATCACTAATCTTGGTAAGCATGGAGCAGTCGGCAGAACTACTCTCGAAAATGCCAGGCTGGTTAGCTGGTTTTAGAAAGGTTTATTTGGTGCCGGGCAATCTGGCCAATTACTCCATGTTTGGCTTTGCCAAAGAACTCGATGGCGCTACTGGACTACTGGCCTTTGATGATGTGAGCCAGGCTTTCCGAGTGAGGTTGGCGAACCAAATGAATCGGCAGAATATTCTCTCTGCCTCTTCTTCCCCGATGTTCGGTCTGGCAAGAAGGACTTACCAAGCGATATATCTTGTTGCGGATCAGCTTCGTAAAAATGGTTCGATAGCGAATCTGTCCGAAACCGCCTTGTTCTCGGCTGACGGCTTCTACCAAAACCAGCGCTACAGCGTAGTGCGCTATTCAGCGGCCGGTGTTTACAGCGTGATTGGGGTCTTTGACCCAAAAAACCCTTGAGATAAGGGCTATTTGGCAAGGTAGAATTACCTAATAGCGACTTTTTGACAGGGCTTAAAATGACTGAAAATGACCCTTTTGGCTTCACCGGGCTTACCTACGATGACGTCTTACTTCTGCCTGGCCAGTCTGATGTTCTACCGTCCCAGGTATCTACCAAGACCAAGGTAACCAAGCGGCTAAGCATCAATGTTCCGCTTCTGTCCTCAGCCATGGACACCGTAACCGAGGCAAGGTTGGCTATCGCAATTGCCCGCCAAGGCGGTCTCGGAGTCTTACACCGCAACCTATCTATTGAGCAGCAGGCCACCCAGGTAGATCTCGTCAAGCGTTCTGAAGCTGGAATGATTAGCCATCCGGTAACCACCCATCCACTAGCAACTTTGCAAGAAGTTGATGAGATCTGCGGTCGTTATCGTGTTTCTGGACTTCCAGTTATCGACGAGGATGGCACTCTGGTCGGAATAGTAACCAACCGTGACATGAGATTTGTCAATGAGGTTCAAAAGACCATCACTTTAGTAAAAGATGTGATGACGCCGACCCCGCTGGTAACCGCCCAAGTTGGAGTTAGTCCAGAAGAAGCGATTGCCATTTTTGCTCAGCATCGAATCGAGAAACTTCCACTTGTCGATGAGGCAAATAAACTGCGTGGCTTAATAACCATCAAAGATTTTGATAAGAGCGAGAAGTATCCACTGGCTAGTAAGGATCAGTCTGGACGCCTGTTGGTAGCAGCTGCTGTTGGCGTTGGCGATCAGGGTTGGGAAAGAGCGATGGCCTTGGTTGAAGCCGGTGTGGATATCTTGGTTGTTGATACCGCGCACGGACACAACACCGCTGTTTTAGAAATGGTAGCCAAGCTAAAGGCAGAACCGTTTGCCAAGAATGTTGATGTTATCGGTGGCAACGTGGCAACCCGCGAGGGAGCCCAAGCGCTGGTCGATGCTGGAGTTGACGGTGTCAAGGTAGGTGTTGGGCCAGGATCTATCTGCACCACGCGCGTAATTGCTGGTGTCGGTGTTCCACAAATCACCGCTGTCTATGAAGCAAGTTTGGCTTGCAAGAAGGCCGGAGTTCCAGTTATCGCCGATGGTGGTTTGCAGTTCTCGGGAGATATTCCTAAGGCCCTAGTTGCTGGGGCTAACGCAGTTATGCTTGGCTCGCTACTGGCTGGTACCGATGAAGCGCCGGGAGACATCACCTTTGTTGGCGGTAAGCAATATAAGACCTATCGCGGTATGGGCTCGCTAGGAGCGATGCAATCCCGCGGTGAGGCAAAGAGCTACTCCAAAGACCGCTACTTCCAAGACGATGTTCTGCGCGAAGACAAACTGGTTCCCGAAGGCATCGAGGGACGAGTTCCTTACCGCGGCACTGTTGCCACAGTGGCACATCAACTAATCGGTGGCCTTCGTGCCGCGATGGGTTATGTTGGTGCGAACTCTATTGAGCAGCTCCAGGCCAAGGGTAAGTTTGTTCGCATCACTCCAGCCGGATTGAGAGAAAGCCACCCGCACGATATTCAGATGACTGTCGAAGCCCCGAACTACAACAACCGCTAGGAGATTAGATTGAGCGAAATCGAGATTGGTCGCGGTAAACGCGGTAACCGCAGCTGGGCTTTCGACGATGTTGCTATTGTGCCGTCAAGAAGAACTAGGGATCCGCAGGACGTCTCGACTACATGGAACATCGATGCATATTCGTTCGGACTTCCAGTACTAGCTGCGCCAATGGATTCGGTGGTTTCGCCAGATACGGCCATCGCAATTGGAAAACTCGGTGGTTTAGGTGTTCTAGATCTTGAGGGACTCTGGACCAGGTATGAGAATCCCAGTAAGCAGCTTGAGGAAATAGCATCGCTAACACCAGCCGAGTCAACCATCCGGATGCAGCAGATTTACGCTGAGCCGATTAAGCCAGAACTGATCAAAGAAAGACTTTCTTATATCCGTAAGTCAGGCGTTACAGTTGCTGGTGCGCTATCCCCACAAAATACCCAGACATTCGCTAAGGCTGTTATTGCCGCCGGTGTGGACATCTTTGTGATCCGCGGAACCACCGTTTCTGCAGAACACGTTTCAAAAACTAAGCAGGCGCTAAACCTCAAAGAGTTCATTTATGAACTAGATGTTCCAGTGATTGTTGGTGGAGCCGCCACATACACCGCCGCTTTGCACCTGATGCGCACAGGCGCTGCCGGCGTATTAGTTGGCTTCGGCGGTGGAGCTGCCTCAACAACTCGTAAGGTGCTGGGCATTCACGCCCCGATGGCCACTGCCGTAGCCGATGTCGCTGGGGCTAGAAGAGATTATCTTGACGAGTCCGGTGGTCGCTACGTTCACGTTATTGCAGACGGCGGACTTGGCACTTCGGGAGATATCGTAAAAGCAATAGCCTGCGGTGCAGATGCCGTGATGCTCGGATCAGTTTTAGCAAGAGCGGATGAGGCACCAGGTCTTGGTTGGCACTGGGGCCCAGAAAGCTATAACCAGTTACCAAGAGGTGAACGAGTCCAAGTTGGCAAGGCTGGATCACTGGAGCAAATTCTGCAGGGTCCATCTATTGCCGCCGATGGTAGAACAAATCTAATTGGTTCACTTCGCAAAGCCATGGCAACAACTGGTTACAGCGATCTAAAGGAATTCCAAAAAGTCGACACCGTTGTTGCCCCATACGACGTATAAGCATGCTAAAACTTGCTCTCACCACAAAGTGGATTGTTGCACTATTTCTATGTTTGCTAATGGCGGCAGTATTTGCACTATTAGCTCAATGGCAAATCTCTAGATCCATTCTTCCTAACTCAGGTTCAAATTATTATTCGAAGGTTGCATACCTTCCATTAGAAGAGGTGAGCCAACCTGGAGAACCATTCATCTTCCAGGAGACAACAAAGCAAGGCAAGCATGTTGTGCTAAACAATGTAATTGTTAGAGCCAAGTTATTTCCTCAAGATGCGGTGTTGGTAAACAAGCGAGTGCAATTAGATGGCACTCAAGGTTCGTGGATTGTTGTTCCTGCTACTACTGAAAATGGAAGACTGTTTATCGCGGTTGGTTTTGTTGAAGATCCTGCAATCGCATTACAAGTTCTTGATGAGGTTAGACAGATGCCTAACAGTTTAACTTTCAGGCCGATGGATGGTCGTTACCTCCCGACTGAGGCACCGCTGCAACAGATAAATGCAAGCACTTTTGAGTCGATGTCAATTGCTCAACTTGTGAATTATGTGAATTGGGAAAAAGCTAGCGACTCGGTATATCCAGGTTTTCTGGCACTTACTAAAGTAAACACCTTCACCAGTTTGAAATCTGTTGAACCGTTAACGATCGGTCTGGCTAAGACCGACTCCGGGGTTAACTGGTTGAGCCTGTTCTATGCCTTGGAGTGGACCGCTTTTGCCCTGTTCGCGATCTTCATGTGGTGGAGACTTTTGGCTGATGCCTATCGCAAACAGCAAGAAGCTCTTTTAGAGCAATCTCTTTAGTCCATTAATTGGATTTCTTTAGGTAAATTTCGACACTTTTCGAAAAATAACGATATTGGGATAATTGCCTGTTTTTGCCTGTTTCTGCCTGAATTAGCAGTTTTGCTCTGGTAAATTTCCAAACGAAAGGGGTTTTTCTTGTCATGCAGGCAGAAAACCACTAATAAATAAGGAGATTTACCGCGAATGTTGGCTGAAGAACGCCGAATGCAGTTGGCCGAGTGGTCACGCATTGAGGGGCGAATCGATGCCATTGCCGCAGCAAAACGGCTAGATGTAGCGGTAGAGACGGTCCGTAGAGACTTGGAAGTCCTGCAAAGACGGGGTATTTTGCGTCGTGTCCACGGAGGGGCGATCTCCACCGAGCGTATTCCCAAAGAGTTCAACTTCACTGAGCGTAAGCAGAGCAATCCCTCTTCAAAGCAGCAGATCGCAGCGGTGGCGGCCAAGTTCATTCCAGCAGCTGGTTGCATATTTGTCGATGGCGGAAGCACAACTGAGTATTTGGCTGAAGCCCTTCAGGATAAGCCTGATCTATTGGTCGTAACGGCAAGCCTGACCCTAGCTGCCCAGATTGCCAGAACTGGGACGCCGGTGAGCATGCTCGGTGGACGGGTTAGGGGAACATCGCTTTCATCGGTAGGGCAGACCGCAGCCAAAGAGCTGGGTAACTATCACGCCCAAGTCGCATTTCTCGGGGCTAACGGTGTGAGCCTAGAGGCAGGATTCACCACTGCTGATCAGGATGAGGCCTTGGTCAAGCGCATGATGATTGCAAATTCAACCGAGACCATATTGCTAGCCGATACCAGCAAGTTCGGTGTTACCTACCCAGCCGTCTTTGCCCGGTTCAACGAGATTGATCGAATTGTCACTGATATTCAAGCTCCGGCTGAATACCTTGACGCTTTCCAGGCCGCTGAAACTGAGGCGGTGCTGGCATGAAAATTTCAACTAGGAATCCTAAGTTGAGCAAGAGTTCTGTTACCGAGAGGACTGCAATTCCTTTCGAGACTCGGTCGCAGAACGGTAGTACCCCTATCCCTAA
>CAYUBJ010000049.1:0-5753 GCA_964443065.1 uncultured Rhodoluna sp.
GAGTTCTGGTCTGAACACGAAGCTTTGCGTCCAGGTTAGATAGTGGTTCGTCCATAAGGAAGACCTCAGGCTTACGAACAATCGCACGACCCATGGCAACACGTTGACGCTGACCACCGGAAAGAGCCTTTGGCTTACGGTCAAGGTATGGCTCTAGATCCAAAAGCTTGGCAGCTTCAAGAACACGAGCAGCACGCTCGTCTTTCTTAACTCCAGCAATCTTTAGTGCAAAGCCCATGTTCTCTGCAACAGTCATGTGTGGATAAAGTGCGTAGTTTTGGAAAACCATCGCAATGTCACGGTCCTTTGGTGGAACGTTGGTTACGTCACGGTCACCGATGAGGATTCGACCTTCGTTTACTTCCTCTAATCCGGCGAGCATGCGCAGGGTGGTGGTCTTACCGCAACCGGAAGGACCGACGAGAACTAGAAATTCTCCGTCTTTAACGGCCAAGTTGATTTTGTCGACCGCTGGGCGAGTGCCACCAGGATAAAGCCGAGTAGCCGCCTCAAATGTTACTGTTGCCAATGTATTACTCCTTCAGCGGCAGGAACGAGCCGCACGATCCGTAGTGAATTAGTGCCTTGGGGAAACCCAAGGCTTTACTATTATCGCATTTCCCAGCCTTCCCTTAGACTTAAGAACCTATTGTTGTTTCGGCTTGGTCCGAGGCCCCAAATCTAAAGAGGTATCCAACTATGTCGCTAAACCCGCGTCCAACCAGATCCGAGCAGCGTGAAGCTGCCCGTGCCAAGGCCCGTGCGCTTAGAGAACAGCGCGCCAAAGGTGATAAGCGCAAGCGCTTTTTAGTTACCACTTCAGTCACCCTGGCCATCATCGGTGTTGTTGCCGGTGTCGCTTGGGTAATTTTTACCTACAGCCAGGAAGCTATCAACAACGGTGAAAATGCGAAGAAGGTCCCAGCTAACGTCACCAGCCTCGGCGGTGTATTGGTTGGTAAGAACCTTCAGCTGGTAACCCCGGCTGAAGCTGCGAAGACGAACCACATTGTGATTTACCAGGACTACCAGTGCCCGATTTGTAAATTGTTCGAGGACCCTAACTCAGCACAAATGCGCACCTGGGCCGATAAAGGTCTGGCAGTAATCGAATATCACCCGATTTCATTCCTTGACGGTCAGTCTCTAAACAACTACTCATCAAGAGCAGCTAACGCAGCATTCTGTGTGGCTAACTCCCAACCGAATAAATTCTTTGACGTGAATAACGCTCTCTACGCTAACCAGCCACAAGAGAACACCTCGGGTCCAACCGATTCTCAAATCAAAGACACTTTGAAGAGTGCCGGTGTGGTAATCAGTTCGGAAATCAATCAGTGTATTGATCAGAAGCGCTACTCGAATTTCATTGGTAACAAGACCAATGAGGCCTTCAACCAGAATGCTGTGACTGGAGACACCATCCCTGGTGGAACCCCTCACATTCTGGTAAACGGTGTCCAATACACTTGGAACGATGTACTTGCAGATCTGCCTAACCCAGGCAGATTTGCTCAGTTCTTCGATCTGCAAAAGAAGTAAACAAATAACAAAGGAAAACTAAAGTGAAGAAAACCTTTTTCTCAGCTGCTATCGCGGCAATCCTAGCTATTACTCTGGCTGCCTGTTCCACTCCAGGAGCGAAGCAGATCGTCTTGAACACTGCCTCTGGTGAGAATCCAGCGCTAACTGTCGGTCAGCGTGCCAACATTGTTGGTGACCTAGACCTGTCCGGCACCGAGGTGAAGGAATTCACCATTCTTGTTGAGGAGAAAGCTCCTGGCGGTGACTGGACCGAGTTTAGAAACATCAAGGCTCGTCAAGGTTCGACCAGCGTTGGCTTCGCACTTGTAAAGAACGAGCCAGGCGATTACAAGTATCGTGCCACGCTAAGTGGCGAAGGTTACGGCCCGTTCGTATCAGCGGAACTAACCATCACCTATAAAGCTAAGAACTAGTTTTTAGTTAGCGGCCAGCCCAGCTGGGCTAGGCCGCTAACTATTTATGGATTACGTCTTGGAAAAGACCACTAAACTTTTTCTCGGATGTTACATCCAAGCCGACCTGGCGCAATTGGTAGCGCATCGCACTTGTAATGCGAGGGTTAGGGGTTCGAGTCCCCTGGTCGGCTCCAAGAATTTAGGCTGACAAGAATTTCAGCGCATCAAATACTAGAAATGCCGGCCAAACTAGGGCCTTGAGAATGCCTAGGACTCCCATCCAAAAATCTGTGGCAGTCGAGACGTAGTAGATGGCCGCGCCTAGACCGCCTAGAAAGTAAATGGGACCTGAGGTGCGAATACTTATTGACTTCCCAGCCATGCTTTTCTTCAGCTTTTTCTTCAGTTTCTTCTTGAACTTAGTCGAATCAAAATCGTTCATGATTTCCCTTTCTAACTGTTTTTAAGCCTACCGACAGCATCTTCGGTGCTTATCACATCGGCAAATTCACCAGCTAGATTTACCGCTGTAGTTTTTGCCAGATCTTCTGCAGAGATTTTCTCTCCTGCAAAACTCTTTGCAAAAGTATGAGTTGCATCTAGGACGAACCAGGTATCAAGCCCTAGGTTTCCGGCCATGCGTGCGGTTGTCTCACAGCACATGTTTGTTTGAATTCCGCAGATTGCCACGGCAGCAATTTCGTTGGCTTGTAACCACCGGTATAGATCCGGCGTTCCATAGAAAGCGGAGTTGACTGATTTGGTAACAAGCAGGTCTGGCTCACCGCTGACAACATCTTTAAAGTCATTTCCAGGTTGACCAGGTCTGAGCACTGAGTTTTCCATGACCGAGTCATGCCTGACAAAAACAATTGGCTGCTTGGCGTTCCGCCACGCGACGATGAGTCTTGCAACATTCTCTTCGCAGTTTGGATTATTACGTTCGCCCTTGATATCCCATTCAGAAAAACCTTTCTGAACGTCAATGACGATTAGCGCGCGCTTTCCCAAAATTATTTGGATTCTGTGAAAGTGATGCTAACTGAGTTGATGCAGTAGCGATCCCCGGTAGGTGTCTGCGGAGCATCTTCAAAGACGTGTCCCAGGTGGCAGCCGCAAGCTCGGCAGAGAACCTCAACTCTTTTCATACCGTGTGAGTTATCTTCGCGAAGCTCAACAGCGTGGTCTTCTTTAGGCTCATAAAAACTTGGCCAGCCACAGTGTGAATCAAACTTGGTTGTGCTGGTGAATAATTCAGCACCACAGCCACGGCAGTGGTAGGTACCAGTGCGTTCTTCATTGAGCAGTTCACCGGTAAAGGCTCGCTCGGTACCGGCCTCACGAAGGACATGGAACTCAAATTCAGTAAGCTCTTCGCGCCACTGCTGTTCAGTCTTTTCTACTTTTCGCTCGGTCATTTTGCCCTTCTTCAGTAATCTCGCAGGTTAGGAACCTAATATAGAACAGTTGGCTGAGAGGAGCGTGCATGGCCAAGAATAAACAACAAGATGTCTTGGATCAGATAGCAGCCGACTATAAGCACGCTGGTCGCCACCGAGCCAAGAAGACCGCTCGTGACCGTTGGATTGAACTCGCCTGGCTAGCAATCGCCTCGGTGATTCTTAGCTCCTCCGGATATTTTGGTTTGCAATACGCGGCTGGCGCTTTTTCCAGCCCGAAGCCCGCGCAGCGGATTGTCAACGGAGTGGATTTGAATATTCCGATCACTGTGATTGACGGATCTGGGACCAGGAAATACGCCAGCTCAATTGGCCAAGCCCTGCTGGACGGGAAGCTCGTCGTTCCTTATTCCAGAACTCTAGATAACATCACTCTGACCAAATCCATGATTCGAATCCAAAAGGAGGACTATCGCGGTTTGGCAAAGCGAATTCAATTAATCGTTGGAAAATTGCCAATTGAGGTAAACAAAAAGGCAAAATATCCAGTTGAAGTTCGCCTGGGTTCGGATTTTGTCCCTAAAACCCCGTAAATTAGCGGGTTTAGGCTCTATAACAGTCCTGTTATAGGTCAAAAATTTTCTTGCCAATAAGGCTATGTTTCACCCTAGACTGAACTAAGTCTTAAAAGGATTCGTTTGCTACAACACTCGGAATCACTTCAATGAAAAGTTGAAGAGACTGCAGTGAAGGAAGTACCGGATCTGACTGAAACAAAGTTATAGGAGCAACAAATGGCACAAGGAACCGTAAAGTGGTTCAACTCTGAAAAGGGTTTCGGCTTTATCACTCAAGATGGAGGCGCCGACGTGTTCGTTCACTTCTCAGCCATCCAGGGCGATGGATACAAGGAACTTAAGGAAAACCAGAGAGTTGAGTTCGAGGTAAAGAACGGCGACAAGGGCCCACAGGCCGACAACGTTCACGTTATCTAAGAACAGCTAAACGGATTAGACCACCCTTTCAGGGTGGTCTATGACTTTAAGGGGTAACTTGCACTCTTGCCCTGAGAGTGCCAAAATAGATTAGCACTCTCAATCCTTGAGTGCTAACTATCCGTTTATTACTCGTCCAGGAGGGCGTAACCAAACATGGCAAAAATTATTAGCTTTAACGAAGAGGCACGTCGTGGTCTTGAGCGCGGCTTGAACATCCTTGCCGACACAGTAAAGGTCACCCTTGGCCCTAGAGGTCGCAACGTGGTTCTGGAAAAGAAGTATGGTGCTCCAACCATCACCAACGATGGTGTTTCCATTGCTAAAGAAATTGAACTGGAAGATCCTTACGAGCGTATTGGTGCAGAGTTGGTCAAGGAAGTTGCAAAGAAGACCGACGATGTTGCTGGTGACGGAACAACCACTGCTACCGTTCTAGCTCAGGCACTAGTTCGCGAAGGTCTTCGCAACGTTGCAGCCGGAGCTGACCCAATCACTTTGAAGCGCGGAATTGAGAAGGCTGTTGAGGCAGTCATCGCCGAGCTATTCAAGCAGGCAAAGCCAGTTTCATCCAAGGAGCAGATTGCCGCTACCGCATCTATCTCAGCAGGTGACACCGTTATCGGTGAGATCATTGCAGATGCAATTGACAAGGTCGGTAACGAAGGAGTTGTAACAGTTGAAGAGGGAAACACCTTCGGCATCAACCTTGAACTTACCGACGGTATGCGTTTTGACAAGGGTTTCATCTCCGGTCTTTTCGTAACCGACCCAGATCGTCAAGAGGCAGTGCTTGAAGATGCGCTAGTGCTAATTGCCAACAGCAAGGTATCTCAGGTTGCTGAGATTGTCCCAATCGTTGAGAAGGTAATGCAATCCGGCAAGCCGCTATTGATCATCGCTGAAGATGTTGAAGGTCAAGCGCTAGCGACACTGGTGCTAAACAAGATGCGCGGAGTCTTCCGTTCAGTGGCGGTAAAGGCACCAGGCTTTGGTGACCGTCGTAAGGCAATGCTGCAGGACATCGCAATTTTGACTGGTGGAACTGTAATCACCGAAGAACTTGGTCTGAAGCTAGAGAACGCCACCCTAGACATGCTAGGTAGCGCTCGTAAGGTTGTAATCACCAAGGACGAGACCACCATCGTTGATGGTGCCGGTGAGAAGGAGCAGATTGCTGGCCGCGTCGAGCAGATTCGTCGCGAGATCACCAACACCGACAGCGACTACGACCGCGAAAAGCTTCAGGAGCGTCTAGCCAAGCTAGCTGGCGGTGTTGCTGTAATTCGCGCCGGCGCAGCTACCGAAGTTGAGCTGAAAGAGCGTAAGCACCGTATCGAGGACGCAGTCCGTAACGCTAAGGCTGCTGTTGAAGAGGGTATCGTCGCCGGTGGTGGAGTTGCTCTAATCCAGGCTGG
>CAYUBJ010000050.1:0-5360 GCA_964443065.1 uncultured Rhodoluna sp.
GCTTTACTCCCACTCAATAGTTCCTGGCGGTTTGCTAGTAACATCCAAAACCACTCGGTTGACACCGGCAACCTCGTTTGTGATTCGATTAGAAATTTTTGCCAACAGGTCATAAGGCAATCTCGACCAGTCTGCAGTCATGGCGTCTTCGCTTGAAACCGGTCTCAAGACAATCGGATGGCCGTAGCTTCTGCCGTCTCCTTGTACGCCTACCGACCTGACATCGGCTAATAGAACTACTGGGCATTGCCAGATTTCACCGTCAAGGCCCGCGGCTGTGAACTCGGTTCGCACTATCGCATCAGCCTGACGCAGAAGATCTAGTCTTTCCTTGGTTACTTCCCCGACGATTCTTATGCCAAGTCCAGGCCCTGGAAATGGCTGTCGCGCAACAATTTCTTTTGGAAGCCCCAACTCATAGCCGATAGCTCGAACCTCGTCTTTAAACAATGTCCTAAGCGGCTCAACCAGCTCGAATTGCATGTCCTCTGGTAATCCCCCAACATTGTGGTGGCTCTTGATTCCCGCGGTCACGCCGCCACCAGACTCAACGACATCTGGATAGAGCGTTCCCTGAACCAAAAACCTAATTGGTTGGTTATCTGCTTCAGATTCTGCGACCAGTTTTGCCTGAGCGTCTTCGAAAACACGGATAAATTCCCTACCGATTATCTTGCGCTTTGTTTCCGGATCACTAACTCCGCTCAAAGCATCGAGGAATCGTTGTTCCGCATCTACAGTTACCAGTCGAATACCAGTTGCAGCAACGTAATCCTTTTCAACCTGCTCAACTTCGCCCTCACGCAGTAATCCGTGATTCACGAAAATGCAAACTAGTTGATCGCCTACCGCTTTATGCACCAGTGCCGCAGCAACAGCCGAATCGACGCCACCGGATAAACCACAGATAACTCGAGAAGAACCTACCTGCGCCTTAATTCGTTCCACCTGATCGGCTATGACGTTTCCAGAATTCCAATCTGCCGGAATCTTGGCAATCTGGTGTAGAAAGTTTTCTAAAACCTTCTGGCCATATTCAGAGTGCTTTACCTCTGGGTGCCATTGCACTCCATAAATTGCCTTCTCGGCAGAACCAAAGGCTGCCACCGGAGTGGTTGCGGTGCTAGCTAGAACCTTAAAGCCTTCAGGGGCCTGCATAACCTGATCACCATGACTCATCCAGCAAACTTGCTTTACCGGCTGCCCCTGCAGAATAGCTTCATCAGCAGTTACCTCAAGTTCTGTTGCTCCATACTCTCTAAGCCCGGTCTTATCGACCCGTCCCCCTAGGCTCTGCGCAAGAATTTGAAAACCGTAACAGATACCTAAAACAGGAATCCCCAGATTTAGGATTCTGGAATCTAATTGCGGTGAGTTTTCTTCATATACGCTCGAAGGTCCACCAGAGAGAATAATGGCCAGCGGGTTTTTAGCCGCCACCTCGTCAACTGTCACATTGTGGTGCACTATTTCGCTATAGACGCCTGCTTCACGAACACGTCTAGCGATTAGCTGGGCATACTGAGCGCCAAAGTCAACTACTAGGACAGGTCTTGGGCTGCTAATGACTAAGCACCCGCCTTGATAAGTTCAGCTAACTTCTTGTGATACCTGCGCTCGATAAAGAAGGAAGTTAGCGGGATTACCCCGCCAGAAGCAATAATTAGGAAATCTTGGAACTTGAGCTTGGCTAAGCGCCATACCTGGAAATCAGCAAACAAATACACCACATACAAAATTCCATGAATCTGTAGCAGGAGCTTAGAAATGTCCACGCCTTCGCTTGGTAACCCTGAAACATCTTCCGAGCTTGGCACCAGGCCGATCAACCCAACGTCCCCACCAGACCAAATAATCAAATTGAATGCATACTTGAGGACCATCTCGAAGACCACAAGGAGCAGAAATACTCCGGTAGTAACTGAGCAGGCGCGATAAAAACTGAGTGCTGATTTTAGAGAGGCCATTACCTAAGTTTAGCCGAGGGCCTAGCCCAGAGCGGCTCGGGCCAAGGACTTAGCCTCTTGCGGGTCAGTGCCGCTAAGGGCTGCTTGCGCCACTTCCCTAGCCTTGTCGATGGTTACCGAAGATAAATACTCGATAGCCTTTGCCACCGCAGGAGAAGCCATGCTCACCGAGTCAACACCTAGGCCGGCAAGGACAATGCCCAAAAGCGGGTCGGCTCCTGCCTCGCCACATACCCCAACTTTTATTCCCGCCGCCTTCGCTTGATTACAAACACTAGCGATGGTGCTTAGAAGGGCCGGCTGCCAAGGGTTAAGTAGCTCGGCTACCGCGGAGTTCTGTCTATCAGCAGCAAACAGATACTGCGAGAGGTCGTTTGTTCCAATGCTGACGAAATCAACGACTCCCTGCAACTGGCCGATAACTGCGCAGATTGATGGAGTCTCAACCATGACACCGACAGTGGCTATGCCTATTGAGCGGGCAAGATCAGCAAACTCTCTGGCCTCGCTGATGGTTGCAATCATCGGAGCCATCACCGAAACTTTCCGGTTGGATAATTTCTCTGCTTCAACAAGGGCTTCAAGTTGAGTGCGAATGATGCTTGGATCATTTGCATTTATGCGCCAGCCTCTAACCCCTAAGGAAGGATTCTCCTCATTACCAAGTCCTAGATAAGGTAAAGGTTTATCGCTACCAGCATCTAGTGTTCTAAAGATAACTTCACCACTAGGAGCGAAATTCAGAACTTCATAATAGAGTTTGCTCTGCTCTTCGAAACTTGGTGGCGTTGACCTGCTAAGAAAAAGAAGTTCTGTTCGCATCAGCCCGATACCGCTAGCTTTGGTCAGCGCCAAATCCTTAGCGTCTGCTACCGAGCCGACATTACCTTTAACTTCAGCAATTGGTTCGCCAACTTTCGTGCGCACTGAAATTGCTGAACTGTTTATCGGAACATCACTCAAAAATGCTTGCCCCGTTGAAGCATCAACCACAAGCGAAACACCGCTTTGGATCTTTGCGAGCGCTCCTTTAGCGGCAACCAGTGCCGGGATGTTTCGTTGCCTGCAGATGATTGCGGTGTGTGATGTTGGTCCACCCTTTTCGGTAATCACGGCGACAACCGCATCTGTGAACTGAGCCGTTTCAGCCGGCGATAAATCTTCGGCGACCACAACAATCGGCCCTTGTTTTGGAAGTTTCAAACCGTATTCAGCTCCGGTTAGCTTGGCCACTACCTGGAGAGCTAGATCCTCTAGATCGGCTACCCGCTCTCCAAAAAGATCATCACCAGCCAGTAATTCAGTGAAACTGCGCATCGCCCGAACAATACTTGTCTCAGCATTCCAGCCATCGGCTAGGTAAACCAGGGCTTCTTCGACAAGAGCCGGATCTTCAAGCATCGCTACCAGAGCATTGAGTATTTCACCTGTTGTCTGATCTGAAGTTGCGGCCGTCTTGGCTAAAGATTCAACGACCTCCCCGATGGCCGTTTTTAGTCGAACCAACTCTTGGTCGGTAGAGTTGGTTGATTTTGCCTCGGCTGGGGCTTTGAATTTAGGGCCTAGGACAAAACTCTTTCCCCAAGCGCTGGCATCGCCAACGCCAATACCGCTGAGCATCTGTTCCATTATTTCCGTTCCGACTACTTTAAGGTTAGTCGGCGGCTAGGGCTTCTGCCACCTGCTGAAAAATCTGCTCTGCCCTAGCCTGATCGGTAGTACCAAGTTCAACCAGGACTTTCTCACCGGAAGCAATCTTCAGGGTAAGCATGCGAAGGCTTGAGTTGGCGGCAACAAGTTTGTCCGTCTCCCTGCCAATCCGAACAGTAATGCCATCGGCGTTCAATTCGCTAGCCAACTTGGCTAAGAGCGCAACCGGTCTAGCGTGCAAGCCAACTTTAGCTGTGACGGTTAGTTCTCTGGTAATCACCTAGTTTGCTCCATTTGGTAATACAACAACTTTTATTGACTCACCGCTGGTGACATAGTCAATAGCCTTAGCTACATCATCCAAACTAACCTGATGGGTTACTAGGTCATCCACCCGAACACTACCCGATGCAATCAACTCAAGTGCCTGACGGTTCTGCGCGGGAGAAGATCCATTCGCTCCCAAGATGGTCAGTTCTTTGTAGTGAATCAGATTGCTATCGGCTTGAATAATCGGTTTATCTTTTGGTAGCCCACCAAAGAAACTTATTCTTCCGCCTGGGGCAGCCATGGCAATGGCCTGCTCCTGAGCCTGGCCGCTAGGCGCTGCCGTAATTATCACGGTAGGGCCCTTACCAAAAGTGAGTTCTTTGATTTGCTCGGCTAAATCAACTTTTGACATGTCAATAACCGCATCCGGCTTTACTACATCCGCTGAAATCTTAAGGCGATCGCCATTTATGTCGGCTAGAAAAACCCGAGCCGCCCCGAGCGATCTTGCCAATCTCACATGCAAACAGCCAATTGGGCCAGCTCCCATAACCAGCACCGTGTCACCTTCGCCTACTTTAGCCAACTGCTGAGCATTGAGCACACAGGCTAGGGGTTCGACCACGGCAGCTTCGATGTAGCTGACACCAGAGGGAATGTGATTGACGCCATCAACTTTGATTACCTCTTCGGGCACAATCATGTATTCGGCAAAACCACCGGGGAACTGATAACCCATGGACAACTGGTTGGGGCAAACCGTCATGCGACCTTCTAAACAGGCCCAGCAATCACCGCATGGTATCGCCGCGATGACCTGCACTCGATCACCAACAGTAAAACCAGTAACGCCTGAACCGATTTCCACTACCTCACCGGCAATTTCGTGCCCGATGATCTGCGGTGGTGTCAGACGTGGATGTCCGACATGAAAAATTTTGGCATCTGTTCCACAGGTAGCACAGGCATGGATTCTAAGTTTTAGTTGTCCAGATTGAACTGTGGGTTCATCAACAGTTTCAACCTTGAGGTCCCCCGGTCCTCGATAGATAGCCGCTTTCACTTCTTATTCCCCTTCGGATGTTTCTAGTAATTCAAGTATTCGCTCAACGCTTTGAGTTGAGAATAATTCGAGCCGCTTATCGTCATCAATAAGCACCTCGGCTAAGTTACCTAGTATTTGACCGTGCTGGTCACCATTTGCAGCTATTCCGATGCAAGCTCTAACTGGAACTCCGTCCCAGTCGATCTCATCAACAAACCGCAGGAAAACCAACTGGTCAAACTTTACGTACTTACGAGCCTCATCGGTTCCATGTGGCATGGCTACGCCTTCGCCCATGTAACTGGAGATGATTTGCTCGCGTTCCCACATAGCTGGGAGATACTCTTCTGAAACCGCTCCCAGTTCCAGAAGTGTTTGACCGCATAGTGCTACGGCCTCCTCTCTCGAGGAGGCCGCAGCAGCAATAC
>CAYUBJ010000051.1:0-5286 GCA_964443065.1 uncultured Rhodoluna sp.
CTGATTCAAGCCAAACGGGACTAAGAGTTCCTTATTAATTAGGAAGTGCCTTAGGCTACATTCGTAATAGCGAATAACCAAGGGGCTTTGTGGCTAAATTAGTAACTTCTGACGGTATTGCTCTGATTCAGATGTCGCCGCTTGAGCGCTGGTTGCTGGGCAGGCATTTTCTGGCCTTTGAACTGAGCCGAATTGTGGGACTTTACCTTGAGGAAGCCCCTAAAAGGCGCTCTCTTGGGCAGAGAAGGGGTGGAAACCTCTTATATTTGGTGAAATCTGGGGAGTATGTAAGGGGTGTCAAGCGAATCCTGGTGGTTGGATCATCCAGGAAGCAAGCTGTGAGGATATTGCTCCTAAATCCAGCTTTTGATGAAATCTACCTTCAAATTCGCAAACCGGAGCAGATTCTCGAATTATTGGCAAAAGAGGCTAAAAAACCTCTAAATATGGGGTCTGAAACATTGTGAAACTTCAGGTTTCAAATTGGTAAAGAAGTTTTGTAATCCCCCTTTTTAGCCCTAATCTTGTCTTTACGCGGATAAAGTCCGTTAAAAATCGACCGAGGAAGATTTGATCGTGTTTAAATCAAAGCGCATTACGCTACTTACAATTTTTGCATTGCTGCTACCGTCAGCTGGAATAGCAACCATCGGCAGCACCGCTGCCTATGCTGCTAGCTCAACTGACCTATCAGTATTCACTGTCAATGGAACAACTGTTGCTGATGGCGACACTGTGAACCTTGACCCGTACACAACATCAGTTGATGTTGTTGCTACTCCAGTAGAAGGTGCCACCGCAGTTGTAACTGGTGGAACTGATCTAAGTACTGGACCAAACGATTTGGTTGTCACTGTTTCAGACGCTGAAGGGTTGAGCACTGTATACACAGTGAACCTGAATGTGTTAGCAAGCAATGACACATCTGCAGTCGTAACAGTAAATGGTGAAGAGTTAGCTGAAGGAGACAACTATCTAGTTCCTTGGGGAACCAGTTCAGTAAACGTTTCCGTTGTTACAGGTGACTCAAACGCTACTTACTTTATTGACGGAGATCTAGATCTAGCTACCGGTGACAACGCACTTACTGTTTTGGTTACCGCAGCTGATGGTGTTACTACTCAGACCTACACATTCAATGTGCTTGTTCTGCTAAACACTGACACTTCTGTTAACGCAATCACCGTAAACGGTTCAGCTGTAAACGACGGTGACACCGTAGACCTAGATCCACTAACAACTGACGTTGGCGTTGAAGTTGACACAGTTGACACCGATGCAACGGTCGAGATCGTCGGTGGAACTGAACTAGTTGTTGGAGAAAACACTCTAACTGTTTATGTAACAGCTGCTGACGGAGAGACTGTTCGGGAATACACGATCATCCTGAACGTTCTTCCTAACACCGACACATCACTTTCAATCTTCCAAGTTGCAGGTGTCGATGTTGCTGACGCAGACTTCGTAACAGTTGAGCCATTGACTACTGAAGTAGAGATCCTCGTTGAGACCACAGACCCAGAAGCTAGCTTCGATGTTGTCGGTGGAACTGACTTGGTTCCTGGTGAGAACGACCTAGAAGTTACTGTTACCGCTGCTGATGGCGAGACAGTTACTACCTACTTCGTAACCATCGTTGTTGCACCTAACACCGACACAAGCATTGAGACTTTGGTCGTAAACGGTGAAGAGACTGACGATGGTGGCACCGTCTACCTACCTCCATTCACCGAGGAAGTTGACGTCGAGATCACTACAACCGATCCAGATGCAACCTACTTGATTAGCGGAAACGACAACCTTGTTGTTGGTGACAACACACTAACCATCATCGTTGTTGCAGCTGATGAAGAGACCAGCCAGGAATACACCGTGACCCTAGTTGTTGCTCTAAGCAACGACGCTTCAGCCTCGGCAATCAACGTAACCTACGCTGTTGCTGATGGTGAAGAGACCGTTCAGGTTTCTGACGGTGACCAGGTTGACCTCCCAGCAGGTACTGAGTCGGTTTCTGTAGTTGTTGAGACTACTGACGGCGAAGCTACTTACGAAGTTTCTGGTACTGAAGGACTAGAGCTTGGTGAAAACACAATGTCAATTAGAATCACTGCTCCAGATGGTGAGACAACTGAAGAGATCTACGTGACTCTAAATGTTCTTCCATCATCTGATGCAACTGCAGCAAGCATCGAGGTTAACGGAAACGCATTCAACCTAGAGAATCAAGAAGAGATGATCGAAGTTGACGCCGGTGACATCACCGTTGATGTTCTTACAACTAACGAGTTTGCAACTTATGCAGTTACCAACGGAGATCTAACTGACTTCTCTGGTTTCCAGACAATCACAGTTGAAGTGACTGCTCAAGATGGCGAGACCCGTGAGGTTTACAACATCAGCGTGGCCGCGACTAGCGAACTTCTAGTAGTTCCTGGTTCATCACTTGGTGATGGCGAACTTCGTGTTGGTACTTGGATCAAGCTACCTCGCGACCAGTTCGACAAGAACGCTAAGTTGACCTACAGCTGGTTCCGCAACTGGGAGACTGACCAGACATTCGTTGGTGCAGCTAAGTACAAGTTGACAGTCGATGACTTCGGACAGGACCTTCGTGCAGTTGTCTTCGTGACCAAGGTTGGTGAAGCTGACCGAATCCTAGTCAGCAAGAAGATTGAAGTTGCACCTGGAATCATTGCTAAGGCTCCGACCCCAGCGATTAAGGGTAAGGCTGCAGTTGGTAACACCTTGACTGCAACTACTAAGGACTGGCCAGATGGTGCAGAACTTGCTTACCAGTGGTACCGCGATGGTTCTGCAATCGATGGTGCAACCTCTGAGACCTACGAGCTAACTGCTGAGGACTTCGATGCTCCAATTAGCATCGGAATCACTGGAACCATTGAGGCCTACGAGCCACTAGAGAAGGTAAGCGCTGCAGTTACTGTAGCTGCCGGTACTTTGAAGTACACCGACAAGCCTTCAATCTCTGGTGACTTCGTTACTGGTGGAACCGTAACCGTCGGTGCTGGAACTTGGCTAGAGGGTGCTGAAATCAGCATCGTCTGGATGAGAAACGGTGAGGAATTCCAAACCACCAGCGCTGAAGAGAACAGCTACGTTCTAACTAGCGAAGACTACGGAACTCGCTTGAGTGTGAACATCGTGGTAACTGCAGAAGGTTACAAGGATGCGCTATTCAAGATGAAGAGCCGCAGCATCAAGCTGGGAACTCTAGCTGAGCCTCCAGTACCTACCATCTCCGGTGGTGCACTTGTCGGCGAGACCCTAGAGGTCGATCCAGGCGAGTACCCAGATGGTGCTGAGTTCACCTACGTCTGGAAGCGTAACGGCCGCGTAATTTCTAAGGCCAACGAGTCCAGCTACACGCTAACCGCTAGGGATGCCGGAACCACAATTACCGTCAAGGTAATTGCCAAGATCCCTGGCTACAAGGTAGTTAGAGTTGAGTCTGAGGGTGTTGAAGCCCTGAACGCTCAGTAATAACTGGCTAAAACCAAGCTTCGGGCCCCTGTAAGGGGGCCCGAACTTGTTTTAACGGGCTAAATTGGTTGCATTTTGTCCGAACACCTGTATAAGATAGGTGTTCGACCCCAAAACCCACGTAAGCATATTTCGGCTGCGCTATTTTTGCACGCATATTTCGGCGGCATCGTTTGGGGGAGAAATCCAAAAGACCGTTCTCAACCAGTAATCCTTTGAAGGGGTAATCTTGGCCGCCAAGAAGAACAACAAAAACATTCGTTCCGCTCAACGTCTATCTTTTGCGAAAACTCGCGAACCAATTGAGCTTCCAAACCTACTAACCCTGCAGACCGAGAGCTTCAACTGGCTCATTGGTGCCGATGCATGGCGCGATAAGGTCGGCAAGGAAGCTAAGACTGGTTTGGAAGAAGTTTTCGAAGAGCTATCGCCGATCGAAGACAACCCAAACAACCCTGCTGAAGCAAAGATGGGCCTTGAATTCAAGGAGCCAACTTTGGATAACCCTGAGCACACTCCAGACGAGTGCAAGGTTAAGGGAAAGACTTACGCCAGACCTCTGTATATCAAGGCTGAGTTCACTAACTACAAGACTGGTGAAATTAAATCACAGACTGTTTACATGGGTGAATTCCCAATCATGACTCCAGAAGGCACCTTCGTAGTTAACGGAACCGAGCGTGTGGTTGTTTCACAGCTGGTTCGCTCTCCTGGTGTTTACTTCTCGGTATCAACCAACACCACCGGTAACCTCGACGTACGTAACAACAAGGCTCAGATCATTCCAAGCCGCGGTTCTTACCTAGAGTTTCTAACCGAGTGGGTTAAGGATGACCGTAAATCAGTTTCTAGATTCGGTAAGCCAATCCTTCAGGTGCAGGTTGACCGTAAGACTAAGGTCTCGGCAACTATTTTCCTAAAGGCACTTGGAATGTCTCGCGAAGAGATTCAAGCTGCCTTCGAAGATGTTTATGAATCTATCCAGAACTACGATGCAAGCTGGATTGACATTAACCTGATCAACAACACTCTTGATTACGATGAGTCACGTGCATTCACCACTCCAGTGATTACTAAGGAAGATGCACTGAAGGAAATGTATCGCAAGGTTCGTGCCGAATCTGGTAACGCTGATGCAGCCGAAGCTTGGTTGAAGAGCGTTTACTTTGACAAGAAGCGTTACAACCTCGCTCGCGTTGGTCGTCACAAGCTAAACCGCAAGCTAGGTATCTCTGTTGATGAGAACACCACGGTGCTAACCAAGGACGACATCGTCGCAACCATGAAGTATCTTTTGGTATTCGATCTTGCACTAAAGAACAAAGCGGACATCACCGGTAACTTGAGCTTCAAGTTGAAGATGCAGTCGGCTAAGACTGATGTGAAGATTGCTTCCGATGACATCGACGACTTCCAGAACCGTCGTATTCGTTCGGTTGGTGAACTGATTCAGAACCAGGTTCGTATTGGACTATCTCGTATGGAGCGCGTGGTTCGCGAGCGTATGTCGACTCAGGATGTTGAGGCGATTACCCCGCAAACCCTGATCAACCTGCGTCCAGTTGTCTCGGCAATCAAGGAATTCTTTGGTGCTAGCCAGCTATCCCAGTTCATGGACCAGAACAACCCATTGGCCGGCCTTGCTCACAAGCGCCGCCTATCGGCGCTTGGCCCTGGTGGTATCGCTCGTGAGCGTGCCCAGATGGAGGTTCGTGACGTTCACCCTTCCCACTACGGAAGAATGTGTCCGGTTGAAACCCCAGAAGGTCCAAACATTGGTCTAAT
>CAYUBJ010000052.1:0-5229 GCA_964443065.1 uncultured Rhodoluna sp.
ATTGACTGAGCAGCGATAATACCGATAGCTTCACCGAGCTCAACTGGCTCGTTGGTAGCTAGCGAAACACCGTAACAGGCAGCACAAACACCGCTGATGGCATCACAGGTGAAGACCGAGCGGACCTTCACGGTCTCAACATCGGCTGACTTCAGCAGGTTTACCAACTGGATGTTGATTGCATCGTTGCGCTTAGCAATAACCTTGCCATCAACCTTCACATCTTCAGCCAAGTTACGCTGCATGATGGATAGTTCAATGTTCTGGTCATCCCAGTTACCGTCAACGTCTTTCAGTGACTTCTCGAGGAAACGAGTTGTGTCACAGTCTGGGTCACGAACGATTACGTCCTGAGCCACGTCAACTAGACGACGGGTTAGATAACCAGCAGCTGAGGTCTTCATCGCGGTATCCGCGTTACCCTTACGGGCACCGGTTGCGTTGATGAAGTATTCAGATGCGGTTAGACCAACCAGGTAGTTACCCTTGACCGGCATCGGCGCAAAGTCACCCGAAGATGTCGCAACCGGACCACGCATACCGAGAACCGAACGAACCTGAATCCAGTTACCACGAGCACCTGATTCAACCATCATGCGGATCGCGTTACCTTGAGGGATCTCGGACTGAAGCAGTGCCTGAATCTCGTTGGTGCGCTTGAACCACAAAGCTCCAAGTTCGTCACGACGCTCTAGGTCGGTAATACCACCGAGGTCGAAGTCTTCCTGAATCTTGGTGTGTTCTTTTTCACCTTCGCGAATCATCTTTGCACGCTCTTTATCGAACTTGCCTTCAGAGTCGAAGTTGGCATCAGAGATAGCCATCGAAACACCGGAACGAGTAGCCCAGTAGAAACCAGCATCCTTGATGCGGTCTAGAGCCTGAGCAACTTCAACGCGCTCACACTTTTCAACCATGAGTTCAAGAATTCTTGAGATTTCCTTCTTGCCAACACGCTCTTCAGTCCACTCAAAACCAGCTGGAAGAGTCTGAGCAAACAGAGTTCTACCAAGGGTGGTTTCCTTGATCTTGCCGTCGAGACGAATCTTGATGGCAGCCTGCAGATCTAGTCCGTGGATGTCATATGCAAGCTGTGCTTCAGCAACAGAACCGAATACTCGACCCTCGCCTTGAGCACCTTCTTTAACAGTGGTCATGTAGTAAAGACCAATGATCATATCCTGCGAAGGTGTCGCTACCGGCTTACCATCGGATGGCTTCAAAATGTTGTTTGAAGCTAGCATCAATAGTCTTGCCTCAGCCTGAGCCTCAGCAGATAGCGGTAGGTGAACAGCCATTTGGTCACCATCGAAGTCAGCGTTGAACGCAGCACAAACTAGCGGGTGCAGCTGGATAGCTTTACCTTCAACCAGTAGTGGCTCAAACGCCTGGATACCTAGACGGTGCAGTGTCGGTGCACGGTTTAGTAGCACTGGACGCTCACGAATAACTTCTTCTAGAACATCCCAAACCTGTGGACGGCTACGCTCAACCATGCGCTTAGCGCTCTTGATGTTTAGGGCGATACCCTGATCAACTAGACGCTTCATCACAAATGGCTTGAACAGTTCAAGAGCCATCAGCTTAGGCAAACCACACTGGTGCATCTTCAGCTGTGGACCAACCACGATAACTGAACGACCGGAGTAGTCAACGCGCTTACCCAAAAGGTTCTGACGGAAACGTCCCTGCTTACCCTTAAGTAGGTCAGACAGTGACTTCAGTGGACGGTTACCGGTACCGGTAACTGGGCGACCACGACGTCCGTTATCGAATAGTGCATCGACAGCTTCCTGAAGCATGCGCTTTTCGTTGTTCAGAATGGTCTTTGGCACTGCACCTAGGTCAATGAAGCGCTTTAGACGGTTGTTACGGTTGATCACCCTGCGGTATAGATCGTTTAGATCTGAGGTAGCAAAGCGGCCACCGTCAAGCTGAACCATTGGGCGGATCTCAGGTGGCAATACCGGCAACACGTCGAGCACCATTGAAGTAGCTGGAGTGTTTGACTGGAGGAATGAGGAGACAACCTTTAGACGCTTAATAGCCTGGGTCTGCTTTGAACCCTTGTTATCAGCGATCTCTTTCTTAAGCTTCTCTGCCTCACCAGGTAGATCGAAATCAGCAAGCACCTGCTGGATAGCAAGAGCACCGATTTCGGTGATTACGTAGTCACCGTAGTAGTAGTCGAAGTAGTCAAACAGAACGTCGTTCTGAATTAGCTGACCCTCTTCGGCCATCAGGAACTGACGCCATGAAAGGTGTTCCTTCTGTAGTGAGTCAGGACGCTCTAGACGGGCATACTCGCGAACAATCTTCTCGGTCTTCTTACGGAACTCGTTGATCTTCTGGTTGATAACCTTCTGCGCAGCGGCATCGCGGTTAATGGTCTCCTTACCCTCTGCAATTGCAGCGGTGAAAGGCTTGTCCAGGTAGTTCTTCGGGTCATCGACTTCCATCTTGACCATCTGCTCGATACCCTTGACGAACTGGTGGTCAACCCAAGTCGGAGCCTCCCAGATCTTCACGGCAATCTGCAGATCAAGTCCCTGCTCGATCAAGAAGTCATACTCTTCCTGAGCTACTTCCATCATCTCTTCGAAACGGTCGTGCAGGGTCTGCTTAATGCGGGTGATGTAGTCATCCTTGATTAGGACCCAGTCCATCTTCTTAGCTGCTTCATCAACTTCCATAACACGGTAGGCAGCAAAGTAGATGATCTTTTCTAGATCCTTAGGTGCCATGTTCAATAGGTAACCTAGACGGCTAGGCACACCCTTGAAGTACCAGATGTGGGTAACTGGAGCTGCCAGTTCGATGTGACCCATGCGCTCACGACGAACCGAAGACTTAGTTACCTGAACACCACAGCGCTCACAAACGATGTCCTTGAAGCGAACTCTCTTGTACTTACCACAAGAACATTCCCAGTCCTTTGTAGGACCAAAGATCTTCTCACAGAACAGACCGTCCTTCTCAGGCTTGAGGGTACGGTAGTTGATGGTCTCCGGCTTCTTTACTTCACCGTTGGACCATGAGCGAATGTCATCTGAGGTGGCTAGACCAATTCTCAGGGAGCTAAAAGTTTCAATATCCATAGTCATCTTCTCTTCTTTTCTCTATTCGCTTAGGACCAGGTAGGTTCGTTGTCACCGGACAGGGACTCGTTACGTGAAAGGTTGATACCTTCCATGTTCTCGGCAGCCATGTCACGCTCGAAGTCTTCATCCTTCAAGGTCACAACACCACCTTCGGAGTTGAGCACTTCAACGTTCAGGGCAAGTGACTGCATTTCTTTAGCCAACACTCTGAAGGATTCTGGAATACCAGGAGCCTGAATGTTCTCACCCTTAACAATTGCTTCGTAGGTCTTCACACGACCGGTAATGTCGTCCGACTTGATGGTAAGTAGCTCTTGCAGGGTGTGTGCAGCACCATATGCCTGCAGTGCCCAAACTTCCATCTCACCGAATCTTTGACCACCGAACTGAGCCTTACCACCTAGCGGTTGCTGGGTAATCATTGAGTAAGGACCGGTTGAACGGGCGTGGATCTTGTCATCGACCAAGTGGTGCAACTTCAAGACATACATGTAACCGACTGAAATCGGGGTTGGGAATGGCTCACCGGAGCGACCATCGAACAACTTCGCCTTACCAGTCTTGTCAACCAGCTTCTTACCGTCGCGGTTAGGCAAAGTTGAGTCCAGTAGGCCAATGATGTCGTCCTTGCTAGCACCATCGAAGATCGGGGTAGCAACCTTGGTGCCAGGTTCTGCAGAGTGCAGCTCCTCGGCTAGGTGCTCAGCCCACTTCGCGCCTTCCTTGATCTGCCAACCCTGCTTGGCAATCCAACCAAGGTGGGTTTCTAGAACCTGACCGAAGTTCATACGACCTGGAATACCCAGTGGGTTCAGGATGATGTCGACCGGAGTTCCATCTTCTAGGAAAGGCATGTCCTCAACCGGAAGGATCTTTGAAATAACACCCTTGTTTCCGTGACGACCAGCAAGCTTGTCACCTTCGGTGATCTTACGCTTCTGGGCGATGTGAACCACAACGCGCTGGTTTACGCCAGCACCCAGTTCGTCATCTCCTGCTTCGACGTCAAATACCTTGACATCAATAACAGTTCCAGCTTCACCGTGTGGCACCTTCAAGGAAGTGTCGCGAACTTCGCGGCTCTTCTCGTTGAAGATAGCGCGCAGTAGACGCTCTTCGGCAGAAAGTTCGGTCTCACCCTTAGGGGTAACCTTACCGACCAAGATATCTCCCGGTCTAACCTCAGCACCGATGCGGATAATTCCACGCTCGTCTAGCTGAGCCAGAGCTTCCTGTGAGACGTTAGGTAGGTCAGCGGTAATCTCTTCCTTACCCAACTTGGTGTCACGAGCTTCAACCTCATGGGCTTCGATGTGAATCGAAGAAAGAGTGTCATCTTTAACCAAAGCCTGGCTGATGATGATCGCGTCTTCGAAGTTGTGACCTTCCCAAGGCATGAAAGCAACCAATAGGTTCTTACCCAAAGCAAGTTCACCCTGATCGGTGGCTGGACCATCGGCAAGAGCCTCACCGGCAACAACCTTCTGACCAACTGAAACAATTGCAGTCTGGTTGATTGCGGTTCCCTGGTTTGATCTTTCAAACTTTCTTAGGAAGTACTTGTCCAACTTGTTCTCGTCGTTACGTACCCAAATGTGATCAGCGTCAACTTCTTCAACCACACCAGAGTTTCTAGCAATTACAACAGCGTGTGAATCCATTGCTGCTGCGCGCTCCATACCGGTACCTACCAGTGGTGCTTCGCTACGCAGCAGTGGAACAGCTTGACGCTGCATGTTTGCACCCATCAGTGCACGGCTTGAGTCGTCGTGCTCTAGGAATGGAATCAATGATGTTGAAACCGATGCCAGCTGACGAGGTGAGATGTCGATGTAGCTGACCTGATCGTTGTCGACCTCAACTACATCTCCCTTGAAACGTGCGAACACCTTCTTGTTAGCGAAAGATCCATCTGCGTTTAGTGGGACATCAGCACCACCGATAACGTTTCCGTCTTCAGCTGCTGCATCTAGATACTCGATCTTGCCTGAAACCTTACCGTTGACCACCTTGTTGTATGGGGTCTCGATAAAACCGAAGGTGTTGATTCTGGCATAAGCAGTAAGCGAACCAATTAGACCAATGTTTGGACCTTCTGGGGTTTCAACCGGACACATTCTTCCGTAGT
>CAYUBJ010000053.1:0-5165 GCA_964443065.1 uncultured Rhodoluna sp.
GAATAGTGCCTAGCCCTAAGCCTTCGACTAGGCGCTGGCAACTAGACTTAATAGGGAATTTCCGCGAATGCATAGGCTTTTATGGCCACCTAAGGAACTTAATGAGATATCCAACTTTTGTCTATAAATTGGTCAAAAAGTATGACACTTTACCTCTGATTTCACAGATTCTGGAACTGCGAGCTGCCCGCAACACCATCTATTTCCAGAAGATGTCAATTGAAAAGCTTCGCGACCAGGTTTATCACGCGCCAGTAGTTAGGGCGATGGCCGAAGGCAAGAGTTTCGAAGAAGCAGTTGTTGAGTATGCCAGAGATGTCGATCCAGACAGCAGGATGTTGGCAAGGTCTTTTGTTCAGGTGCTAACCGAGAATCCAGCAACAAAGGATGCCGGTTGCGTGGGATTTGCTGTGATCTTGTGGAAATTAGAGCTCTACGAATCGGCTTACCACTACTTCCATGAAGTGGAGTCAAAGAAGGCCCAAGACCTTGCTCCTTTTGAATACTTCGACAGTTTGTTCTTTGTGGATCAGGCCGCTGGGCTAAACGAAATTTCTGAATACCTAAATAGGCACCGTGCCGACCTATCGGCACAAACAAAACTAAGCCTGCTCAAGGTTTTGGCAAAGTTCCGTGCTTTAGACCTGCTGAGAACTGAGACTAAAGCGCTACTGGCTGACAAGGCCGCACTTTCGAGTTTGTCAGAAGAAGATAGCGATTTGGTGGTTTGGTTCAATAAGCACCTCAACCATGAAGAGCCTGATGCTAAGGATATTCCTGGGGCAATCAACATTGCCGTTATGGATTACAAGCTTCTAGATAAATCAAGGACTTCACGTAACCGCGGCGACTATGTTCAGACCCTTGCGGCGCTATCCAACCTGCTACGTTTTCAGAACATCGAATACGTAGGCAACACTAAACTTTCAAATTACCTAAACAAGCTCAAGAACGATATCAAGCCTGAGCGCAGACTCGATGGCCCAGCAGTAAAGGTTCAACCGATTACTATCGACCGAGACTTCTCCAGCGGTAGGGAATATCCGGAAAACACCTGGTTGATCAGCAATGGCTGGTTCATGCACAGAAACTTCAAGGGCCCGGTTGACTTCCCATATCCAAAGAATGTTAAGCCACTGATGGTCTCATTCCACATTCAAGACGTCGATGTCTTGACTGAAGAAACAGTTGCAGAACTTAAGCGCATTGAACCTATCGGCTGTCGCGACTGGACCACTTTATACCGCCTGCGCGATTACGGGGTAAAGGCGTTCTTCTCCGGTTGTGTGACCACAACGGTGGGTCAAGTGTTGCCAGCTGCAACAGGAACTTCGTCAAATAAGCTAGCCCACGTTGAAGGCAAGCTGGATAAGACTAAATACGGTGGTTGGAAGATTGACCAATTCATCCAAGTCGGTGAGCAGGTTCGCGATTTTGACCTAGTCGAAGGTATTGAAGATGCTAGGGCGATGCTGGCTGAATATGCCGATTACAAGGCAGTATCAACCTCTAGGCTGCACTGCTACCTACCAGCTCGATCCATGGGGCTAAAGGTCGACTTCCACCCTAAGAACCTAGCTGACGTAAGATTTGAAGGCCTTATAAACCTTGACGACGCGGCCTTCAACAAGATCCGCAACGGCATCGAGGACAAACTTGAGGTAACCCTAAAGGCCATTCTGGAGGGTAAGAGCGAGGCTGAGGTTAGAAAAATCTGGGCAGACATCTGCCAGGCTGAGGTGGATTTTGCTGAAAAGTATGCAACCACTTATACCAAGTCAACCGAATCAAACATCAATGTTCCAGCAGCAGTTGCAACCTTAGAAAAATCCAAAGTAACTGTTGGCAATAACCCAAGAGGTAAAGATGCAGTTGATGTTGCGTTAGCTTTGGATCAAAACCTAGAAAAGATGATTCCGGTGGTTATCCAGTCACTTGTCGATCACACCACCAGGCCGATAAACGCTCACATTCTCACTCGTGGTCTCGGTAAGGAATTCAGAGACCGGATGGGCAAACTCTTCCCAGAGATTAACTTCAGCTTCTATGCCTTCGATGATGTTGATTACGGTGATTCGATTGCACTGTTGGCTCACATCTCGGTCTCAACCATGGACCGACTCTTCCTACCAGAGCTTCTAAAGGACCTAGACAAGGTTGTCTATTTGGATATCGACATCTTGATTCAAGGAGACGTTGGCTATCTATATGATCTAGAACTGGGTGAAAACGTGTTTGCGGGTAAGCGAACCAGACTTAAGACTTGGGCCAGCATGATTCGCCCAATCACGAGGGCAACTCTTCACTTCGAACCACAAAAAGCTTGGGATATAAGAAGAAGGCTTCATGATCAGGCAGATCTAACTGCTAGAACATTCAACGCGGGAATTCTTTCATTGAACCTAAAACTTATGCGGGAAGAAAGCTTCACCAAAGAGCACCTTTATCTTGTAGAGCAGTGCCGCATGAATGATCAGGATGTCTTCAATATCTACTCCAAGGGCCGAGTGCTTGAAATTGGAACTGAGTGGAACCACGTTCCATCTCAGGATTTCAACAACGATCCAAAGATTATCCACTGGGCAGGGCCGGCTAAGCCATGGAAGAAAGAGTTTGTATTACTCAAGCCTCGATTTGAGGCAACTCAGGCAAAAGTCGAATCTAGGCTTTAGCAAATACTGCGGCTAGGAAATGTTGAGCATATGACTAGCAACCTGGTTCCCGTTGGTGAAAGGTCGAAAACCTTTCGAGCAGACATTCAGGGGCTTCGAGCTATAGCCATTATTCTGGTGATCGCTCTTCACCTAAACCTATCCGGATTCAGCGCGGGCTTTATCGGCGTAGATATTTTCTTTGTGGTGAGCGGCTATGTGATAACCCTATCAATTCAGAAAAAACCAGCTAAGCGGGTATTCAGCAACCTAGTTGAATTTTGGCGTTCTAGGTTTGTTCGCATATTTCCAGTTGCAGCCCTGGTTATCTGTGTCACGGTAATTGCTGCCTATTTCTTATCCGGCCAAGCCTTTAACCCTGATTTATTTGATGATGCTAGATGGGCAACCCTCTACGGCACAAACTTTAGGTTGATCAACACCGGTTCCAACTACTTCATCACCGGTCTGGATCAGTCACTGCTGACCCACTATTGGGCGCTGGCTGTTGAACAGCAGTTCTACTTGGTCTACCCAGCACTAGTCTTTGGGCTTACCTGGTTAGGTTCTGAAAAACACCGGGTGCTGCTACTTCGCAGTCTGCTGGTGCTAGTCATTATCGCCTCCAGCTACTGGAGTATTACCCAGACCATTTTGGATCCCGTGGCATCTTATTTCTCACCATTTACTAGATTCTGGGAATTAGCCCTTGGCGGACTGCTGGCAACTTTTGCCACCACCACAAGGTTTCGATTTCTAGGGCTATTGGGTTTAGGGATACTTATTGGTTCTATGTTCCTATTGAATGCACAAAGCAGCTATCCAGGCTATCTGGCATGGCTTCCAGCAGTGGGCACTGCCCTACTACTTTGGGCTCCAGTTGATCTTCTTGGCATAAAACCACTGCGTTACATAGGAGACATTTCCTATTCGCTCTACCTGTGGCATTTCCTTTGGCTTGTCTTGCCAACCCAAATAGAAAACCCTGTAACCGATTTATCCTATTCTTGGGTTTTCTTAGCCGGCGCGGTGGTTTGTGCTGTTCTGACCTACCACTTCTTTGAAAGACCAATTCATAAATCTATTGCTCTCAAATCGGATTCTTACTCGGCACTCACTGTTGGGCTAACCTGCCTCGCCGGAGCCTGGCTAACCATATCTCTTATCGAGAATCTCTACCTGCGCTCTATTTTGTGAGGTAAGCGGGATTAGTCGGATACATCTTCACGTGATATGTCCTCACGATGCTATTGATCACATAGGTAGCTAGAACCTGCTGACCAAGAGAAGTGAAATGAATTCCGTCTTCTCCACGTATCTGCGCATATTTACCGTTTACTAAACCACCTTCTCGATATGCTCCTGAAGCATCAGCGGTGAACGCTCTGGTGGGTAAGTAGATTGCCCCGGGCACGCTCGGCACAGCCATGGCAAACTGCGAATCAATAAGGGTTATCCCCTTCGCGTAGTTGTATGGCTTCATGATTGGCATGCCAATCCAGAGCACGTAAGCCCCGGATTTAGTTGCGGCAGTTGCCAATTTAGTGATGTTGGCACGGTAGGTTTTCTTCCAAGCTTCGGTACCGAACACCTGTCGAACACCGTTTATTACGTAATCTTGCCTATCATTGGCTCCTAGAAACACAATTACCATGTTCGGTTTATAGGTTGTTAGGTAGGTTGCTAAGTTGGTGTGCCAGTTATAAAACCATGGGTTTGATAGCCCTGTTGAAGCCTTAGCTTTGCGAGTAAAGGTTAGCGTCGACTGTTTACTCAGCTGGCTAATCATGCCGTAGCCAAGATTGTTGCCTAGAGAGTCACCAACCAAAAGTATTTTGCAGTTACCAAGCGATTTTCTGATTGCGGTTGGGTCGGCATTAAAGTTACAACCATCGCTAGCTAGCTTGTCTTGGATAGCCTGGATTTCACTAGGAGTAACATCGGGATCTGGCACCACCGGATCGGTGTGTGGCTTATCGGTGGGCTTTTGCGTTTTTGCTGCAATGGCAGCTGAAAGGTTGCGATTATCGACTTCCAAGAAGGAGATGCCCGTAATCAATGCCAGCACTAGGATGCTGAGCAGAGTTCTCCTGAGAACTGGAGATTTCATAGTTTCACCTTCTTAATGCAAAGGCTATTGCCTTTTTATAAAAAGAACAGCGGTAATTACCTGGTTCTAGCGAACTTCACAGCATAGTAAATAAGTGGGATTTGTAGTGGCAGTCTCAGCCAAGCGGCAAGAATAAGCCCCCAGTCGCCTGTAGGCAGAACGCTGAAGGCAAACCAGATGTTAGCTGGCCAAATGCCTAGCAGTGTCAAAGCGCTTAGCCAACCGGCCCATTTTTGCCTGAAAAGTAACCCTATCGCGCAGACTAATTCAAAGACTCCGCTCAGATAAATCAGCAAGATAGGCTCTGGTAGCCATGGTGGCATCAACCACATGAATGCTTCAGGGTTGGCCAGGTGAAGGACTCCGCTGAGCAAAAATATTGCGATAAGGATCCAGATTGTTAG
>CAYUBJ010000054.1:0-4694 GCA_964443065.1 uncultured Rhodoluna sp.
GTCTAATCATCTTCAGCATTGCACGTATTAAGTCAGCTGAAGACGACAAGGCTTTCGCAGCACAAGAAGGTCACTAAGCATTACAACTGGTTGGGGTCGTCCGTAAGGACGGCCCCAATCTGCTTTTAATAGGTGATTGCTAGTTCGGCACCTAGTTCGGCTTTTACCAGTGGAATAACCTTGGTGCCGTAGAGCTCAATTGAGCGCATCATCTGCGACTGTGGCATCGGTCCAGTCGAATACTTCATGTCAAAGCGGTTAGCACCGGTGGCCCTAATGGTCTCAATTATCTTCTGCGCAACTGTTTCAGGTGAACCAACATAGAGTGATCCACCGCTGACCTCAGCGGCATAGTGCTGGTAGGTCATTGGTCCCCAGCCGCGCTCCTGCCCGATCCGACCAAATGAGGCCTGGTAGTGGGGCCAAAGTTCTTCGATGGCTTGCTCATCGGTTTCGGCTATATGTCCAGGTGAGTGGATACCGATTGGCAGTTGAGGCTTATCAAAGCGCTTCAGCGATTCCCGATACAACCCGGCAAACGGGGCAAAGCGGGAAGAGTGGCCACCAATAATTGCCAAAGCTAAAGCCGCACCGTATTTGGCTGCCCTGATAACAGAGTGTGGTGAACCGCCAACACCGACCCGAAGCCCGATACCGTGTTCGGTCTTTGGATAAACCTGCTGGTTGGTAAGTGGTGATCTGGTTTCTCCCGACCAGGTAACCGGTTCTTCTTTGAGTAGTTCAACCAGTAGTTCTAGTTTCTCTTCAAAAAGCTTCTCGTAATCCGAAAGATCAAAGCCAAATAGCGGGTAGCTTTCAATAAAAGAGCCTCTACCTGCGGTAATTTCAACCCGACCTGGGGCTAAAGCTGCGATGGTGGCAAAGCGCTGATAGACCCTAACTGGATCCTCGCTAGATAATACTGTGACGCCTGTGCCGAGGGTGATTTGATTGGTTACCGTAGCGATGCCAGCCAATACCGTATCTGGTGCGGTAACAGCGAAATCGGCTCTGTGGTGCTCCCCGATGTTGAAGTGGTTGATCCCAACGGCATCGGCTAGCTTGGCCTGCTCAACCACATTCCTAATGGTTTGGCCAGCCGAAAGTGGGTGCCCCTGATCATCATTTGACATGTCCCCGAAAGTGTCGAGGCCGAACTCAATGGGAAGTTTTTCCATGGCTCTAATCTAGTGAAGTGACCTAAATTAGTCAAGGGGGGCTTTACTGAATTTGGTTTTCCGACTCTCTAAACACGGTGCTGTCCAACCAAGGGAAAAGAACGAAATAGCACAGCGCCAGAAAACCTGCCAACAACAGTGAGCAGAGAAAGACTTTCAAGAGGAAAGAACCAGGTAGTTTTCGCCATAACCAGGAATACATAAACCTACCTCCCCAGCGCTTTCATTTCAGCGGGTGCTTCAACGGACTGTGATTCGAGTTCTAGCCAGACGATGATTCGCTGGGTGTTAACAAAAATGGGTGTGCAGGAAGTTAGCGTCATATACTTGCCACCAACCAAGGCCCCGTCCAAACCCTCTGGAACCGAATTGATAACACCAGTTTGATCTGGATTTACAATCTTGGTTTGTAAATAGCGATAGACAAACCAGCTGTCCCTAGTTTTGACGTAAACCCGATCCCCAGCCTGGATTCGGTGAATATCTTTGAAGGCTGCACCAAAACCACCACGGTGTGCTGCCACCGCAAAATTACCTACTTCACCTGGCATGGCCGTTTGTCGATAGTGGCCGATACCGATTTCATTCAAGACCGGATGCCATCTGGTTCCTTCGGCGATAAGCCTGGTCCAGGTATCACCAAGTCTTGGAATATACATTTGCCCAAATACTTCAGCTAACTGATCAACATCTTCAAGCGCCACAAATTTACTTGGTTGTGAAGAATAATCTTTAGCCAACTCTGTTTGAGATTGCCCAATAACTGTGTCTTGCAGAATAGCTTTATAACCAACGAAAAGCATCAAGATAATGCCAAGCGTTAGAAGAATCTCACCGATTAACTCATACCATCTAGCGCTGCGACTTTTCTCTGGAAGCTCTGGCCAAAATACTTTTGTGCCATCGGCTAAGTATTCTGGTTCTCTCATTCGGTAGCTGCCAACTGACCGCAAGCTCCATCAATTTCTCTACCTCTGGTATCACGCAGAGTTGTCGGAATGCCTGCCTTTTCTAAGGTTGAAACAAAAACATCTGTCACTTCTCGAGTTGATGCCGTCCAGATTGAACCTGGGGTTGGATTTAGGGGAATCGGGTTAACATGTACCCAGCCTTTACCACGAGCATTTAGTTTTTCAGCTAAGAGTTCGGCTCTCCACTTGTGATCATTCATGTCTCTAATAAGTGCATATTCGATTGAGACTCTTCTACCAGTCACCTCAAAATAGTTTCTAGCAGCATCTAAAGCTTCATCAACTTTCCAGCGTGAGTTCACTGGAATAAGTTCATCGCGCAGTTCATCATCTGGTGCGTGTAGGGAAAGGGCGAAAGTAACCGGTAATTCTTCTTCAGCCAATTTTTGAATAGCTGGAACAAGGCCTACCGTTGAGATAGTAATGTTTCGAGCAGACATTCCCAGAGCCTCTGGTGCAACCATGGTTCTAACCGCCTGCATGAGACGGTTGTAGTTAGCTAAAGGCTCGCCCATACCCATAAAGACGATGTTGCCCACCCGCTCTTCATACTCACCGTCTTTTTTGCCACCGAGTTCACCAGCAGCAATAACCTGATTAGCCATAACAATCTGCTCGATGATTTCACCAGCTGACATGTTTCGAGTCAGCCCGGCTTGGCCAGTAGCGCAAAACGGGCAGTTCATGCCGCAACCCGCCTGAGAGCTAACACATAGTGTTATTCGGCCCGGATAGCGCATCAGCACAGATTCAACCAGGGCTCCATCGAAAAGCTTCCAGAGAAACTTAATGGTGTCCCCGTTAGCGGTTTTTAGCCTCTTCACCTCGGTTAGCAGTTTAGGTAGGAAAGCTCCAACCAGTTCCTCTCTGCCTTCCTGCGGAAGGTCGGTCATCTTGGCTGGATCATTGGTGTAGTGGGTGAAGTAGTGCTTGGCAATCTGCTTGACCCGAAATGCTGGGACACCCAGTTCCTTAGCCTTAGCTACTCGCTCAGCTTCGTTTAGATCAACCAAGTGCACCGGGGGTTGCTTGGCTCTGGGCTTAGCCTCAAACTCAAGGATTGGTCGACCGGCGGCATCCTTCTTCTGTTGCCAACCTTCGGTTTTTGGTTGGACCTGTCTCTGCTCAGCCATAGCTACCCTTACGGAGTTGGCCGTCCGGCATACCTGAATAGATCACCGTAGCGTAGCGGAACAATCCGAACAACTCGAAGTGGGTTTGGTGCCTCAAGCATCATGCCATTACCCAAATAGATCACCACGTGATACTTATCGCCATTGAAGTCGTCAACGTATGAGTACCACATCAAATCACCACGCTGCGCGTCTTTGATTGGTACTAGTCGTCGTTTTGCAGCCATGTTATAGAACTGGTTGGTTGCCGAGTGTGTACCGATATATATTCCAGCAGCAGCATAACTTGCCTTGGTGATACCAGAGCAGTCCCAAACGTTTGGACCCATTCCACCTAGAACATATCTCTCACCGAGTTGATCCGCAGCAAAGTTATATGCAATCTCAACTTTGTTCTCATCTGGTGGACCAACATCATAAAGGCTTGGCGCATCAATTGGGCCGGTTCCATTATTTTGTCTTTGCTCGTCAATCAAACCTTGAATGCGTTGACGCATCAGTGATTCGCTAATGTTTTCTAATCGAGCTAACTGAGCTGTGAAAGTTCTATTCAAACTCTTCTGTTCATCCACTTTTGCCTGGAGTGCATCTGCGGCTGCTTGGGCCTGGCGCAAAGCCTCCTTAGCAACAGCAGTCTTCTCAGCTAATTCTTTCTTGGCAACCCGCAACTGATCTTCTAGAGACTGGGCATACTGTTGACGCTTAATTGCGTTCTTATAAATCTGATCGCTGGATTGAGCGATTTTCTCTTGAGCGCCAAGCTGATACAAAAGATTGCCGGCTTTATCAGAATTCAAGAAAAGATTAAGCGACGTTCCAGCCGCACCATCGCGCCACATCTGACTAGCAATCTGACCTAGTTGGGTTTTAGCAGCTTTCGCCTCAGCGGTTGCGGCATCCACTTTCTTTTGCAAAATCGCCACCTTAGCTGCAACGGCATCCTCTTCATCTTTAGCCTGGTTGTATTTCTCAGCCTTGATCATGGCCTGCTTTTCCAGAGCTAGTTGCTCATCGGTTAGATCAGCAATGATGCCCTGAATGCGCTTGATCATGGCCTTCTTCTTGGCAACATTCTTCCTAGCGTTCTCAACTTCCTGCTGGCTAGGGTAATTAGGCTCAGCCTGGGCTGAGGGAAGTAGGGTGGGGGTTATCAAAAGGCTGGTCAAAATGACCATCCCCAGGACGCGCTTACGCAATTTGGTCACAATAAACGCCTCCTTAACTAGTGATTTCAACCCTTTTACCTAAACTAACACCGGCTAGGCCATTTAGGCAGGTTGCCCATCCCGCGAAAACCAAGTAACCTTTACATTTGGTGCTTGTTAAGCTCCAATGCTTTGCGGCCCCATCGTTTAGTGGCCTAGGACGCTGCCCTTTCACGGCAGTAGCACGGGTTCGAATCCCGTTGGGGT
>CAYUBJ010000055.1:0-4302 GCA_964443065.1 uncultured Rhodoluna sp.
ACTAGGTTTCGATCGCCATAGACGTTATCGATACGGTTCACAATCGGCCAGTACTTGCTGCGGAATTGCCCTGCTGGGAATACTGCCACTTCTCGGGAATACTTTCTATCCCAGTCCTGAACAATCGACTTGGCGGTATGTGGTGCGTTTCTCAGCGGAGATTCTTCAATTGAATATTCGCCCTTGGCAACTTTGTCGATCTCAGCCTTGATGTCCAGCATCGCCCTGATGAATCTTTCCACCTCTGGCATGGGCTCAGACTCTGTTGGTTCAATCATGAGCGTTCCAGCTACGGGGAAAGACATCGTCGGGGCGTGGAAACCATAGTCAATTAGGCGCTTAGCAATATCTTCACCAGTAACTCCGGTGTCTTTGGTAATTCCACGGATGTCGATAATGCACTCGTGAGCAATCAGTCCGTTCTTACCGGTATACAAAAGTGGGTAGGCGTGCTCAAGTTTTTTAGCTATGTAGTTTGCTGAAAGCACTGCAACTGCGGTGGCATCCTTTAATCCTGCGTTACCCATCATCCTGATGTATGCCCAAGATATTGGCAGAATGCTCGCTGAGCCAAACGGTGCAGCTGAAACTGGACCATAGTTAGGAAGCTCTGCCTGCGCCTGTGAGTGGCCAGGTAGGAAAGCAGCTAGGTGTGCTCTGGCAGCTACCGGACCAACACCGGGACCGCCACCGCCGTGAGGAATGCAGAAGGTCTTGTGCAGGTTCAGGTGAGAGACATCGCCACCGAATGATCCAAACTTGGCATAACCAACCACAGCGTTGGTGTTGGCACCATCGATGTAGACCTGGCCACCTGCCTCATGAACCCGATCACAAATTTCAGCAATAGCTTCTTCGTAAACTCCATGGGTTGATGGGTAGGTAACCATCAGCGCTGCCAGTTTGTCGCCAGCTTCAGCAATCTTGGCATTCAGATCAGCGACATCGACGTTACCCTGATCATCGCAAGCCACCACAATCACTTGCATTCCGGCAAGCACCGCTGATGCGGCGTTGGTGCCGTGTGCTGAAGATGGAATCAGACAGATCGTTCTCTGGTTATCTCCTCTGGAGAGGTGATAGCCGCGAATTGCCAAAAGACCAGCCAATTCACCTTGGCTTCCAGCGTTCGGTTGCAGAGAAATATCTGAATAGCCGGTCACATCTGATAACCAAGACGTTAGCTGGTCAATTAGTTCAAGATATCCCTGAACATCTTCCCTTGGGGCAAATGGGTGGAGGCCGGCAAACTCAGGCCAGGTAACGGCTTCCATTTCCGTAGTTGAGTTCAGCTTCATGGTGCAAGAGCCCAGTGGAATCATTCCTCGGTCTAGGGCGAAGTCATAATCGGCTAGACGCTTTAGGTATCTGAGCATCGCAGTTTCGCTGTGGTAGGAGTTGAAGACCTCGTGGGTGAGGTAGGAACTAGATCTCTCTAGCTTTAAGTTTGGCGCTGAAGCTGAAACTAAGTTTGCAACACCGAAGCTTTCTAGAACATCCTGAAGAGTTTGCTCAGATGTTGTTTCATCAATCGAAATACTGATACAGCTTTCACTTACCAGATTCAAGGTGATGTTTTTAGCTCTAGCCTTTGCGAAAACGGTATTCGCATCCACACCGCAGACTTCAAAGGTGTCAAAGAACTCTTCGGTTGGAACATCTAGTCCTGCATCGCTCAGGGATTTGGCTAAGCGGTGAGCCTTAGTCCAAACATCCTCGGCAATTGCCTTGAGCCTTTCTGGCCCATGATAAACCGCATACATTCCTGCCATAACGGCAAGAAGAACCTGAGCGGTACATATATTAGAAGTTGCTCGTTCACGCCTAATGTGCTGCTCACGAGTTTGCAGCGTCAATCGGTAAGCCGGTGAGCCTTCGGAGGTAATCGAGACGCCGACGAGTCTTCCCGGCATGCTGCGCTCGAGATCATTACGAACTGCTAGATAACCTGCGTGTGGACCACCAAAGCCCATCGGAACTCCAAAACGCTGAGTCGATCCGACCACGACATCGGCACCCATTTCTCCAGGAGGAGTTAGCAAGGTGAGGGCCAGCAAATCGGCAACAGCCACCGCGACAGCATTGTTGCTGTGGGCGTGGGCAAAGAGCTTGGTCAGGTCGTAAATTTCACCCGAGCCAGCCGGATACTGGGCGAGAACTCCAAAGAATTCACCACTTAGAATTTCTGGATTGTTACTAGCTGCCGCTAGGTCAAAGTACTTGACCTCGATACCAACTGGTTCGGCGCGGTGATCTAACAGCGCCTTAGTTTGCTTGAAGATGTCACTGGCAACATAGAACACGTTGCTCTCAACATTTGAAGTTCTTCTGGCAATCAGCATCGCTTCAACGGCTGCCGTGCCCTCATCAAGCATCGAGGCGTTTGCAGTTTTCATACCGGTCAAATCGGTGACCATTGTCTGGAAGTTGATCAGGGCTTCGAGTCGTCCCTGAGAAATTTCCGGCTGATAAGGCGTATAGGCCGTATACCAAGAAGGGTTCTCTAAGACATTGCGTTTGATTACCGATGGGGTGTGTGTGCCATAGTAACCCTGGCCAATCAGTGAAGTTGTGATTCTGTTCTTGCCGGCAATCTTTCTCAGTTCTGCAATTGCCTCTGCTTCACTTATGGCAGCTGGCAAGGTGGAGTCGCCAACAAACTTAATTGAATCAGGAAGCGCGGCATCTAAGAGCTCGGCAAGAGATTTATAGCCTAGGAAATCCAGCATGTCCTGCTGCGCTTTGGCATCAGGGCCGATGTGACGATACTTGAAATCTTCGTGGGCTAAAACCATTTAGTTCTTATCCCTCACCGGTTAGCGCGTCGTATTCGCTGGCGGTCATAAGTTCAGGAAGAGAAGTGAATCTAACCTTGATTAACCAACCGGTTCCAAACGGATCGGTGTTCACTGTCTCCGGTGCATCGACAACTGTGCTGTTAACTTCGATTACCTCACCATCAAGTGGAGCGTAAAGTTCACCAACCGATTTGGTTGACTCAATCTCGCCACAGATCTTCATGTATGTGGTCGAGGAGCCAACTTTAGGAAGGTCTACGAAAACAACGTCGCCGAGTTTCTCAGCCGCGTAGGCGGTGATACCTATGGTGGCAACATCGCCATCGATAGCTACCCACTCGTGTTCTTTGGTGTAGTGCAGGTTAGTTGGATTGCTCATAATTTATCCTTCTAGGTTTATTTTGAACGCTTATAAAAAGGTAACTTGACCACGGTCATGGCCAATCTGGTTCCCCTGATGTCGACTTCAACTTGGTCGCCGACTTCAGCAAAATCTTTGGAAACATATGCCATGGCAACAGGGTAGCCGAGGCTCGGTGAAAGCGCACCCGAGGTTACCTTGCCAATGGACTTCTCTCCAGAAAAAATCTCGTAATCTGCTCTGGCTGCTCTCTTTCCAGTGCCTACCAGACCAACCAAGACCTGATCCTGAGGTTTTTCAGCCAACTGAGCCAGAGCGCTCTTGCCAACAAAGTCCTCGTCGCGATCAAGCTTTACTACTCGCCCAAGGCCGGCCTGGTATGGATTAGTTTCTAAATTAAGTTCGTGTCCATAAAGCGGCATGCCCGCTTCAAGTCGCAGGGTATCCCGCGAAGCTAAACCACAGGGGGTTATTCCAAGCCCGAGTAATTCATTGAAGATCTTCACCGCAGCGGTAGCTGGGATTAGAACTTCAAAGCCATCCTCACCGGTGTAACCGGTGCGGCAAAGATAAGCATCAACTCCAGATACTTTTCCTTGAGCGATTGAGTAGTAGGGAAGTAGGGAAAGATCAAGGTCAACTACCTTCTGAAGTAGTTGTGTAGCAGTTGGGCCTTGAACAGCGAGAAGAGCAAAGTCATCGCTTCTATCTTCAACGCCAACGAATCCCTGGAAGGTTGCTCTTTCTTTTAGAGCTTCAACTACGGCATGTCTATTCCCAGCATTGGCAATAACTAGAAACTGATCTTCTGCTAAACGATAAACAATCAGGTCGTCGATGATGCCACCCTGAGCGTTGCAGATCAACGCATACTTAGCTTTACCAACTGCGATGGCAGAGCTTTGGATTACTAGGGCGTAATCTAGAAAACTTGCTGCCTGCGGACCGGATACAAAAATCTCTGCCATGTGGCTGATGTCAAATAGTCCAGCACTTGTTCTAACAGCCTCGTGCTCAGCCAAATCGCTTGAGTAACGCACCGGCATGTCCCAGCCACCAAAATCGGTAAAGCTTGCCCCTAGACGGGCATGTTCAGCATGGAGAGGGGTTTGGGGCATAAGGCTAATTTACGCCCTTAATACT
>CAYUBJ010000056.1:0-1198 GCA_964443065.1 uncultured Rhodoluna sp.
GCTAACTTGCAGGAATGGCAAAACTCCGCTGGTTCAATTCTTAGTCGCGTGTCATCAAGCGGAAACATAGTTTCAACAGGTTTTAACACGACCAATGATTATTCAGTCATCGGTGAAGTGAACTCTGGTGGAACGATTAGACTATTAAAGGCAACTGCGGCAGGTGCCCCGCCATCGAATTATGTAAGACTACAAGTTCTAGCTGGAACCAACACGAATACTTTGAAACTTGTTGCTGTGGGACCTAACGGAACGCCAGTAACAATTCTCGACAACCTAGCATAAGAAAGAAACCACTAATGTCATTTAATGTTCCAAACGAGGTAAAGGCTCAAATGCTTCAGGAGAGAATCAAGGCTCTCAACGTAGAGGGTTATCAGCATGAGCTGAACAAGAAAGCGGCCGAGGCTATCGGCAATCAGGATGTTGTCTGGTCCAGTGAGGATGCCATCAAGATTATTAAGTCTGCTATTGAGGTTCACGAAAAGGAACTGTCAGAACTTGAGTAGTCTGATTCATCCTGTAGATCCGAAACGTATAACTGATACTTTTGGCACTCGTAACGAGACTCGTATCAAACTTGGTTTAGGTCCGCATCGTGGAGTTGATTATGGTGTCCCACAGGGCACTCCACTAAAAGCTGTAGGCACCGGAACTATAGTCAAGGTTTATCGTTCAGAGATTCTTGGATGGGTTGTCGAACTTCGTGCATACGCTACAGCCGAGAAACTTAGAATATTTGCATACTGTCACCTGGATCATGTGACTATCAAAGAGGGTGAAAGAGTGAAACAGGGCGACATCATTGGTGTGTCCGGTAACTCTGGAACATCCTCTGGACCGCACCTGCATTTCATGTGTGGCAAAACTGAAAACCTAGCGGTGAACGCTGTCGAGGACCCTCTGCAGTGGCTACCTAAGATTGGAAAATAAATGAAAGCTATCCTGGCATCTTATGGCCGAACCCTTTTGGCAACATCACTAACCGCTGTTTTTGCTGTAGGCAAATTGCCGTTCACCTTCACGGCTCAAGACTGGCTGAACGTGGCTAACGCTATCTGGATTAGTTCTATACCGGTTTTGATTAGAATTATCAACCCTAAAGACACGCTAGGTTCGACTAGCAAATAGTCTCTGGATGGTTGTAGTCTTTTCGCATGACTATTGACCACCAAATAGCCGAACTTGGCAAAGCCCG
>CAYUBJ010000056.1:1298-4221 GCA_964443065.1 uncultured Rhodoluna sp.
GTGCTGGACCACATGAACGGAACTAGGGTTGGACTTTATCAAGGTGATAAGGTTCTACAACTGCAGTCCAGGGGGACTTCAGGGCCATACATAGTTTTCAAGAGAGGATAACAAAATGGCGTTTATGGATGACTACATCGACGTGGCCGAGAGGCTCCGCATGTTCAAAGAGAAATACCCAAATGGATCATTACAGCAAGAGAGCATTCAGTTTATTGACTTCGCTGGTAAAAGTTGGGTGGTTTATACTGCTGCTGCTTATCGGAGTCCTGACGATACTCGTCCTGGGCATGGCACTGCTTGGGAGCCTGTTCCTGGCACGTCCAATTTCAAACGTGATTCGGAAGTTATGAACGCGGAAACATCAGCTTGGGGTCGAGCAATTTTGGCGATTCTGGTGGCTGACACTAAGCGGATTGCATCTAAAGACGAGGTTCTCGCTAGAACACCCCAAAAAAGCCCTGTAAAGCCCGTAGGAGACTTTTTAGCGGATGCACACATCCTATATGAGAAAGGCGATTTGGAAGGCTTGAGAACCCTTTACAAGACCGCTAAGAGCACGCGTGGAGTAACTCCTGACCTACTTTTGCAGATTGAGGAACTCGCTAAAGGTTTGAAAAAGTAAAATGCCCGCCAGCCGAGAGAGGATTCGACCAGCGGGCTACGCTGAAAAGCGTGTAGGGAAAACCACCTTTCCCGAATACAAATACACCAAAACAGAAAGAGAGGGTCAAGTTTGAGTGCAGAATCTTTCACTAGCGTGTTGCATCACAGTAAAGCTGTGGGCACCGAGAAAGTCATTTTAATGGCGATAGCCTGGCACATGTCGGATACCTGGAACGAGGGAGCATGGCCGTCTATTCAACGTCTTGCAGCTTACGCGAATGTTTCCGAGAGAACTGTCACTAGATCTATTGCCAAACTTGAGGAGTTAGGTGAGTTGGATGTGGATAGACATAACGGCAAAAGTTATGGGGGCCCTAAAACTAACCGGTATTGGGTTCTGACTAGCTGTCCAGATGATTGTGCTAGGGATCAGTGGCATCGCCCTTTAGAGTTACCTGAAGTCTCTTTGGAGCCTGTGGATAACTTGCGACACACCTGACATCTGTGACACCAATAGGTGACATCTATGACATCAATAGGTGACATCTGTGACATCAATAGGTGACACTGTTGTCAGTTAAAAAACAATATAAAAACAATATAAAAACAATTAAAAGTATTAAGCGAACCACCTGTGGATAACTTAGACTTTTAGAAAGAAAAAGAGAGGACCAGAAATGGCAATCACATCAGTTCAAGTAACAATCAGTTCAAACAGTTCAGGCGGAGATTACGCTGGACGAGTGTTCAAAGGTTGGGAAACCTACAGCATCAACATGAAAGGCGAACAGATAACCAAGAAACGTCTCTGGACATTCTGGGTAGATTTCGCTTTGAACTTCACTAAAGGTGATCTAGTTGAGTTCTCTGGAGAGTTAGGCACTAAAGCGGCACAGCTAGACAAAGACGGCAAAACCTATCTAGTAGTGGAGCACACAATCAACCATGCCAGGGCAACACTCTTGCAGAAAGCATCACTTCCAGCCGTTACTGAAGCAACCGCACCGGTAGCATCCGAGCAAAGTCCGTTCTAATGCATATCAGGGTTTATGGCACACCTGCACCGCAAGGTTCTAAGACTGCCGTTGTCAGAGGTGGAAAAGCCATCATGTTCGAGTCAAGTAAAAAACTTGTCCCCTGGAGAGATGCATGCATCATGGCCAGCAAGATGGCAACCACCGAAGCACCAACACCATTAGCCGGTCCACTAAAAGTCAAAGTAACTTTCTACCTGGAACGACCTAGATCAACACTTCGGGATTACCCTAATTCGGCACCTGACGTGGACAAGCTACTTCGTGGTGTTTTTGATTCTCTGCAAATCGCGGAAGTGATTATGAATGACGGGCAGATAGTTGATGTTGATGCAAACAAATTGTGGGCTGACGAGAATCATCCACCTGGAGCGGTTATAGACATTTTGGGCAAATGATTCGTGAAACCTGCAGCTGTGGAGCCGAGTTTGAGACAGACCATCCAGACCAAGTGGAACTGATAAAGCATTGGCGGAAGTATCACAAACATGGCGAAAAGACTGTCAGCAAGGATTCCAGCACTCTCTCAAACACAGACATCGCCTTAGGTTTTCAAGCCATTTACGACCCTTTAGACGACGATAACGATTAGGTAACTTCAGCGTGTTGCCACTAGACACCCAGAAAACTCTCGACAAAACTAAACCTGTAGCAACCGCTACCTAACGAGAGGAAACAAAATGCAGTTCTTACTTGCTGGCATCCTAATTGTTTTAGGTGTCTTTCAGCTAATAGATCTACAAGAAACAAACCCAACCGCAGGTTACACGCTAACCCTAATCATCATCGGAATCTGGAGTTACCTAATCTGGCAAACCTGGAAGGAAAAAGGCAAATGAGTGAACTATTCTTTGCTAGAAACAGCGACCCAGAAACATCACACCTTGCAGCTGCAACATTGAACCATTTCAACATGAAACCAGCCGAGCAACTAATCTACAAACTACTCAACGGCCAGAAACTAACCGACGAGGAACTCGTAGACCAATACCAGGAGACCGCATCTCTCTTGGACCCTAAACTGCAACGATCACCGCAAGCCATCAGGACTCTTAGAGTCAAAATGTATCGTGATGGACTTGTTCGTGTTGTCGGTGTAGGTAAGTCAAGGGCCGGACATCCAGCCCGCATCTGGACAGCATTGGAGCTATAAATGACAAAACCATTCACTAAAGCACAATCACTAGACATCGCAGAGAAAGCGGCAATCATAGCTAACACAGCTTTCGGTCTAGGTATGGAATCAGCAACCCGCAGAATAACCACATACATCAAAGGGCAAC
>CAYUBJ010000057.1:0-4208 GCA_964443065.1 uncultured Rhodoluna sp.
CTAGGTTGAGATTTGATCCAACACTAGTTAGAGGCATGGGTTACTACACCGGGGCTATTTTTGAAATTGAACATCCAGCCAGTGGTCTATCTATCGGTGGTGGTGGAAGATACGACGGCATGGTGGGTAAGTGGTTGGGAACTGATGTTCCAGCTGTGGGTATCTCGCTTGGCTTTGAGCGGGTAGTGGAACTGGTTGAGGATTCGGCTAAAGATAACGGTGTTGTTTTAGTTCTTGACGATGATTCGCCGGTTACTATCCAGGCAGCGCTTACTTACCAAAAGGAACTAATTGGCCAGGGACTAAATGTCAGGTTAGAGCTAAAACCTAAACGGCTAAATCTGCTTCTGGAAACCATGAAAGCCAACGGTTTTAATCAATTTGCCTTAGTTTCGGCCGATAGTGCTAAGCCAACGCTAAAACCAATTGACTAAACTTGAAGTGAAAACATCTATATAAGGAGCCCCATGTCCATCATTGACGCTATTGGCGCAAGAGAAATCCTAGATTCCAGAGGAAATCCAACTGTTGAGGTAGAAGTTCTGCTTTCGGACGGATCTTTTGGTAGAGCAGCGGTTCCTTCCGGTGCCTCTACTGGAGCTTTTGAGGCTCACGAATCTCGCGATGGGGATAAGAAGCGCTACCTAGGCAAGGGTGTTTTGAACGCAGTTAGCGCCGTAATTGACCAGATTGGTCACGACGAGACTGGTTTGATTGACTTTGATGCTCTAGATCAGAGACTTGTTGATGCTGCTCTGATTCGAATGGATGGAACCCCAACCAAATCTCACCTTGGTGCAAACGCGATTCTCGGTGTTTCTCTAGCTAACGCTAGGGCGGCAGCAGAATCATCAGGCCTACCGCTTTATCGCTACCTTGGTGGACCAAATGCCTACACTTTGCCTGTTCCATTGATGAACATCATCAACGGTGGTGCCCACGCCGATAACGGAGTGGACATCCAGGAGTTCATGATTGTCCCAATTGGTTTTGATTCATTTGCAGAGGCACTTCGTGCTGGTGCTGAGGTTTATCACGCACTGAAATCACTCCTCCATTCCAAGGGTTTGGCAACTGGTCTTGGCGATGAGGGTGGCTTTGCCCCAAACCTAGCAAATAACCGTGCCGCCCTAGAACTAATCAGTGAAGCAGTTGGTATTGCCGGTTATCAAATCGGAAAACATTTTGCTTTGGCCCTAGATGTTGCTGCTACCGAGTTCTTTGATGAGAAGTCAGGTAAATACAAGTTTGAAGGAAAAGAACTATCGGCTGGGGAAATGATCAAATACTACGAAGGTTTGGTTGCTGATTTCCCGCTGGTCTCAATCGAAGATCCACTTGCTGAAGATGATTGGGCTGGCTGGACGCAGATTACCGCTGAACTAGGCGATAGGGTTCAGCTCGTGGGCGATGACCTTTATGTCACAAACCCAGAGCGTTTGCAAAAAGGTATTGACCACAAGGCCGGAAATGCCATTTTGGTAAAGGTAAACCAAATTGGAACCCTTACCGAAACTTTAGATGCGGTTTCGCTAGCCCAACGCAGCGGTATGAAGGCAATCATCTCGCACCGCTCTGGTGAGACAGAAGACACCTTTATTGCAGATCTTGCTGTTGCAACCAACGCGGGTCAGATCAAGACCGGTGCTCCAGCTAGAAGCGAAAGAGTTGCTAAATACAATCAACTACTTCGCATTGAAGAAGAACTAGCTGATGCCGCTTACTACCCCGGTGTTAACGCTTTCCCTAGATTCAAGAAGTAATGAAGTCAAGGAACCTAAAGGCTAAAGCACCTAGAGAGCCCTTCAGAGGCATCTCTTGGACGCCATCAACGATGGTGACGGTTGGAATTTTAGTCTTCGGTGTTTTCCTAGTCGGTCCAAAGCTCGGTGAATACTTCACCATGCAGACCCAGATTATTCAGCTCAAAGCAAATCTAGAGAAATCAAAAACGCAGCTTAAAGAACTAGCCGATGAGAAAAAGCGTTGGGATGATCCGGTTTATATTCGTGCCCAAGCCAGAGACAGGCTGTTTTATGTCGTGCCTGGTGAGATTAGCTATTTAGTTTTAGATGCCGATGGCTTGAACCTGAGTGATACCAGCGGAACGGTGGGAGATATGCTAGCCCGCCAGAAAAATAGCAGCAGTTTTTCGCAAACCATTGGCACCACTAAACGAGACTGGGCTAAAGGCTTGTTGCAGTCCGTGCTTCGAGCAGGGCTCGATCAGCCGGTCAATAAAACCGATAAACCCAGCGCTCAGGACTAAATGCCAATAACCAAAGCCACCGAAGCTGACCTGGAGGCAATGCAGGTGCAGCTAGGTAGGCCAATGCGCGATGTCTTAGGCATCGCCTATCGCTGTGTTTGCGGTAAGCCGGTGGTTGTCCAAACTAAGCCAAGGCTTAGCTCGGGAGAGCCCTTTCCAACCTTTTACTACCTCACCCATCCAGGCTTTACCAGTGCCCTATCAACCCTGGAAGGTTCAGGTTTTATGGCCACCCTCCAGGAGCGTTTAGCTGAGGATTCAGATTTGGCTAAGGCCTACCAATTAGCCCACGAGCAATACTTAGCTGAACGCGATGAGATCCTGTCGGTGCCTGAGCTCAGCGGGATCAGTGCCGGCGGGATGCCAACGAGGGTCAAGTGCCTGCATGCCCTAGCCGCCCATTCGCTGGCTAAGGGCCCAGGGGTCAATCCAATCGGAGATATTGCCTTAGCCGAGATGGGGTTTGACCCCGAGGCCTGCCTATGCAAAGCGGTAATATCTAGTTAGCGCATTGCCGCGCCATATTTGTTCAAAACACTTAATTTAGGAAATCTCAGCATGCAGAAAATCTTGATCATTGGTGGCGGTTACGCAGGTTTTTATACCGCCTTCAAACTGGAGAAACTACTCACCCCGGGTGAGGCTGAGATTACCTTAGTGGACCCACTTCCATACATGACCTATCAACCATTCCTGCCTGAAGTGGTTGCTGGATCTATTGAGGCTCGTCACACTGTTGTTTCGCATCGCCGGCATCTAAAAAACACCAACATCATTACCGGCAAGATGACCAAGATTGATCACGCTTCAAAAACCGCAACTGTGTCACTTGCCGGTGCCGGTGAAACAACTATCAGTTATGACCAGGTAGTGATTACCGCAGGTGCAGTATCGAGAACTTTCCCTATCCCAGGTGTTGCCGATAATGCGATTGGTCTAAAGACTGTCGAAGAGGCTATCGAAATTCGTAACCGGATTCTTTCAAACTTTGATAAGGCAGCTAACCTACCTGCCGGTCCAGAACGCGATCGTCTACTCACATTCGTAGTTGTCGGTGGTGGCTTTGCCGGTATTGAAGTTTTTGCTGAAATGCGTAACTTGGCTTCATACCTGCTGCGTTATTACCCAAACCTAGAATTCAAAGACACCAGATTCCATCTGATCGAAGCCATGGGCAGAATCATGCCTGAGGTTTCACAGAAGACCAGCGAGTGGGTGCTCGAAGACCTTGACCGTCGAGGAGCAAAGGTCCACCTGAACACTCAGCTTAGTTCTGCGGTGGACGGTGTTGTTGAGCTGTCGACTGGTGAGAAATTTGAGAGCGATGTCATCGTCTGGACCGCAGGTGTGATGGCCTCTCCATATGTGAAGAACACCGATCTGCCAATGGATGAGCGAGGCAGGATCATGGCACTTCCTACCCTGCAGGTAGCTAAAGATGGAGTTGCTGTTGATGGTGCTTGGACAGCTGGAGACGTCGCAGCAGTGCCTGATCTAACTGGCGGCGGCGTTGGTGGCTTCTGTGTTCCAAACGCTCAGCACGCTGTTCGTCAAGGTAAGTTACTGGCTAAGAACCTGGTCGCAACCATTCGCAAGGAAGGTATCAGCCAATACATTCACAAGAACATGGGTGCGGTTGCAGGTCTAGGTCTATACAACGGTGTTTTCCAGTCTGGAAAGTTGGTGCTCAAGGGCTTTTTGGCTTGGTGTGCACACCGCGGATACCACGGTTTGGCTATGCCTACCTGGGAACGCAAGATCAGGGTCATGCTTGGCTGGCTAGCTAACTTCTTCCTAAGAAGAGACATAGTCTCTATCGCTGCTACCAAGACCCCTAGAGCAGCCTTTGAGGCATGGGCTTCAAGACCTAAGGTTTAATAGCAGGCCCCCATAGCCCAATCGGCAGAGGCAGACGACTTAAAATCGTTCCAGTGTGGGT
>CAYUBJ010000058.1:0-3997 GCA_964443065.1 uncultured Rhodoluna sp.
ATAAACGCCTCAGCTGCTGCAGCGATAACCATGCACGCATGGATACAGCAACATGTCTTCGGGTAAACTTGATTTGTGTCCTTTGGACTCGTGCCCCTGAAATAGAAAAGAGATCGCCATGCCTGCTTTCGTGATTGTAGGAGCACAGTGGGGAGACGAGGGTAAGGGCAAAGCAACTGACTTGTTGGCCGAACACATCGAATATGTTGTGAAATTCAATGGTGGTAACAACGCGGGTCACACAGTCGTCATTGGTGATGAAAAGTATGCACTGCACCTTCTACCATCGGGCATTTTGACTCCAGGTGTAGTTCCGGTAATTGCCAATGGTGTCGTAATTGATCTGCAAGTTCTGTTTGAAGAAATTGATGCATTGAATGCTCGTGGCATCGACACCAGTCGCTTACGTGTTTCTGCTAATGCGCACGTGATTACGCCGTACCACATCTCTCTTGATAAAACCGCTGAGCGTTTCTTAGGTAAACGTGCCATTGGAACTACTGGTCGAGGCATTGGTCCAACCTATGCCGATAAGATCAACCGCGTTGGAATAAGAATTCAAGATCTGTTTGACGAGTCGATTCTTCGTCAAAAAGTTGAAGGTGCATTGGTTCAGAAAAACCAACTGCTAACCAAGGTCTACAATCGTGCCGCTATCCGCGTTGAAGATGTTGTGAGCGAACTACTTACTTACACCGAACGCCTTCGTCCTATGGTTGCTGACACAGCACTTGAACTACATCAAGCTATTGAAGCTGGTAAGAACGTGCTTTTTGAAGGTGGTCAGGCAACAATGCTAGATGTTGACCACGGAACCTATCCTTTTGTTACTTCATCAAATGCAACTGCTGGAGGAGCAGCAACCGGATCCGGAATTGGCCCTGGTTTATTTCAGAATGTGATTGGAATTGTTAAGGCGTACACAACTCGTGTTGGTTCTGGCCCATTCCCAACTGAGTTGTTTGACGAGTGGGGCGAACTACTTCGTAAGACCGGTCACGAATATGGAACAACTACCGGTAGACCTCGTCGCTGCGGTTGGTATGACGCTCCAATCGCCCGCTACTCAGCTCGCATAAACGGTCTTACAGATTTTGTGCTAACCAAACTCGATGTTCTTACTGGCATCAAAGAAATTCCAGTCTGTGTTGCATATGATGTCGATGGCGTCAGGTTTGACGAGCTACCTGTTTCACAAAGTGATTTCCATCACGCTAAGCCGATCTATGAAAACTTCCCTGGCTGGGATGAAGACATTACCGGTTGCAGAAGCTTTGATGAGCTTCCCGTGAATGCGCAGAACTACGTAAGAGCTCTAGAGAAAATGAGCAACTGCCGTATCTCTGCCATCGGTGTTGGACCAGATCGCGATGCGATTATTGTCCTGCACGACATGCTTGGCTAAGGCTGACAGGTCTTATCGGTAATTGTCCTATTTGAAACAAAGTAGTCGACTAGCACCTGGTTAATACAGGCGCTCTTATAGCTAGCTGCTGGAGCGTGCTCGGTCCCATCAACTGAAATCAAAGGGGACTTTAGGAGTCTTGCTGTCTCTTTGGAGAAGGCGTATGGGGTTACTGACTCCCGCATCGAACCAATAATCAGAAGCTGCTTCCCAGATTCGTTGACTCTCTCCAGAGGTTCAGTTCGTGGGTCAGGAATATCCGGATCGGCTAAGGCTATCTTCTTCCAGTCCAGACCCAGGTTTTCACCAAAGTATTCATAACCGCTAGCATCGCTGGTGAGCTTGCTCCAACGCGGAGCTACTTTCTTTACCTGGGCTGAGAGAGACTTTTGTTCCGCTGTAGTTAGGTCCGCAGGCGAATAATCCATCGAGTTCACCATGGTCATAACCTCATAGGAGTTATCTCTAGTGATCTTCTTATCTTCTAGAGTTGCCCCTTCAAGAGAGTTTGGATCATAGCCATCTAGGGTGAAGCCATACCACTCAAAGATATCGTTATAACCACCCTTGGCTAACTGCCCCATTGCCTGAGCAAATGCTTGGTTAGCATCTTCTTCAGGCAGATAGTTCATGGTCATAATGCCCTTGATCAACATCGATTCGGAGCTGACCATTTTGCCGGGCATATCAGTACTCTCAACGATTCCGGCAAAGCCGACTAGCTTGTCATCATCGGCTAGCTGCCTATAGCCCAACAATTCTTGGAAAGCAGCTTCAACACCTATGCCTTTAGTTCCGGCGTAGTAGGTGAGCAGACGATTCAGCATCGCTTCTTGAGCTTTGTAGTTTTCAAGAGCTGAAGCGATTAGATCCTCACGTGATGATGTCGGGCTGTCCAAAACAATCTTTCCAACTGAATCTGGATAGGTTGAAACAAACAGGCCAGCAATGGTTGTTCCATAAGAAGAACCAATGAAGTTCAACGGCTCATCTTTTAGTAATGCCTTACGCATGATTTCTAAATCAGCAACAACATTCTTTGTTGAAAGTGTCCACCAGTAGGGGTTTCTATCTACACAGTCTTGGTAATACTCGTCATTTAGTTTCAGAGAGTCTTTATATTCAGCAAGAGATGCAGGAGAGGCTTCGCCTTCGAAGTATGTTCTGAAATCTAGAGTGTCCGAACACTTGATTTCAGTGCCGTCACTGAAATCAGAACTACCAACACCTCTTGGGTCAAAACCAATTATGTTGTAGTGCTTAGTAATTTCTTCTGGGAAGTTAGACCACTGCAACTGTTCGATACCGGATGCGCCAGGACCGCCTGGGTTAATAAAAATCGTGCCCATGTAGTTTTCACTTGTTGCAGTGTTTAGCCGCATCATCTTGATTAGATACTGAGGGCTACCAGCAATATCGTCGTAGTTTGCTGGAACTAGAACACCGGTGCAGTCAACGTTCTCAACTGACTTGAAAACATCGCTCTGGCGGTTAGCATCCAGCTCCAAATCGGGATCGCATTTTTCCCAAGTGATGCTCTGATTAGCAAAGTCATCTACCGTTGACATGGCTGATGCCCCAATCAATGAGCATGAGCTCAGACTGGTAGCCAACAAGGCCAGGGTAGCGAGCAAGGTCATTAGTTTGGATGTTTTCATGTTTCCCCGATGTTCTGAAGTAGTTAGGTTGAGTCTAACTTTTTAGCCGCGATGTTCTTCATCTTCTTGGCCATGAAAGCCAGGGTAACCGTAGTCGTGATGCCTGATGTCATCTTCGAGACTGTCGTATGGATCATCGTCTTTTTCGGTAGTTTTTGGGACATCCTGGATCTGAATGCCATTCCAAATAGTCCAGCCAAGGGCTAGGGCAAGGCCAAATAGGGCTATTGCGAATAGCGCTGGGTTCATCAGTATCAAGGCAAGAAAGAAGATGATGACGATGACACCGAGAATGGTACGTATTTGTGTTTTCAGCTTAACTCCCATCAGTTTGAGATAAACCTACGCTAAACCTAGGACAATTGAGACATGCAAGATTTTGAGGATTGGGATAGCGACACCGACCAGGTTCGCACTGAGCCACCTGCGGGCCGTCAAACCCTAGTGGGTATCCTCTACTACCCAGATATCCTCGATCTCAGGCTTGCCGGCTACGAGCTGGAGCGCTTTGAGAGCCTGCTGTTAGCACTCGATAGCGCAAGCTTTAAAAAGGCCTTACGGGTTTCTAACCTGCTGCATAAGTCCGATGCTTCACCAATCTGGAACAGGCATCGTGCTAACCAGGTTGAGCTATTAGTTTTGGATTCAATTCACGAATACGGCCTCGCGCAGGTTCCTCAACTACTGCGTCGCATTCTTGGCCGGGTTTATGAAGGGGAGTCGCAAAGCTTCTTGACTATAGATCTAGTTGAAGTCTTCTACTGGGCATGCCTTGCCGAAGTTGCTAAAGACTATGCCTGGCGTGAGCCGCGACTTAGCGAGTGGGCTGAATATTTAAGTTTCCCAGTTAGGAATGTTTTTCAGCTTTAGCGCAACCAGCTAGTCACCCGAGGTGATGTGCTTGCCTCTAACTTCGCCTAGACGGTCCATCACT
>CAYUBJ010000059.1:0-3918 GCA_964443065.1 uncultured Rhodoluna sp.
ATTTTGAAACATTACAGCGAATTCCGAAACTTTCAGCAAACGTTTACAGTAAAGTAATTGCAACTAATGGCTCTGTTCTGGCAGAAGTGAGAAAGAGCTAGCAAACTTTACTCGCAGGAGGTAACCAGTTGGCCCCCGTTGCCCGCCCTACCTATGCTGTTATCGCTAAAGCAGCCAATGTCTCTGAAGCCACTGTTTCTCGTGTTCTAAACGGGGATGAGAGCGTCCATCCAGATCGTGCCAGAAGAGTTCACGAGGCTGTTGAAAAGCTTGGCTATAAGAAAAATCGCGTTGCCTCTGCACTAGCTTCAGGCCGAACCGGGCTAATCGCTGTTGTGATTGACGATGACCTATCGGTATTTTCTGACCCCTTTTATGGCACGGTAACTTCTGGAGTTAGCCGCGTATTGATGGAAAACGGATTACAGACAGTTTTGATGGTTTCACCGGTAGGTGCTTCAGATGGTGGTGTCTCACACTATCTAAAATCAGGTGAAGTGGATGGGGCTATCTTCTTCGCCCTACACAGCGATACCTTGGTCACTAACCTCAAGAAACAGGGGTTACCTCTGGTGATCACCGGCACCCCGCACTCAATCAACGATGTTGCCTTCGTTGACACAGACAACTTCGGTGGTGCATACACGGCCACCAAGCACCTGATGAGCACCGGGGCTAAGAAAATAGCCATAATCACAGGGGATATAGGAACAACCGCTGCTAAACAGCGCCTAGACGGCTACCTTCAGGTCTACCGAGAGAGCGGTCATGTTCCAGCTAAAGGATTGATCTGCGAAGGCGATTACTCCTTTGAGTCAGGCCAACAGCATGCCAAGAAGCTAATTGCAGCCCACCCAGACATCGACGGCATCTTTGCCAGCAATGACCTTATGGCCATGGGGGCGATGAGCGTTCTGCAGGATATGGGCATAGATGTCCCAGGCCAGGTAAAGGTCGTTGGTTTTGACGATTCGATGATCGCCCAAACTGCAAGGCCGGGATTAACAACCATCCGGCAGGATGTTGTGGCTCTTGGCGAAGCGGCTGGAAGCCTGATGATTGCTCAGTTGAATGGCCAGGATGTTGAACCAATCATCCTGCCCACCGAACTTGTAGTTAGAGCCAGCGCTTAGATAACGAATTGGTAAAGACCCGCGAAACCGCTTTCACAGTTTCCTCACCTAAATTAGTCTGAATACAGGAAGTGTGTGCGCGCTCCGTTAGAACGTGAGAATTAGGCGCACCCAGCCTGGTTTCTCGTCCTTCGAACGCCGCTTCCGATTTAGACGAAGGAATTTTCGATGAAACTAAATACCAAAAAGTTTGGTGCTTTTGCAGCAACTCTAGCTTTGACCTTGCTAAGCGTTGGAGTGATCTCTGCTCCAGCTAGAGCAGCTGACTGTCCATACCCTGTGACAGATCCAACCTCAAATGACAACCCGAAGGCTAACATCCGACTTGTTAGCCCAGTGCTAACCGATGACAACTCTGTTCGTCGTTACGACTTCGAAGGTCAATTCACTCAGGACTGCGACTGGTTTGGTGTTGGCATGCGCTTCAACCAGGTTTATGTTCCTTTTGGTCTAAAGACCACATTGACTTATCAGGCAACTACACCTGCTGGTGTCCCACTGGTAAACACTAAAGTTACCCTTCGTGCAAACAAGGGATACTCCTCATCTAACGCAAACATCAGAGTAAATGGAATCAAGGCTAGACCTGCTCCGAGCAATGCTTCTGATGGTGGAAGTGCAACCGGTTATACCGATGTCAACGGTATGGTCTCCTTCCTAATCACTTCACCTGATGACTGTGAGGCCTACGGTGGTGTTCTTCCAGCTGCTCCTTTGAAGCTAGATTCAGACACTCCAAACGATCGCAATGCAAACCCATCAACAGACTGCTACAGCCAATTGCTTCCATCCATTACTGGAGAGAAGACTGACTCTGCAGACTTTGTTGAATTGCACTACTTCAACTCATCAGCACTTGACTACTCTGTTGATGAAGCAGAGATCAACCTCCTTTCACCGATTCTTGATGACAACAATTCAGTTGCTGGTGACGGAGTTATCCAGGCATACGTTCCAGTCGGCACCAAGCAAATTATTGCCTTCCAAGCGTTAAAGTCTGATGGATCATGGGCTCGTAACGTCGCTGTGAAGGTGAGAATCAATCTAGCTGACTCTCTATCAAACGCAAGAGTTTCCGCTGGTATCTTCGGAAACACCGCAAATGGTGCATCGACAGTGCTAACTCCAGCAGATTCAACTAAGACAACAGAAGATCAGCTGGTATTAACTGGAACAACCGATGCATTTGGTATCGTGACATTCCAGTTGAGTAACCTTGACACCACCGGTGAACTTCCACCAGCAGCAAAGAACTCACCGGTACCGGTAACAGGTGCTAAGTATGCACGAGTCTTTGCTGAATTGGTTGATGAGACCAACACCGGAACTCCGCTAGAACTTCACTACTACAAGCCGGTTCCACCAACCACGATTGCAATTACTGCCTCGGGTCGCAAGATCACCGTTACCATCAACAACGCGATTGGTAAGACCTCAACAGTAAGCATCACCGGTAGGGCTAAGGCAACAGTGAAGCCAACCAAGGCAGCACAGACCTATTCATACACCGTTACTAAGGGTGTGAAGAAGGTTGTTGTTACCGCTAACGGTAAGAGCTTGACCAAGACTTTCACGATCAAGTAATTGGTTAAAGATTTAGCCGGCTACGAAAGTAGCCGGCTTTTTCTTTTAAAGTAAATCTGCGATTGAGTTTAGGATTTCGTTTGGCCTAAACGGATACTTATTTATTTCTGCATCATCAGCGATACCGGTAAGCACCAGGACCGTGTGAAGGCCGGCTTCAATACCAGCAACGATGTCGGTATCCATGCGGTCACCAATCATTCCAGTTGACTCTGAATGAGCGTTGATCTTGTTCATAGCTGAACGGAACATCATCGGGTTTGGCTTACCAACCACGTAAGGGTCTTTGCCAGTTGCCTTGGTAATTAGAGCGGCTACCGATCCGGCAGCTGGCAGCGGTCCTTCAGCAGAAGGGCCAGTGGCATCTGGATTAGTCGCAATGAATCTTGCGCCGTTGTTAATTAACCTGATGGCTTTAGTCAAAGAATCAAAGTTGAAGCTTCTGGTTTCACCTAGAACAACATAATCAGGGTTCACATCTGTCATGATGTATCCGATTTCATGCATCGCTGTGGTTAGACCCGCCTCACCCAAAACATAGGCTGAACCCTTTGGTTTTTGTGAAGCGATGAAATCTGCGGTGGCTAGTGCTGAAGTCCAAATCGATTCCGATGGGATGTCTAGACCGGTTGCCTTTAACCTTGCTGCTAGATCCCTCGGTGTATACATCGAGTTGTTGGTTAGCACCAGAAAGCGTAAGCCTTGGTCTCGCCAAGACTGGATTACCTCAGCTGCCCCCGGTAGAGCCTGTCCTTCATGGACCAGCACTCCGTCCATATCGGTCAACCAACACTCTATTTTTCTTTTTTCAGCCATAATTCAATGTTACCTTCAACGAAGTTAGGCTTGAGTGGATGTCAGATAAAGAGCAAGAAAACAATCGTAGCCACGAGCTAAGCACCTGGGGTGTTGGTCCTTGGCAAGGTGATTGGCCTGAATTAGAGAATTCGGTCTATGACCCTGAACTTCTAGCCAACGGGGACACCAGAAACGTTGTTGATAAATACCGTTACTGGAAGATGGAAGCGATAGTCCAAGATTTAGATAGTAGAAGGCATGAGTTTCATGTTGCTATTGAGAACTGGCAGCATGATCTAAACATCGGTTCAATCGTCAGAAACGCTAATGCTTTTCTAGCCAAAGAAGTTCACATCATCGGTAATAAGCGCTGGAACAGACGCGGGGCAATGGTGACCGACCG
>CAYUBJ010000060.1:0-3847 GCA_964443065.1 uncultured Rhodoluna sp.
GACACCAAGCGCGCCATCGTCACTCTAAAGAGTGGTTCCATCGACCTGTTTAGCAACATCGGATAAGGCAGAGATAGATAATGGGTATTCGTAAATATAAGCCAACGACTCCTGGTCGTCGCGGTGCATCTGTAGCAGATTTTGCTGAGGTAACCCGTTCGACACCTGAGAAGTCTCTGTTGCGTCCGCTACCAAAAACTGGTGGTCGTAACGCTTCAGGTCGTATCACTACTCGTCACATCGGTGGTGGACACAAGCGTCAGTATCGCGTGATCGACTTCCGTCGTAACGATAAAGATGGTGTTCCTGCAACTGTTGCACACATCGAGTATGACCCGAACCGTACCGCACGTATTGCTCTTTTGCACTACATCGACGGCACCAAGCGCTACATCATTGCCCCGAACAAGCTAAAGCAGGGCGACAAGATTGAGCAGGGTCCAAACGCTGACATCAAGCCAGGTAACGCTCTTCCATTGAAGAACATTCCGGTTGGTACCGTTGTGCACTGCATCGAGCTAAAGCCAGGCGGCGGCGCAAAGATGGGTAGATCAGCTGGTGCTGCTATCCGTCTAGTTGCTAAAGATGGTGGACTAGCACAGCTTCGTTTGCCTTCAGGTGAAATCCGTAACGTCGATGCTCGTTGCCGCGCAACCATCGGTGAAGTTGGTAACGCCGAGCAGTCAAACATTAACTGGGGTAAAGCAGGCCGTAAGCGTTGGAAGGGTGTTCGCCCAACCGTCCGCGGTGTTGCCATGAACCCGGTTGACCACCCGCACGGTGGTGGTGAAGGTAAGACTTCTGGTGGACGTCACCCAGTGACTCCTTGGGGTCAAGCCGAAGGCCGCAGCCGTAAGCCTAATTTGCCAAGCGACAAGATGATTGTTCGCCGTCGTCCACGTGGAAGCCACAAGTAGGAGCTAAGAGAATATGCCAAGAAGTCTAAAGAAGGGCCCATTCGTTGATGAGCACCTATTCCAAAAGGTTGCTAAGCAGAACGAGGCCAACAGCAAGAATGTGATCAAGACCTGGTCACGCCGTTCGATGATTGTCCCAGCCATGCTCGGTCACACCATCGCGGTTCACGACGGTCGTAAGCACATCCCGGTTTTCATCACTGAGACCATGGTTGGTCACAAGCTTGGTGAATTTGCCCCGACCCGTACCTTCCGTGGTCACGTCAAGGACGACAAGAAGGGACGCAGAAAGTAATCATGCAAGCTATCGCAAAATTGCGCAGTGTGCGCATCACCCCGCAGAAGGCTCGTCGTGTCGTTGACCTTATCCGCGGCAAGAACGCAGCCGAAGCCCTAGCTATCTTGAAGTTTGCCCCACAAGGCGCTTCAGAGCCGGTATACAAGCTGGTTGCTTCTGCAGTGGCAAACGCCAGAGTAAAAGCTGACGCAGCTAACGTTCGTTTCGATGAAGAGGACCTGATTATTTCGGCAGCCTTCGTTGACGAAGGTGCAACCATGAAGAGATTCATGCCACGTGCTCAGGGTAGAGCAGCCCAGATCCTAAAGCGCACCAGCCACATCACCGTTGTTGTTTCAACACCTGATGAGCTAGTGGCTAAGGCGAACCTAGAAAAGAGGAGCAACTAATGGGTCAGAAAGTAAACCCATACGGTTTCAGACTCGGTATCACCACCGACCACCGTTCACGTTGGTTCGCTGATTCGACCAAGCTCGGTCAGCGCTACAAGGACTACATCACCGAGGACATTCGTATCCGTCAACTTTTGACTGAGCGTTTGGACCGCGCTGGTGTTTCACACATCGAGATCGAGAGAACCCGTGACCGCGTCCGTGTTGACATTCACACCGCTCGTCCAGGTCTTGTCATCGGTCGTCGTGGAACTGAAGCAGAGTCAATTCGCGGTGACTTGGAGAAGCTAACCAAGAAGCAGATTCAGCTAAACATCCTTGAGGTTAAGAACCCAGAGATGGATGCTCAGCTGGTAGCGCAGGGAATTGCCGAGCAGCTAGTTGCCCGTGTTGCTTTCCGTCGCGCGATGCGTAAGGGAATGCAGGGTGCTGAGCGTCAGGGTGCTAAGGGTATCCGTGTTCAGTGTTCCGGTCGTCTAGGTGGCGCTGAAATGTCACGTTCAGAGTTCTACCGTCAGGGCCGAGTCCCACTACACACTCTTCGTGCAAACATCGACTACGGCTTCTATGAGGCACACACCACTTTCGGTCGCCTCGGAGTCAAGGTTTGGATCTACAAGGGTGACATGACCAACAAGGAACTAGCCCAGCAGCAGGCAACTGCAAAGCCTGTGCGTCCTGAAGGTCGCGGTCGTCGTCCTAAGGCTGACGCTGCAGCTGCAGCAGAAAAGGTTGAGGCATAAAAATGTTGATTCCTCGTAAAGTCAAGCACCGTAAGCAGCACCACCCAAAGCGTGGTGGAGCAGCTACCGGTGGAACTAAGGTCTCTTTCGGTGAGTGGGGTATCCAGGCACTAACTCCTGCATACGTTACCAACCGTCAGATCGAGTCTGCTCGTATTGCAATGACTCGTCACATCAAGCGTGGTGGAAAGGTTTGGATCAACGTGTTCCCTGACCGTCCACTAACCAAGAAGCCTGCTGAAACCCGTATGGGTTCCGGTAAGGGTTCTCCTGAGTGGTGGGTAGTAAACATCAAGCCGGGCCGCGTCATGTTTGAGCTTTCTGGTGTTACCGAGGAAGTTGCTCGTGAAGCAATGACTCGTGCAATCCACAAGCTTCCACTAAAAGCTCGCATTATCAAGCGTGAAGAGGGTGACGCATAGTGATCGGTTCAAAGAACTTAACTCCAGCAGATCTGGATGCCAAGGAAGATGCAGTTTTGGTTGAAGAACTAAAGCGCGCGAAGGAAGAACTATTCAACCTTCGCTTCCAGTCGGCAACCGGCCAGCTTGAGAGCCACGGTCGTATCAAGGCGGTAAAGCGTGACATTGCACGTATCTATACCGTTCTGCGCGAGCGTGAACTAGGTATCCGTGCTGTGGTTGCTGCAGCTCCAGCTAAGGCTGAGAAGAAGGCAACCAAGGCTAAGTCGACCGAGTCGGCTAAAGAAACTGAGGAGGCATAACCATGGCTGAAGTAACTAACGAAGAGCGCGGTTATCGCAAGATTCGTCGTGGCTATGTAGTCAGCGACAAAATGAACAAGACCATCGTGGTTGAGGTTGAGGACCGTGTGAAGCACCCGCTTTACGGCAAGGTTATTCGCCGCAGCACCAAGATCAAGGCTCACGATGAGACCAACAGTGCTGGAATCGGTGACCTAGTGGTCATTCACGAGACCAGACCACTATCTGCAACCAAGCGCTGGCGCTTAGTTGAGATAGTCGAGAAGGCTAAGTAATAGGAGATATCTAAATGATTCAGTCAGAGTCAAGAATGAAGGTTGCCGACAACACCGGCGCCAAGGAGCTTCTAGCTATCCGTATTCTCGGTGGTTCTGGTCGTCGTTACGCAAGTCTCGGTGACGTAATTGTTGCAACCGTCAAGGATGCAATCCCAGGTGGAAGCGTGAAGAAGGGTGATGTTGTTAAGGCTGTCATCGTTCGCACCAAGAAGGAAGTCCGTCGTCCAGACGGTTCATACATCAAGTTCGACGAGAACGCCGCTGTGATCATCAAGAAGGATGGCGAGCCTCAGGGTACCCGCATCTTCGGTCCAGTTGGTCGTGAGCTTCGTGACAAGAAGTTCATGAAGATCATCTCGCTAGCACCGGAGGTTATCTAATCATGGCCACAATCAAAAAAGGCGACACCGTCATGCTAATTGCCGGAGCCAAGGAATCTCGCGGCGGTGAGCGCGGTAAGACTGGAACTGTTTTGGCAGTTGACAAGAAGACCAA
>CAYUBJ010000061.1:0-3773 GCA_964443065.1 uncultured Rhodoluna sp.
CCTGCAGTTACCGAGTCAACCGGGTTTTCCTTGTTGGCGTGCATCTGGAATAGCTTTCCGATGCGCTCCTTACGGTCCTTGGTTGAGTTCAAAACCTGGTCACCCTGGTTAGCTTGACCGGAGTAAACACGGATGTAGGTCAAACGGCCGAAGAATGGGTGAGTCATCACCTTGAATGCAAGAGCAGCGAATGGCTCAGAAGCTTTTGGCTCACGAGCAATCATCTTCTCTTCATCGCGAACATCGTGACCTTCAACCGCTGGAACATCTAGCGGAGAAGGTAGGTAGTCGACCACTGCATCTAGCATTGGCTGAACACCCTTGTTCTTGAAAGCAGAACCACAAAGGATTGGGTAAAGCTGAGATGAAACGGTTAGCTTTCTAATTGCACCCTTGATCTCAGCAACGGTTAGCTCTTCACCAGCAAAGTACTTCTCCATTAGAGCGTCATCTGCTTCAGCGACAGTTTCCAAAAGCTTGGCACGATACTCGTCGGCCTTAGCCTTCATGTCTGCTGGAATCTCTTCAACGTTGTATTTAGCACCCATCTCAACGTCACCGCGCCAAGTTAGAGCACGCATTTCAACTAGGTCAATTACACCCTCGAAAGTTGACTCAGCGCCGATAGGAAGCTGGATAACTAGTGGTCTAGCGCCTAGACGGCTAATGATGGTGTCTACGGTGAAGTAGAAGTCGGCTCCCAGCTTGTCCATCTTGTTCACAAAACAGATGCGAGGAACGTCATACTTATCGGCCTGACGCCAAACAGTCTCAGACTGAGGCTCAACACCTTCTTTACCGTCGAATACGGCAACCGCACCATCTAGAACACGAAGCGATCTTTCTACCTCAACGGTGAAGTCAACGTGTCCAGGGGTGTCAATGATGTTGATCTGGTTCTTGTTCCAGAAACAGGTAGTTGCAGCCGAGGTAATGGTGATACCGCGCTCCTGCTCCTGCTCCATCCAGTCCATAGTTGCAGCACCGTCGTGCACCTCACCGATCTTGTGGGTGATACCGGTGTAGAACAAAATACGCTCGGTGGTTGTAGTCTTACCGGCGTCAATGTGCGCCATGATACCGATGTTGCGAACCTTGTTTAGGTCGGTCAATACTTCCTGGGCCACGATGGTCCTTCTCTTCTAGTTATTTGTTCTTACTAAATAGAACAACCGCTTGCTAAACAAAAAGTTAACAAGCGGAAGCTCCAAATTCTTACCAGCGGTAATGTGCGAAAGCCTTGTTGGACTCTGCCATCTTGTGGGTGTCTTCGCGACGCTTAACTGCAGCACCTAGGCCGTTAGAAGCATCGAGAATCTCGTTCATTAGTCGCTCAGTCATGGTCTTCTCACGACGAGCCTTAGCGTAACCAACCAACCAGCGCAGAGCTAGTGTGTTAGCACGGTGTGACTTAACCTCAACTGGAACCTGATAGGTTGAACCACCAACACGACGTGAACGAACCTCAACGGTTGGACGAATGTTGTCTAGCGCTTTCTTCAAAAGCACAACTGCATCCTGACCGCTCTTGGTTGCTGCACCCTCAAGTGCACCATAGACGATTGATTCAGCGACGCTCTTCTTACCGTCAAGCAAAATCTTGTTAACCAGCGTTGTTACAACAGGTGAACCGTAAACCGGATCAATAACAACTGGCTTTTTAGTAACTGGACCTTTACGAGGCATTACTTACCCTTCTTCGCACCGTATTGGCTTCTTGCCTGCTTACGGTTCTTAACTGCTTGGGTGTCTAGAGCACCACGAACGATCTTGTAACGAACACCAGGAAGATCCTTCACACGTCCACCACGGACAAGCACCATCGAGTGCTCCTGTAGGTTGTGACCTTCACCCGGAATGTAGGCGGTGACTTCAATGCCGTTAGACAACTTCACACGAGCAACCTTACGCAAAGCTGAGTTTGGCTTCTTCGGTGTGGTGGTGTAAACACGGGTGCAAACGCCACGACGCTGCGGGCTAGACTTTAGCGCTGGCGCCTTGGTCTTTGAAACTTTCGCGCTGCGACCCTTACGGACCAACTGCTGAATTGTTGGCACTACTTCTCCTTGTGTTATCGGTTACCTAGATAACCGAGCTTCGTTTTTACTTGGTTTGGACACAGCAAAAACTGCATCCTTTTCACTGTTTTATCCCACCAGAGTCCTAAGTGGCTCTGCGGCTTGGTCGATAAACAAACCTTGCCTAGCCTACCTGAAAGAACTCGGGTGGGTCAAACAGTATTTTTAGCTATTCCTTGTCTTCTGGCCAGCTGTCAAAGTCGGCAGAAAACAGGTTGGCTGGGGCGAACTCTTCGCTCTCGTTTGCCATTGGGGCATCCCAGATACGGTTCGGGTAACGCTCAGCCTTGGCTTCCTCGGTGGCCTCGACCTCAATGGCACGGTAGTCCTTTAGACCAGTACCGGCTGGGATCAACTTACCGATGATGACGTTCTCCTTCAGACCCTCAAGCTTGTCCTCTCTACGGTCTAGGGCCGCCTGGGTTAGCACCCTGGTGGTCTCCTGGAACGAAGCAGCTGACAGCCATGACTGGGCAGCCAGAGAAGCTCGGGTCATACCCATTACTTCCTGACGAGCTGAAGCAGGCTTTTGACCAGACTTTTGAGCCTCACGGTTCTTAGCCTGGAATCTGGTGCGGTCAATGATCTCACCAGGCAGCATGTCGGTCTCACCAGATTCGATAACAGTTACCTTACCTAGCATCTGACGGACAATAACCTCAAGGTGCTTGTCGTGCAATGGCACACCCTGTGAGCCATAGATCGCCTGAACACCCTTGATGATTTCGTAGGCTGCCCACTTTGGACCAAGCACCGAGAGCACTGCGTGTGGGTTTGGAGTTCCGTCAATGACGTATTCTCCTTGACCAACCCAGTCGCCCGGCTGAACCAAAAGCTCAGATTCAACTTCACCAGCTGGGATAGTTGCAATCTTGTCCTTAGGTGAGAGCTTCGCGAAGGTCTTCGAAGTTGAACGGCTGAACGCGTAGTTCTGTGCAATCTTCTCTGCTTCTTCGTATCCTTCGTCGCTAGGAGTGATGAAGACATCAACTTCCTTAACGATTCCGAACTTGCTAATCAACTCGGCGGCATTGAGAACCTTGCCTGCTTCTACCTTGGCCTTCTTCAACTTAGGCAGAGCCTCAGCATCAGCAACCGGGTATGAAAGTAGACCGTCGGCAATCACGTCACCGTTAGCAACTTTGTCGCCAACTTTAACAAAGACGCGCTGCTTGGAACGGTTACCATCATTGGTGAACGCCTTCAACTCGTAGCGAACCTTAGCCATCTGGCTCTTCGCTCTCTTGTTTTCGGCCTGGATCTCGTTCAACTTAGCATCAGAGAGGTTAATACCTGGCTCCAGTCTTGGAGTAACAGTGCGGTCAACCTGAACCTCGATGTATTCGTCAGTGATCTTGGTAACTTCACCAGCTTCTGAAACTACAACTGCCTTACCGGCCTTTGTTGATTCAGCAACCTTGGCACCGTCCTTGTCATCGACAGCGACGATTACCTGAGCAAAAATTTTGTTCTTAGTGCTCTTGTCATCCTTAGCTTCGATTTCAGCAATCTCACGAACAGTTACGTCACGGTTTAGTGCGACCCACTCTCTACCAGTTGCCTTCAGTTCGATACGTCCTGGCCAGAAGGCTAGAACACCGACCTTACCCTGACGCCAACCTGGTCTTGCTTCCAATAGATCGGTAACACCGGTAAGACCCTGAGTGATGTCGTAGGAAATCAGACGCTCAACAC
>CAYUBJ010000062.1:0-3604 GCA_964443065.1 uncultured Rhodoluna sp.
CAAGATCTTTCATGATCTTGATGTCTTCCATATAGCGGTGATAGTGATCGCAGGCCACGTCACCGGTGTGACCTTGGAATACCTTGCCAGGGGTGTGGCTGAAAGTGTCCCAGATGCTCATTGAACGACCACCGTCTTGGTAGGCACCTTCAATCTGATAAGAAGCTGTTGCCGAACCCCAGCTGAAATCTTCCGGGAAACCCATTAGCCCTTCACCGCCCCATCCATAACACCGCGGACGAGCCTACGGCCAACGAAAACAAACAAAATCAGTAGCGGAACAGTAGACAGGAATGCTCCACCCATGTTCAGGGCATAGTCGATCGCGTAACTGCTCTTTAGCTGGTTAACTGCAACCTGGGCAGTGAAGTTCTCTGGAGTATTCAAAACCAGAAGTGGCCAGAGGAAGTCGTTCCACGATGCCAAGAACGAGAACAGACCGAGCACGAAACTGCTCTGAGCAATAATCGGCAGCACGATCGACCAGTAAGCGCGGAATACACCAGCACCGTCGATGCTAGCTGCCTCAAGCAACTCGTTAGGTACCTGAGCATCAATCACCTGACGCATCCAGAACACACCGAACGCGGTTACCAGAGCTGGGACGATTAGCGCCCCGAGAGTGTCAATCAAGCCAGCCCAACCCATCAGCATGAACAACGGGATGATACCCAGCTGGCTAGGAAGCATCATGGTTAGGACAACAAACAAGACCATGAACTTTTGCCCACGGAAGTTCAACTTAGCAAAGGCAAATCCAGCGATAGCTGAGAAGAACACCTGGGCAAGAGCAACAACTGTTCCAACATAAACGGTATTTATAAGCGCCTGGTTGAACTGCGGAAGTGCTTCATACACGTTGTTAACCACAGTGAAGAATCTTGGACCAGGTAGCAGTGTTGGTGGAATCTTACTGATTTCCTCGGTTCCGTTGGAGGCAACGATGAACATCCAGTAGAACGGGAAGATCGAAAGCAGTGTGGTGATGATCAGTGCGATGTAGCCACCGATGCCCATCTTCTGCCACTTAGGTCTCTTGTTTGGGTTGGTAAGGACGGTCACTTGCGATCACCTGCCAAACGCTTAGTGATGAAGAAGTTGATGATCGAAACTAAAGCAACAATCACAGTGATCATGATTCCGATTGCAGCTGCATATCCCCACTTATAAGCCACGAATGCTTGCTCAAATAGGAACAGTGTCAAAGTTGAGAACTGACCTGAGTCACCACCGTTGTATGAACCACCGAGAATCAAAGGCTCAGCAAATACCTGAAGACCACCGATAGTTCCAACGATAAGAACGAATGTAATTGTGTTTCTCAAAGACGGAAGGGTTACGTAAATAAACTGCTTCCACTTATTTGCACCATCAAGCTGAGCTGATTCATAAAGCTCATTAGGAATTGCCAGCATCGCTGCTAAGAAAATTAGCGCGTTGTATCCGGTCCAGCGCCAAACAATCATGGATGCAATTGCGATATGGCTAGAGGTTGTTCCCTGGATGAAGTCAACGTGCTCGAAACCTAAGGCACCAATAACGATGTTGACCATACCGAAGTCGCGACCAAATAGCTGTCCGAAAACAATTGCGATTGCCAGCACCGAGGTAATGTTTGGCACCAGCAAAATTGTTCGCCAGAATGTTGATCCCTTGAGGAATGGGTTATGCAGCACAGCTGCCAAACCAATACTCATGATCAACATCGGAATTGTCGAGAGCAACCAAATGTCGAAGGTGTTAATTAACGCATTCCAGAATCTGGTATCTGCCACCAACTCTGTGAAGTTAGCTACACCGATGAACTCTTGGGTGCCAAGTGCATCCCAGTTGAAGAATGCGATGTAGACCGAGTAAACAATCGGTGCTAGACCGAAAATAAGGAACATCACAAAAAACGGAGCAGTGAAGATATAGCCCCAGCGTCCATTCAGAGATAGCACCGCACCCGCATTGCTTAACTTGCGATTCGGGTCAGGGCTCTTCCAGGGCGAAGGCGGCTTAGTCTTCCGCTTAGCCAACGTGTTTTGCGACATTAACTTATGACCTATTTACACTTACCCGCGTCTGCGATTCCTTTAGCAAATGCTTTATTCGAGTCTTTCTCTTTGCCGTTGGCAACGAGTGAGATAGCTGATCCCATAGCCATGTCGATGCAGCGCTGCAACTTACCTTCGAAGATTGGCTTTAGCTTCTTCACGCCATCAACATAGATCGCACCGACTGGAGCGTTGTTGAAGAATGGGTCTTTATAGCCAACTAGATCTGGATCGTTGTATAGCGAAGGAGTTGAAGGGAACAATCCATAAATCTGGAATGCCTTCAACTGCTGAGCAGGAGCTAGGTACCATGCGATGAAGTTCCAAGCTTCCTGCTTGTTCTTTGCACCCTTAGGAATGGTTAGCTGGCTACCACCCTGGTTACCTCCACCACCAGGGATGTCAGCGATGTCCCACTTACCCTTGGTGTCTGGAGCTTGTCCCTTGATGTAGTCCATCATCCAAGCTGGTGACAACATAACTGCGAAAGTACCCTTGGTCATACCAACGTTCCAGTCAGATGAGAACTGACCGATACGGGTACCGATCCCGGCCTTGCTGGCGTTGATAGTGTAGTTGAAGGCCTTCTTCACCTGAGGGTTGGTCTTGTAAATCAATAGACCCTGATCAGTACCGTTGTTGCGGTAATACTTTTCTGTTCCCTGGTTCATAACAGCTGGATAAATAGTTCCAACGTTGTCCATGAAGCCCTTGGCATCAACAGTTGATTTCTTGAATTGCTTCTTGTAAGCAGCGATAAACGCTGGTGACTTTAGTTTTGCCTGGTAGCTCTTACCGAAAGCGATGAACTTGTCCCAGGTTGACCATGCCTTGCTTACTTCATCACGCTTGTATGGAAGACCTGCAAGTTTGAATAGATCCCAGCGGTAAGCAACCTCAAGGCCTCCAACGTCTGTTGGAATACCGATTACTGAATCGTTATAACCAACACCGTGCTCCCAGCGCCAGGCTAGGTAGTCCTTCTTCAAATCTGTTGCACTCTTGTTACCAACTGTGGTGCGCATGGTACGAAGGTCAGTGAAACACTGTGGATACTGTCTCCAGAAACCAGAGTAAGAAATTTCAACAGCTGCGATGTCTGGGTTACCAGCACCACCAGCAGCACACTGTGTATATAGACCAGTTCCGTTCAAGGCATCGAGATCTGATTTCTTGATGCTCAACTTGATGTCTGGGCGAAGTTTTTTGTAGTCAGAGACAAGTGCTGGAAGAATCACGTCACCGAAGGTGTTGATTGTCAGCACAGTACAGTCGTCTGTGTTTTGGGTCGCATTAGTGCAGTCCACTACTGCCTTGGCCGGTGAAATTGCACCGAGAAGTCCGACAGCTAGAGCTGCGGCAGATATCGCTGAAACAGTTTTGAAGCTGAAGCGATTACGTAGCATTTGATCTCCTAGTAAGAGGTTTTGCCTCCCCATTTGTATGTTGTGCGACAGACAATTGGGGAGGCCTACTTCCTCACGAATAAGGTTTGTAGTAAACTGCGAAAGCGGTTTCACAGTAAGATAAGTCAAGCGTGAAAGCGGTTTCTTAGCAATTCGAGA
>CAYUBJ010000063.1:0-2228 GCA_964443065.1 uncultured Rhodoluna sp.
GAGTTCCCAAGCTTGATGTTTACAACAGCCGCTTAACGGGAATAATTCAGGGCAAGGGTAAGTATCTATACCTGTTTCCCTAATCGGCTACAAAATATTTAACCGAGAACGGCGTGTCCGGATTAAATGTCAGTGGTCTGTTAGACAATAACTCTCCAACCCAAATTTTAATAGGACCCAATTTGGCGATGCCAAAAGAGGGTTGAAAGTAGGCGATACATGGATAATAACTTTTTTGGACAAGACGAAGACGAGCTCTGGAGCGAGTATGGCGATACCAAAACCTCCTGGGAGCGTAAGGTTGAAGTTCTCGTAAATATAGCTGCAATGAAGGCTCATCAGCAGAATTGGTCAATGGAGATTGAACTGCTAGAAACCGCTGCAGACTTAGCCGCCGAACACGGCCTAAAACTCGAGTCTTACCGCATCAACAACATCATCGCCGCAAGACAAATGACAGTCAATGGTGATCCAGAGGCTGCAATCCTTCGTGCAGAGATTGTGCTCAATGCAGAGCCCAATTTTGTGCCTGACGAAACCATCATCCGCTTTATTAACCAGGCCTATTGTCGAAAAGGCTCCGCGCTAATAATGCTCAAACGTTATGCCGAAGCAGCCCATGTGTTCAAAATTGTCGCCGAATACGCTGACATGCTCAATGACGGCCCAGAGCTGGCTCACGCTAATACGGCGCTGATGCGCTGCTATATCCAGCTTGACGAGCTAGATAAGGCTAAGACCACCGGTGCGATCGCCAAAGAGCTTTATCAGGACAACTCTCGGCTTGGAGAAATGCTTGAAGTTGACCGGTTATTTGCGAAAATTGCGCTTTTAGAAGGCAACTACATAAGGGCAAGGATAGAACTCAAAGAGGTTCGCATCTTGGAGCAGCGTCTGCGCCACTCTTCAGAGCCGGAAACCAAGCTGCTGCTTGGCAGGGCATACATGGGTTTGGGCAAGTTTGAGTCCGCTGAGAAAGTTCTAAGGCGCGCTTATGTATCTTGTGTAAACGGTTGGAACATGGACTTTGAACATGGTCTAGAAGCCGGTTACTACCTGGTGGAAGCGCTGGCAGCCCAGGAGAAGATGGACGAGGCCAATCGCATAGCAGCGGAGTGGAAAGCCTTATCAAAGCGGGCCCCTGGTGTTAAGACCAGTGACATTGAAACCCATAACGAAGAGGTTCGCCACCTGCTTGATGCCGGTAAGTCAGACCTAGCAGTGATGGCTTCAAAGAACCTAATTGATCTAGCTTGTGAACAAGGCGACATCAAAGCTCGTTGGGTAGCTATCGACGGCATGATTCGTGGTTTCTGGCAGAAGGATGAGTTCGACGAGATTGTCGGGATTTGGGATGGCTTATCAAGAGAGTCGCTCAATTACCAAGACGATCTTGTAATCACAATCAAGAACATGGTTACCCATGCACTACAAAAAGTGGGAAGAATTTCCGAAGCGCTTGTGTTAAACCAAGAAGTGCTTGCAGATGCTCGTGTTAACCTAAACCAACGTGAGTGGTTATATGCAAATGAGAATGCTGCAAGGATTCACAAGGAACTAAAGAATTACCGTGAAGCTAGAAAATTCAAAGACGACACGGTCAAAGAATATTTGGCTAGTGGAGATTCACAAAGAGCATTAGGATTAATCCAGTACTTTGAAAACCGTAAAAAACGCGATCAAGGTAAATAACTAAATAATTTTCTGTTCAAGCTGAGCAATCAGCAAAGAAGAGTGCAACCTGCCTCCCATCGGTAAGGTGCCAAGCAACAAACAAACGGAACAGACCGAAACACAACCGTGTTAGGTAAACCAAGATGGGGCAGTAATGCCCCGACTAACTAAGAAGGGGCATTACTCATGTCTGAAGAAACTAACAACCAAGAACCGAAGATGCTACCGGTCTTCTCATCACACAACGGTAAGCAATTCAACGAACTCGCCAAATCTGGAGCAACTGCAGATTTTGAAATCACCAGTGAACCGGTCAAGTGTTCCGGTTACTGGGAGGGTCACAACTTCCACTGGATCCCAATATTCCGTTACTCAGAGCCAAGAATCCCTATAACTGCAAGGTGGATTGAGGGAGAGAAATTTGAGGTTGTAGTTAACGGTGAAACAGTTCACTGGTATCACCACGACCCAGAGCGCCTAAAAGAAGGTCTAGCAAAGGCTAGACCAGACCAGGTAAAGGCCACCGAAGGTAGACCATGGATCTTTATCTCTAC
>CAYUBJ010000063.1:2328-3475 GCA_964443065.1 uncultured Rhodoluna sp.
AGCTGTGGTTTGGTGCTAGATCCTGATGTTCATCAGGATCTAGACGCCATACTGACAGTCAAAGGCCATCGCGATCACATCACCCTAAAGCCACTGAGCTATGTCACCTTTAGAGGCCAGGTTCACAAGAGACTCTGGGGCATGAATGGCTCTCACCCGGTGGATAGAAAGTGGAATCTGATAGTCAAAAAGTACTTTCCAAAGATCGAGTTTGCAGTTGAAGGGGAAACAGATGGCAAGTAGGACATGGTGGTATGTGAGTAGGTATGTGAAGCCAGAGGAGACCATAAAAGAAATACAACGTTATTACGGGAAGATTACCTCTAGCCCAGTGTTCTTTGGCTACTGGGCCAGAGTGAGCATCTATAAGGTAGCGCTTAGAGATGTTGAGGAGAACCTGCACTCCCTCCTAGAAGAAAGAACCTGTTCCTGTGGCCTAACCCTAAGGAAAGACCAAGATCCTAAAGAGATACTCAACTCCAAGCACCACCGTAACCACACCACCCTAGAGCACGAACCTAACCCCAAATTCAGAGGCAAAGTTGGCAAGAGAATCACAATGCCACTTCAGCCAACTGATTGGCAGCATGATGTTGATAAGTTGTGGGATGTAATTAAATATTAGATTCATGAAAATCCAAACACTCTAAATAATTTATGATTCGGACTTAGGTGCTAGTCGGAGGCATGTCAGCACTGGGGTATATTGTGAATTGTATGGCTTCTAAATTTAAGAAGGAACTAACAAAGTCCTTTCGCTATGCCGATCTCTTTTCAGGTATCGGAGGTTTCGCTGCAGTTTTCGAAGCCCTCAATGGGAATCACGTTTATTCCGTTGACATAGATGATGCTGCTTCAAAAATCTATACAAAAAACTGGGGTCACCCATCTCTAGGCGATATCGTCAAGGATGCCAATGACGGTGTCATGAACGTGGGCGAACATGACATTCTTGCAGGCGGATTTCCGTGCCAGCCCTTTTCGAAATCTGGTGCACAAAAGGGGATGGAGGAGACCCGCGGAACTCTCTACTTCAACATCTTGAAAATAATCGATTCTCATAAACCAACCATAGTTTTACTAGAGAATGTTCGGAATTTGGCTGGGCCTAGGCATAAGCATGAAATGGAAGTTATCATTTCAACTT
>CAYUBJ010000064.1:0-3385 GCA_964443065.1 uncultured Rhodoluna sp.
GGTGATGTGCCGGTAGGTGCAGTAATTGTTTCTGAATCAGGTGAGATTGTTGCTCGGGGGAGAAACGAAAAAGAGCTTCGAGCTGATCCCCTTGCCCACGCTGAGGTTCTGGCTATTCAAGAGGCAGCAAAGCTTTTAGGGGACTGGCGGCTAAACGGGTATACGTTGGTGGTTACCCTGGAGCCTTGTGTTATGTGTGCTGGGGCTATTCAGGCCGCAAGATTATCAAAGGTGGTATTTGGTGCTTGGGATGAAAAGGTCGGAGCTTCCGGATCACTTTATGACTTAGTTAGGGATAAGCGATTGGGCTCTGAGATTGAAGTAATAACCGGGGTCCTTGAGGTTGAAGCCAGCGCGCAACTGAAAGAGTTTTTCGCTAAACAGAGATAGCACTATACATGTTTTAGAGATATGTATAGTTTTTAGGCAAATCTATACATATGTGTTAGTTTCGTTTTGTGAGCCAAATCAGACCGATACCCCCTGCCGGGGAGTTTGCTGTCCCCGAGGTATTTAAAGCGGTTATCGCCGCCTCCAATGCGTTGGCGAGACTAGATGAGATAGCTGAACTTCTTGAGAATGCCGATGTGTTTATAAATGCAATTCCAGTTTTGGAAGCAAGGGCAAGCTGCGACATTGAAAATGTGGTCACAACACATGATGCAATTTTTAGTGCTGATGTATCTAGCACCAACGTTGATCAAAACACTATCTCCGCGATAAGGCTAAGAAGAGCATTGCTTGCCGGCACTAAAGTTGCCAAACAAAGAGGTATCACAACTAAGTTGGCAACGAAGATTTGCACTGACCTGATGGGAAGGCAGATGTCACTTAGAACGCAGACTGGAACTGTCATTCGATCCGGTGGTAAAACTGTTTACACGCCACCAGCTCCTAATCAATTAGAGCGATTGATGTCCAGTTGGGAGAAGTTTGCCAACCGAGATGATTTGCTTCACCCAACTGTGGTTATGGCTCTTAGTCACTATCAGTTCGAGGCAATCCATCCGTTTAGCGATGGTAATGGCAGGACAGGTAGGGTTTTGAATGTTTTGCAATTGGTATCGGCTGGTTTACTGCAGTACCCAATACTTCACCTATCGAAGTACTTAAACGATCATCGCGATGATTACTACAAGCACCTTAGAGCGGTGGATCAAAATGGTGCTTGGGTGGAATGGGTCCTATTTATGTTGGAAGCAGTTAGGTTTTCAGCGGTGGACTCGGCTAATAAGTTGAAAAGTATTACCGAACTACAATTGCGATTTGGCGAAAAGTTTGCCGTTAGGCCTGATTTAGCAGACTTAATATTTGAGAAACCCTACCTGCAGATCAGGCAAGTAGTTGAGCGGTGCGGGGTGACTAGGCTCACGGCCAGCAATTGGCTTAGCTCTCTCGAACAACAAGGTGCTTTGAAGTGTTTTCAGTCCGGTAGGGAGAAGTTCTTTGTGAATCACCAATTAGTGAGGCTGCTGGCCAGCTGAAATCCTGACTTTCAGCCACCTTATTTATGGGATAACCTATTTGGCGGTGACGTGTCCGAGCGGCCGAAGGTGCAACTCTCGAAAAGTTGTGTGGGTGAAAGCCCACCGTGGGTTCAAATCCCACCGTCACCGCCCATGCTGGGAGGAATAATGCGGTCAGCAAAGAAATTTGCTGCCGCATTATTTCTTTAACCGGATTTTGCTCCTATAAATAAGGTGTTTCAATCATGTAAATTTCTGCTGATTTATTCGTTTTCGAGAATAAAACCTGCCACAGTGAAGTTATAGTTGCCACAAAGGTAATTTGTTGCTTTATGGCAACACTATGGAGGGGGTTGGCGTGGTTAGCATCTCAGTTGAGCAAAACAAGCTGGTCATTGGCCTTAGCGCTAGGGAGAGAGCACTGCTTGGTAGGCCAAACCTGTCTCTAGAGCTAAACCGCGTGACCAAAGTAACGTTTGAGCCTTTGCCTGGTAAGGATAAGCTCGGCGTTCGTATCGGCAGACGGCCGATCTTTGGCGGCGCTACCGGTGAATGGCGAAGTGGTTCTTCACGAATAATGGTTTTTGGGGGACGGACAGGTGCAAATGCTCTGCGTATAACCCTTAAACACCCGAGTATTGATGAGATCTGGTATTCCGGATCCGAGGCTAAGCAGTTATTTGATGAGTTAACTGAGAAATTGGCTAAATAATTCATAAAACCAAATAAAAGCCTTTATTCGGTTTAGCGAATAGGCTTGATTTTCGTGGTGCAGGTAGTAATTTCCGATGGAATTGGGCTAATTGAGCTGTCTTGGCTTCAAAAGCGCCTGTTTGGCAGACCCTATATCGCCTTTGAATTAGGCCGAATTGTCGCTGTTTAAGAGGAAAAGACCCCTACCAGAAGATCTCTGGGACAAAGAAAGAGCAAAAACGTCTTATTTTTGTTCAAAACTGGCGAGTATCTAAGAGGTGTAAAGAGGTTGCTCTGGGTTGGCGGGCTTGGCTCAAAAACCGTCCGAATTTTGCTACTGAACCCTGCTTTTGATGAAATTTACCTCCAGGCTCGAAAGCCGGAACACTTCCTTGATCTGCTGGCTAAATATGGCAAAAATCTCCCAAAAGAGGGCCCTGAAACTTACTGAAATAACAGGTTTCAAATTGGTAAAGAAGTTTTATTTTTAGGCAAATAAGCCCTAATGTTATCTATACGCGGGCAAAGTCCGTTAACAATCGACCGAGGAAGATTTGATCGTGTTTAAATCAAAGCGCATATCGCTACTTACAATTTTCGCATTGCTGCTACCTTCAGTCGGAATAGTTAGCATCGGCAGCACAGCTGCTTATGCATCGACCTCCACTGAGCTATCAGTATTCACAGTCAATGGAACAGCAGTCACCGATGGTGAAACTGTAAACCTTGACCCTTATACAACTTCTGTAGAGGTTGTTGCTACTGCTGCAGTTGAAACTTCAACTGTGGAGATTGCTGGTGGAAGTGATCTTGCAACTGGTCCTAACGATCTAGTTGTAACCGTTACTGACGCAACTGGCGAAACTCCAGTCAGCACGCAATACACAGTCATATTGAATGTGTTAGCAAGCAACGACACATCTGCAGTTATAACTATTAATGGTGAAGAGCAAACCGACGGAGACAATTACCTTGTTCCGTGGGGAACAACTTCAGTTGCCGTTGAAGTTGTGACTGGTGATTCAAACGCAATTTACTTTTTGCAGGGAGATCTTGAGCTTGTAACCGGTGACAACGAACTTACTGTTCTTGTTACCGCAGCTGATGGTCTAACTCAGCAGACTTACACTTTCAACGTTCTAGTACTTCAGAACACCGACACCTCGGTTAACTTCATCAAAGTTGGTGACGTCGAAGTATTTGATGGTGACACCCTAGACCTAGAG
>CAYUBJ010000065.1:0-3046 GCA_964443065.1 uncultured Rhodoluna sp.
CAGCGAAACTACGAAGGTCTACTGAAGTGAGCCGGTTTCTCTTGATCGGCCCACCAGGGGCCGGCAAGGGAACGCAGGCGCTGTTGCTGTCTAAGGCCTACTCAATCCCTGCAATTTCAACTGGGGATATCTTCCGCGAAAACGTGAAGAACGAAACTGAGCTAGGCGTTCTTGCTAAAGGTTTCATGGACCGTGGTGAATATGTCCCAGATGATGTCACAAACCAAATGGTGCGGGCAAGATTTGCTGGCGATGGAGTTGAAAAAGGTTTTCTTCTAGACGGTTATCCACGAACCAGGGATCAGGTGTTGGAACTCGATAACATCCTTGCGGAAAACGATCAAAGACTTGATGCGGTTATCTTGCTCACTGCAGACATCGATGAACTGGTAAAACGTTTGAAGCTAAGAGCTGAGATGCAGGGTAGATCCGATGACACCGAAGAGATCATTCGTCATCGCCAAGATGTCTACCGTGAGCAGACCAGACCAATTATTGATATCTATACCGAGCGAGGAATCGTTGTTCCAATCGATGGTCTCGGCCAAGTCGATGAGGTTACTCATCGTATTTTGAATGCGCTAACCGAGCGTGGTCTTTCACCAATTAACTAGGTAGTTATGGCTCGCGAGCGTATTTCGCTAAAAACAGACTCTGAAATCATGCTGATGCGTGAAGCGGGGCTAATCACGGCAAAAGCCCTAGCTGCTGTTCGAGCAGCAATCAAACCCGGGGTAAGCACACTGGAATTAGATGCCATTGCCGAAAAGACAATTACCGACTTAGGGGCTAAGAGTAACTTCAAGTTAGTGCCGGGTTATTCACACACCATTTGCGCGAGCATTAACAGTGAGGTCGTCCACGGCATTCCTTCTAGAGACCGAATTATCCAACCGGGGGACATTATCTCAATCGATTGCGGTGCTCAGACCCCAGCCGGCTGGAATGGCGATGCCGCATTCAGTTATGTGGTGCCAGGCGGTGACCCTGAGCTTTCTGCGCTCAGGCAAAAAGTCAGTGATGCCTGTGAAGCCTCACTTTGGGCTGGCATAGCGAAATTTGCTTCGGCGGTGAGGCTAAATGAGGTCGGCAGGGCAATTGAAGCCAGCATTCGCCAGAGTGGCAGATACGGGATTTTGCAGGATTACATCGGCCACGGGGTGGGTAGGTCAATGCACGAAGATCCTGCCGTTTTCAACTATCAAACCCGGGATTTGGGTCCGGTTATTGAAAATGGCCTTGTTATTGCCATAGAGCCCATGATTACCGCTGGTTCCCAGCGGGTGAAGGTCTTAGCTGACCAGTGGACGGTAGCCTCGGTGGACGGATCTGATGCCAGCCACTGGGAACACACCGTAGCCAGGCATTCTGGGGGCATTTGGGTGCTTACCGCTGAAGATGGTGGAAAAGCTGGACTTGCCAAGTATGGCGTTACCCCGGTTGAGCCCAAACTTTAACTACCATTTAAGGCCAAATTGTCCTAAGATTGAGTCTTGGTGTCTAGGCACGGAAAAATCCCTTTAAATCTAGGTAATTTTTCGCGTGCCGAATCCCAAACAAAGTAAAAAAAGATAAGTGAGTTTATGGCCAACAAAGACGGCGTCATCGAGATCGAGGGCACAGTTGATGAAGCTCTACCGAACGCGATGTTCCGAGTTGAGTTGACCAACGGGCACAAAGTCTTAGCGCACATCTCTGGAAAGATGCGACAGCACTACATTCGCATTTTGCCAGGTGACCGCGTGATTGTTGAGCTCAGCACCTACGACCTAAATCGTGGGCGCATCATTTATCGCTACAAATAAACATCTAGTAGAAAAAGTTTAGACATGAAGGTTAACCCAAGCGTCAAAAAGATTTGCGACAAGTGCAAAGTCATTCGTCGTCACGGTCGCGTGATGGTTATTTGTGAGAACCCTCGTCACAAGCAGCGTCAGGGTTAACAAAGATCTCGCAACACCTATAACTAAATAAAAAACCAAGGCAGTGTTCAAGGAAATATTCCTGGCACCTCTCGAGAAGGCGAGAGCTCAGATAAATATCTGAGGTAACACTGTTGCAGACCTTCTAAACATCAGGAGAAATCCCAATGGCACGTATTGCCGGAGTCGATATTCCTCGCGATAAGCGAGTTGAAATCGCCCTAACTTATATCTATGGAATCGGTCGCACCAGAAGTATGAAAGTTCTGACCGACACCAACATCGACAAGAACATCCGCGTGAAGGATCTATCCGACGACCAGTTGGTTGCTATTCGTGATTACATCGAAGGCAGCTTCAAGGTCGAAGGTGATCTTCGTCGTGATGTTGCAGCTGATATTCGCCGCAAGGTTGAGATCGGTTCATACGAAGGTATTCGTCACCGCAAGGGACTACCTGTTCGTGGTCAGCGCACCAAGACTAATGCTCGTACTCGTAAGGGTCCGAAGCGCACTGTGGCCGGTAAGAAGAAGGCGGCACGTAAGTAGTAGTACTTGCGTCTGACTAGAAAAGACTTAGGAGAAAACTCATGGCAGCACCAAAGGCAAAGGCAACGACTTCAGTTCGTAAGCCTCGTCGTAAAGAAAAGAAGAACGTTACCCACGGTCAAGCACACATCAAGAGCACCTTTAACAACACCATTGTTTCGATTACCGATTCAACCGGTGCGGTTATTTCATGGTCCTCTTCAGGTGACGTTGGCTTCAAGGGTTCACGTAAGTCAACCCCATTCGCAGCTCAGATGGCTGCTGAAGCAGCAGCCCGCAAGGCTCAGGAACACGGTTTGAAGAAGGTAGATGTTTTCGTAAAGGGCCCAGGCTCTGGTCGTGAAACTGCTATCCGTTCGCTTCAGGCTGCAGGTCTTGAGGTTGGTTCGATCTCTGATGTGACCCCACAGGCTCACAACGGATGTCGCCCACCTAAGCGTCGCCGCCTCTAATTTTGTAACAACTTAGACAACTTAATACAGCTGTTTAGTGGCCACTGAATAGCAAACCTCAACAAATGAGGCATCAAATAGCGGATGTCTCAATGAAAGGAAACACAGTGCTAATTGCACAGAC
>CAYUBJ010000066.1:0-2787 GCA_964443065.1 uncultured Rhodoluna sp.
GACAATCCCGTAAGTTCGACCGGTCCGAGAATGTATTTCTCGTAGCCTTCTCGCGCACAAGTTACCAGCGGTAGATCTTCCGGATCAACCTGCCCTGGCTCGCGGAACGTTTTGGAACAATCTAAGTTTTCGTATTCCTTCTGTAGCGCTGCAGAAACCCAGTTGAGATCGCTTGCATCAGTAGGTTTTGCCGTAGAGGTCTTAATCGGTGTTGAACCCTGTGCCCCAAGTTGAGTCTTGGTTCCAGCAGAAGCTGCTAAAACTGCTCGAAACTCTAGCTTTGCGGAGCTCTTGATAAGAGCAAGAGTGTTCTTATCGGGTGTTCCTGGAATGGAAACAACGATGTTGTTTCCAGAAGTATTAATCTGAGCTTCGCTAACACCAGTGGAGTCAACACGCTGGCGAATAATTCCTACTGCCTGATTTAGTTGCTCAGGAAGAACTTGCTGACCTGCTTTGACAACTGGGGTAAGAATAATCTGTGTTCCACCAGATAGATCAAGAGCCAGATTCGGGACGAAGGTTGTCTTCTTGTCCCCTCCAAGCATGTTGGCTCCGATTAGCAATGGGATTCCTAGAGTTAAGATCACAAGCCATAACAGGGATCGGCGAGCCGATTTCAAAATTCCGTTTTTTGCAGCCATTTCAGATTCCCGTTGTTCCTTTACTTAGCGGTCTTCTTCGGAGCGGTTTCCGATTTCTTAGCGGTGGTTTTGGGCTTTGCTTTTTCAGCCGGAGCATCGTCAACTGATGGTGCAACCGCACTGCGAACTGCCGCTTTGACAAATTCAATTTTGTTTCCCGGTGTGCTCTCGATTACAACAGTCTCGTCAGAGATGGAAACAACCTTCCCCGTGATGCCACCAAGCATGACTACCTTAGCTCCAACAACAACCGAGTTAGAGAGCTTAGTTGCAGCATCCTTTCTCTTCTTGTTGCTATAGAACATGAAGAGGATGAAAACAAGCATTATGACGACGAGCGTCAGGTTACTATCGAGCATGAATTAGACCAATCTGCTTAGAATTCGGGCAACTCTCCCGATTATAGCCGACCCTAATCGAATAAACCTGAGTCAGAAGCAGGCGCAGTCAGGCCCAGATGACGGTATCCGCTGGGGGTGGCTTGCCTACCCCTAGTTGTTCTGGCTATCAAGCCTATTCTCAGAAGAAATGGCTCAACCACAGACTCAATGGTGTCAGGCTCTTCGCCGATGGCGACACTGAGGGTATTTAGCCCTACTGGTTTGCCTGAGAACTTCACCACCAAGGTCTCTAGAACTGCCCTATCAAGGCGATCTAGGCCCTTTTCATCTACTTCATAGAGCTCTAGCGCCTTAGCCACCTGTTCATCGTTGATAACCCCTTGCCCATTTACCAAGGAGAAATCCCTAACGCGCCGAAGAAGTCGGTTAGCTATTCTCGGGGTCCCTCTTGAGCGAGAAGCGATGATATCCAGTGCATTCGGATGCGCTTTTATAGACATCAGCCGAGAGGCTCTCTCTAGTACCTGTTGGAGTTCGATCTCGTCGTAAAAATCAAGGTTTGCAGTAAAACCAAACCGATCCCTAAGCGGATTCGGTAATAACCCTGATCTGGTTGTCGCTCCAACTAGTGTGAATGGTTCCAGCTCAAGCGAAATACTGTTAGCACCTGCTCCTTTACCGACCATCACATCAACGCGGAAGTCCTCCATCGCTAAATACAAGAGCTCTTCAGCACTTCTAGACATTCGGTGAATCTCATCAATAAATAAAACTTCGCCGGCTGTGAGGGAAGAAAGTATTGCAGCTAAATCCCCCGCATGCTGAATCGCTGGACCACTGGTCAACCGCAATGGTTTGCTAGCCTCATGTGCGACGATCATCGCGAGCGTGGTTTTTCCCAGACCTGGCGGGCCAGCTAAAAGAATATGATCAGGCGTTCTATTTTGAATAGTTGCGGCATCAATAAGCAGCTGGATTTGTTGTCGAACCTTGGTTTGCCCCACAAATTCCTCTAAAGTGCTAGGTCTTATCGCACTCTCAAAAGCGTAGTCCGAGGAATCTGGCTGAGGGCTCAGTAGTTCATCTGACATGTCAGCCAATTCTCTTTGTATTTGCTAGCTCGCCTAAGGCCAACTTAAGTATTTCGGCTTCATTGCTTTCTGGATGACTTGCTAAGGCGTCTTTAACCGTTTGCCTTGATACTCTCTCGGGATAGCCAAGATTCACCAGAGCTGTAACAACATTCACCTCTACCGTCGAGGACGGCTTTGAATCTCCTATAACTAATTTTCCGGTCAGTGACAAAACTATTAGCTTTGCAGTTTTTGGCCCTATTCCCGAAACGGCCTTGAACATTGCATCATCTGCAGCGCTTACCGCCTGTTGAATGCCAGAAACTCCTAAATGATTCAGGATGCCAAGAGCTGATTTTGGCCCAACCCCATTTACTGAGCAAAGCAGGTTGAATAGTTCGAGTTCGTCTAACGTGTCAAAGCCGTAAAGAGTGACCGCATCCTCACGAAAGATTTGCACCGTGTTAACAACGATCTGACTCCCAACCGAATAGTTGGCAATAGACGGTTGCGAAACATTTACCAGGTATCCCACGCCAGAGACGTCAAGAACGATGCTTGATAAGTCCTTACGAACAACGGTTCCTCTAAGCAGCGCAATCACGAGACAAGAATAACTTGCTAGCGCGCTCTTTTCTTGGATGCGGCTTCAGCGGCCCGCCACTTAATCTGCGCCGGAGTCTGTTCACTCTTTGCCTCGGATGTTCCACTTCGCCATGATGCTGTGAT
>CAYUBJ010000067.1:0-2697 GCA_964443065.1 uncultured Rhodoluna sp.
AGCGCCGGAGCGAGGTACTCCCATATCTTCATAACCACTGCGTCCGTTGTCCTGAACAAGTGAAATTCCTGTGGAGATTATTCTTACGGTCATTTGGCTAGACCTTCAAAACGAACTACATCTCCTACTTCAAACAGACAAGGAGATCCTTCCGCGTAAGCGTCAAATAGTTTTATATCGGTATGACCCAGCAGGTGCCAGCCACCGGGCATCTTCGATGGGTAGATGCAGCTCATTCCTGCCGCGATGCCAACTGATCCACTCGGCACTTTTTCTCTTGGAGAGCTAAGCCTCCCGATTTTAGAGAGCAACAACGCTTCGGGCAAATGTGGGTCTATTGGAGTTAAGTAGGGAAAGCCAGGAGCAAAACCAATCATGGCAACTGACCAAGTGATTAGCTGATGGGCTTTGATAACTTCAGCTATAGAGACATTTAGTGTTTTTGCTATGAGTTCTAAATCTTCACCGTCGTAACTAACAGGAATCAAGTGTTCACGACCAGCTTGGACTTGATCCTGAGGTGATATTTTTTCAAGTGCCTGCTTTACAGTTTCACAATGATCACCAAACTCTGGAAAAGTTATTACTAAACTTTCTAGACCTAGGCGGATAGTGGTATGCGGCAACAGGGTGCTTAACTGTGGGCTGAAACTTAGTGGCCTAGTAGAATCCAAATCCACAAAAACTGAGTCTTCCCCATAGGAGCTAATTGTCATTCCCATGTTGGTCTAACTCTCAAAAGCCTTGACTGGAACTTGGTTTTGTAAAAGAAGATCCTTTACTGCTTTTGCCGATCTTGCGGCATCTGGACTATCGGCGTGAATGCAAAGGGTCTCGACCAGCAATTTGATTTTGTTTCCGGTGATGGTGGTAACCGTTCCTTGTTTTGCGATTTCTCGGACCTGAACCAGCGACCTTTCATAATCCAAAACTGATCCGGTTTCAGTTCTTGGAACGAGTTGACCCTGATCTGTATAGGCGCGATCGACAAAGCCCTCCGGGATAAACCGGATTCCTTGTTCTTCGGCTAGTGCTTCAAGCTTGCTATTTGGAAGCCCAAGAACTGGTAATCCGGGTGCAGCACTACCAACCGCGACCAGAAATGAAACAGCAACGTCTTCGTAAGCCATGGCGTCGTTGTATAGTGCGCCGTGAGCCTTAACGTGATTCAGTTTGATACCTAGCTTTTCAGCTTCGGTTTTCACAAGCTCTATCTGCTCGGTGATGCTCCTGATTAGGTCTGCTTCGCTTATCGCACCTATTAGTGAGACTCTGCCGAAGTTCTCTCGGTCAGGGTAAGAAGGATGTGCCCCAACCTTAACTGAGTGCTGTTTCGCTGCCCTCAAAGTGTCGACTAGTAGTTGACCACCACCAGCATGGGCACCGCAGGCCACATTAGCCGATGTGACTATCGGCAATAGTTCGATGTAGTCACCTTCGGTTTCACCTAGGTCAGCATTTAGGTCCATAGCCTCACTTCCTATTCCAGAGTAGGGCACTAGGCCAAAGATAAACTGAAATTGTGTTTGAGATAAAGCCAATAAGCCAAGCCGACTATACGCAGTGGTTGGATCTTTGGCATGGTTACCTAAGTTTCTATGAGACTGAACTAGCTGAAGAAGTTACCCAGACCACCTTTGACAGAATCCTAAAATCAGAGATTCACGGGGCAATTGCTATAGATGATTCAGGCAAAGCTCTAGGCATTGTTCACTGGCTTACCCACCTGGACACATGGTCTATCGAGGACACTTGCTACCTTGAAGACCTTTTTGTTGCCAGCCAAGCACGAGGTCAAGGTGTTGGCAGATCACTGATTAGATACGTGGAAACCTGGGCTAGGCAAAACAATCTTGCAAAGGTTTATTGGCTAACGGCTGAAAATAATCTAACCGCTAGAGCGCTATACGAAAAAGTTGCCGACAAAACCGGTTTCATCCACTACGAAATTAGAGACAAGTAAGTGGAGATATTCGGAATAGGATTTCTAGCTGGTTTGGCCCTAGCCATACCACTTGGCCCAATGGCAATGCTGCTAATAGTCACCACACTAAATAAAGGCAGGAAAGTTGCCGGGGTGGCAACCTTTGCGATGGCATCGGTAGATTTTAGTTACGCCTTTTTAGTTTTTATGCTTGGTGACATTGTTGTATCAAGCCTTGCCCAATGGTTACTACCACTTCGGATTGCAGGTTCACTGCTACTTATCTTCGTAGCTCTGCGGATAGCGATTAGTGCTAGAAAAACCCAGGTTGGAGGTGTTGGAGCTAAAGAAGTCAACACCAAAAGTGCCCTGGTTACCTTCGGTACGTTCTTTGGTTTGACTGTGATCAATCCTGCAACTGCGTTCTATTTCGTTGGAATAACTCCCAGCCTCTCAGCAATCTCTGGAACAAATGCCTGGCTGGACGCATTTAGCTTTGCCGCTGGAATCTTCCTCGGATCGATTATTTGGCAGTGGGTGCTAGTGCTTGGATCACATCTGATATCTAAGTCAATAAACAAGAAATTCCAGCAAAGACTGCAGTATGTCGGGGCAATCTTGATTGTTGGCATGGCTATTTGGCTGTTACTGCGCTAGGTAACGATTTAGGCAAGACCATCTAATTGCCTAGGTCACATCCGGAATGCCTTGTAGTCTAGGGGAAATTACGTTTTGTGCGAAACGTCATAGAAGAAAGAGTTATTCTGATGTTT
>CAYUBJ010000068.1:0-2578 GCA_964443065.1 uncultured Rhodoluna sp.
GCACTTCCTTGACATGGAAGGGGTCACTGGTTCGATCCCAGTATCGTCCACCAAAGTGTTAGTTTTAGAGCATGTTCGCTCGCATTTTAAGATCTCTATCAGCAGCTCTTCTTTTGCTGCCATTCGTTGTTGCCCAGCAGGCTAATGCCGAGGCTGGGACAATTCAAAGAGCTATTGATGCGAGTCAGGGATTCACCTGCGCGATTAGACAAAATGATGTCGCTTACTGCGTTGGGCAGAATGATAAAGGCCAATTAGGTTTTTCTTCTCCAGTACCGATTTCAGATCCAACAGCGGTTCCTGGTCTTGGTCCAGTGGAAAGTGTCACAACTGGATCAAAGCACGCATGCGCTGTTGGTGTTGATGGTTACGGGTACTGCTGGGGAGATGATTCTCTCGGTCAACTTGGAACAACAGTTTCAGGTAGCCAGGCCAAAAGAATCGACCTAAATAAAAAATTGATTGATCTACAATCTGGAGCTGACTACTCGTGTGCGCTGACAGTAGATCTTGTTATTTACTGCTGGGGAAACTTAACTAGCGATCAAGCATATGCATACAACAGTCCTGTGCCGGTTCAGATTGCGGGTCTTACATCGGTTACCGCGATAGCTGTTGGCGATCGTGATGTTTGCGTTCTTGCGCAGACGCTTCGTTGCTGGGGATCGATTACGAACTCTATTTCAGCGGTTGATGTTCCAAACACTCAAGGTGTCACTTCTGTTACTGTCGGTCTCGATTTCCTGTGCTTCATTAAGCAGGAGATCGCCAACTGTTTAGGTGACAATACTCAAGGGCAGCTGGGCAGAGGAAATCTCCAAACGAGTAGTGAGGTTCAGCCAGTACTGGGTCTGAGTTCGGTTTCAAAAGTATTCGCCGGCGGTCAATCAGCCTGCGCGGTCGGGATCTCTGGCTCTACATTTTGTTGGGGTAATAATGACAATAAGCAAGTTTCAATCACATCAGGCGATCAGGTAAACAGAGTTCCATCTGTGTTTCCTAATGGAATCAGTTTTGCCGTTTCAAGTTCTCACATATGTGCCCTAAATAAAGACTCATCCATCGGCTGCGTTGGTGACAATTCACTAAGTCAGTCTGGGATTATTACAAGCACTGAGGTTCCAACTGGAAGCGCAACAAACAATTCAATCCTCCGTATTTCTACTGGAGCTACTCAAACTTGCGCCATCACAACGAGCTACAAACTTAGGTGTTGGGGAAACATCATTCCGGATGTTGATCCGGAAAAGCAATTCCGTGAAGTGGCTGTCGGAAATATCAGCGTGTGCGCAATCGACATGAATAACAAGGTTCTTTGTTGGGGCTCCAATAGTGCTGGCCAGCTAGGGGACAATACGAATAAAACGTCTTTAGTGCCAGTTGAGGTTCAAGGGATTCCTTATGGTGCGATTTCCGTTAAGGCTGGCTACAGACACTTCTGTGCCTTGGCAGAAGATCGATTGGTTTATTGTTGGGGCGACAACCTTAAGGATCAATTGGGTTACACTGGCGCGGACTCCAAGATTGCGGTAGTTGTCCCAGGTATCGCTTCCGTGCGAAGCATAAGTTTAGGCGATTACCACAGCTGTCTGCTCACCCTCAATTACCGACCATACTGTTGGGGAGATAATTCAAAGAAGCAGATTCAAAACTCAGCAACACAGAAACTACCTCTTACCGAATTAGCTGCAGGCAACTCGACCGAGCTAGTTGCCGGAGGAAATAACACTTGCTTTATTCTTGGGGATTTTGCTGATAGTGGAAAGCTAACCTGCATGGGAGATAACAGCGAATCCCAAGCCACTGGACTCATCGCTGGAACCTATGAAAAAGTCTCAGTGTCGGGAAACTCTGTTTGCGCTAATCGACTATCAGATTCGAAATTGGTTTGTTTTGGTTCAAATGTTTCTACAAAACTAGGCCGAACTGGCTTAAAGTCAGCAATCCCGAGCGAAGTGCCTGGTCAATCTAGAGGTACGGTTTCGGTAGGGCTTCAGCACGCTTGTTATGTTGGGCCTGATTCAGCGCTCGTTTGTTGGGGATCTAATACGTATGGTCAGCTGGCTTCTAGCTTTGGATTCCCAAAAGCCTTTAAGAATCCAACGATTTCAATTGCGGGTAAGGCGAATATAGGCGAACCGCTCAAGGCGACAGTTACTTCAAGCAATGTCACTAATTTCAGCTATCAGTGGTATCGGTACCTCGCCCCAACTTTCTCTAACGGAAGTGCCATTCAAGATGCCAAAACGGACACAATTGTTTTGGGAGCCACTGAACTGAACAGACGAGTAGGTATTGGTGTAGTTGTTGCTAAGTGGGGAGCAACATCCGAGGAATTTATCTCGCCCCAAACAGCAATAGTTGGGTCCCCAGTGCGGTTGCTTATCACTCCAACCCCTGTCATTAGCGGAAAAGCTAAAGTTGGCTCAATCCTGAGGGCAACCACAGGCAGATGGGACGTAGGAGCTAACCTGAGTATCCAGTGGTATCGAGGAACTGTAGCAATCAAGGGAGCCACAAAATCCACCTATAAGTTGCTCCCAGCAGATGCTGGAAAGCAGATAAGTGTTTACGTTAC